>JBEBGN010000326.1:0-1576 GCA_040081395.1 Longimicrobiales bacterium
CGCAGCCCTTCGGCATACGGGACCACGCCGAGGTGTCGCACGTCGAGCAGGCGGCCCGACCCCTCGTCCCGCGCAGGTCGCGCGGGGGCCACTACGCGTCGCTGGGGAAGCTCTCCAGCGTCTCCTTGAGTCGCGCGAGGAAGCGCGCCGCGTCGGCGCCATCCACGATGCGGTGGTCGTACCCCAGCGAGAAATAGGCGCGATTCCGGATGGCGGTCGAGTCCGTCCCGGTCTCGGGATCCTCGACAACGACCACGCGTTTCTCGATCGCGCCGGTGCCCAGGATCGCCGACGTGCCCTTCGGAATGATCGGCATGCCGACCAGCGTGCCCAGTACGCCCGGGTTCGTGATCGTGAAGGTCGCTCCCTGGATCTCGCTCGGCATGAGCTTCCGATCGCGCGCGCGCGTCGCCAAGTCCACGATGCGGTTACCGATCCCGACCAGTCCGAGGTGATCGGCGTCGTGCACCACCGGGACGATGAGCCCGGGGTCGAGGTCCACCGCCAGGCCCACGTTCACGTTGCCCCGGTAGATGACGTTGTTGCCCGACACCGCCGAGTTGACCATGGGGAAGTCCCGCAGCACGCGCGACACCGCCCAGGCCACGAAGGCCGTGTAGCTGACGCGCACGCCTTGCGCCGCCCAGCGGGCTTTGCTTTCCGCGCGAATGCGATCGATGGCCGAGAAGTCGATCTCGATGAAGGAGTGCACATGGGGCGCCACGCGCTTCGCGAGCACCATATGCTCCGCGGTGAGCCGACGGATCTTGTCCATCGACTCGACGCGATCGGCCGCGCGTACGTGGTACTCGGGGTGCTGCACTTCTCGGTAGAACGTCTCCCAGAGCCCCGCGGGGGCCTGGGCAGGAGCGGCCGGAGCCGGCGCGGGTGCCGACACCGGGCGCGACGCGACGGGTGCGGGCACGGCAGGTGCGGGCGCGGCCGGAACGGTGGGACCGCCCTGAATGAAGCTCAGGATGTCCTGCTTGGTGACCCGGCCGCCGTGACCCGTGCCTGGTACCACCTCCACATCGATGCCGTGCTCCTCTGCGATTCGACGCACCACAGGCGTGGAGCGCGTGCGCGCACGTTCGTCCGCTTCGGAGGGCGGCGCGGGAGCAACGGGCGGTGCCGACACCGCGGGCACCGGAGCGGGGGCGACCTCGACCTCTTCTGCCACTCGTGCCTCGGCGGGCGCGGACGCCGCGACGACAGGCGACGCGGTGGCGACCGGCTGGGTACTCGCGCCCATACCGTCCGGGTCGATGTAGGCGACGATTGTGCCCACCCCGACGGTCTCCCCTTCCTGGACGGCGATCTCGACGAGCGTGCCCGCAGCGGGCGCGGGGATCTCGGCGTCGACCTTGTCCGTGGAGATCTCCAGGATGGGCTCGTCGCGCTGGACGACATCACCCAGCCGCTTGAGCCACTTGGAGACTGTGCCTTCCGCGATGGACTCCCCCATCTGCGGCATCGGCACTTCGATTCGCGCCACGCGCGGTCGCTCCGCTTAGTTGCCCGTGCCGGTCGGAGCGCTCGGCGTCCCCACCGGAGCGGGAGCAGCGGCACCTTCCCC
>JBEBGN010000327.1:0-1574 GCA_040081395.1 Longimicrobiales bacterium
CGGACTGGGGCAGGCCCTCGAGCCTGAGGCTCTGGCTGCGGCCGGAGCCGTCGCGCGCACCCGCCCATGCGCCGCTGCATAGCGCGAACCGCTCCCCGGCGTCGTACGTCTCGAACCGATAGCGTCCGTTCGCGTCGGTGCGGGCAACGAGGACGGAGTCGGATGGCGTCCTCGGGCGCAATGTGAGCTCGACGGTGACTTCGCCCGCGGTCGCGGCGCGGCCGTCGACGAGCACCGTGCCTTGGACGGTGAACGCTTCCTCGAGGGGTTCGTACGCCGCAACGCTCAGCGTCGAGCCGATATACCAGCTAGGTGCGAGGGCGCAGGGGGCCGGCACGGGGTCGAACAGGGGCTGCGGCGCGCTTGTGGTGCCGTCAGGGAGAGCCCCCCGGATCTGGTAAGAGCAGACGTTCGCCGCCGGCGCCGCTCCGAGGTCGAAGCTGTAGTAGCCCCCCTCCGATGACACCGAGGTGGTCAGTGTCGTCCCGGGTCGCGCCGGGTCGAAGAGCTCGACCGTGACCTCATCTTCCATCGCGCGGAAGGGCCCGACCATGACTGACCCCTCGACGGACGCCGTGTACGGGCCCCAGCCGCCGGAGCCCCATCCCAGGCCCGTCAGATCGAGGCCCAGCCCGAAATCCATGTCGCACGCCGCCAACGCGGGCAGGAGCAGGAATAGCGCGGCCTTGTTCATGGGGCCCTCCGGTGAGTGATCTCGACCAGAAAGGTGCCCCAGCGCCGCTCGCTTCTCTCTACGACCCTCTACGTAGCGCGGGCGGACCGAATACGTAGAGGGTCGTGCGATCGGCTTCGACGGGCGCTACTGCCCCTGCGGCGCGATGAACCCCTCGGCCTCGAGGTAGCCGAGGATCTTCGCCGCGGCTTCCTCGACGCTGAGTTTGTCGGTCTCGATCAGGATCTCGGGGTTCTCGGGCGCCTCGTACGGGTCGTCGATGCCCGTGAAGCCCTTGATGAGCCCGGCGCGCGCCTTGGCGTACAGACCCTTCCGGTCGCGCTGCTCGCACACCTCGATGGGGGCCGAGATGTAGACCTCGATGAACGCGCCCACGGCGTCGACCATCTGGCGCACGTCCCGACGCACCGAGGCATACGGAGCGATCGGTGCGCACACCGCGGCGCCGTGGTTCTTGGTGATCTCGCTCGCGACGTAGCCGATGCGCTTGATGTTCAGGTCGCGATGCTCCTTGGAGAACCCGAGCTCACTGGACAGGTGCTTACGCACCAGGTCGCCATCGAGCAGAGTGACCGGGCGCGTGCCGATCTCCATGAGCTTCGCCATGAGGACGTTGGCGATGGTCGACTTACCCGACCCGGACAGTCCGGTCATGAAGAGCGTGAAGCCCTGCTTGGAGCGATCCGGATAGCGCATCCGGAGCTCCTTCACCACCTCCGGATACGTGAACCACTCCGGGATGTCGGCGCCCTCTCGCAGACGCTTGCGCAGGTCGGTGCCGGAGATGTTCAAGATCTTCCCGCCCTCGGGGATCTTCGAGACCGGCCAGTACTCCTTCTTGTCCTCGAAGTAGACCATCTCCTCGAAGGAGACGACCTCG
>JBEBGN010000169.1:0-6364 GCA_040081395.1 Longimicrobiales bacterium
GGACTGGAGCAGGGGCGCAAAGAGGGTAACGAGAAGGGACGCAAGGAAGGCCAGGAGAAGTCGAGGGCGGAAGCCGAAGCACGGCTCCGCTCGCTCGTCGAAGCCCTGCGACGCGGTCGGACCCTCCCGGGACTCGCCGCGGGAACCCCGGAGGCCGAGCTGCAGAAGGCCCTCCAGGAGGGGTGGGCGCCGCGGGAGACGGAACGGGCCAGCGCGCTTCGCGAAGCCGTCGGGCGGGTGAGCAGCTTCCTCGAGAAAGGTGTTCGCGCCCCACTCTCTGGGGTCGGTGACGCCTCAACCGCAGAGGAGCTGCGCGAGCGGATTGCGCGCGCGCTGGGTGCCCTCGAGGACCTCGATTTCTTCATCAAGGACGTGCCGGCCGACAGGCAGGGCACCGATGTCGGCGCCCTCGCGCAGCGCGTCTGCAAGGAGTTCGTGACGGATCAGGGCATCGGCGTCCGCCTGTCGATGAGCGAGGCGGGCATCCGCGCCTCGCTGAATCCGGCGGCGCTCCTGGACGCTCTGTACCTCGTGCTGCACAACGCCGCGCGCTTCGGTGGCGGCCAGACGGTGGACCTCACTGTGACGCGAGATGGTGGCCGCGCGAAGATCAGCGTGCGCGACCGGGGCAAGGGCTTCAGCGAAGAAGCGTTCCGGCGCGCCTTCGATCCGTTCTACTCCACGTCGGAGGTCGGGCTCGGCCTCGGGCTCCCGCATGCCCGGAAGGTCATCGAGTCCATGGGCGGGCGCATCGAGCTGCGCAACGTGCCCGACGGCGGCGCAGAGGTCGAGATCTCCTTCCCGGCGGCGTAGACGCGGAGCCGCGCGTCGAGCTGGCCGGCTAGGAGCCGCGCGGGGCGGCCGTGAGGCCGACCCCGGCCACGCCGGCGACCACGAACGCGATCCCGACCCACCCCAGGGGGGAGAGCCCCTGGTCGAGCAGGAGGGTTGAGAGCAGCGCGGCGGCGATCGGCTCAGCGGCGGTGACGACGGACGCGGTGCTCGCCTCGACCCGCCCCAGCGCGTCGAAGAAGAGGAACTGGGCCCCCGCGATCGTCAGGGCGCCGAACACCGCGAGCAGGAGCCAGGCGCGACCGCTCGAGGGAAGTACCATCCCTCCGGTGGAGGCGGGCAGCACGACCGACAGGAGCGCGCACGCTCCGAGCGTGCTGTAGACGACGGTCGGCACGGAGCCGAAGCGAGGCGTCGCGTACCTACCGAAGAGCGTGTACGCTGCATACGCCACGCCGGCCAGAACGCCCCATCCCAGATTCGCCGCGGCGAACGTGGGTTCGACGGGTTGGGCACCGAGAATCGTCAGCCATACGCCGACCAAGGTCACGGCGATCAGAGCGATCTGTCGCGGGCTCGGCCACTCGCCGAGCAACGGCCCGGCTGCCGCGGCCACGAGCGCCGGCGCGAGGTAGAGCAACGCCACGGTGGTGGGCACACCGGAGGCGTCGACGGACATCTGGTACGCGACTTGGAAGACACCCACCGCTGCGCCCCCCCCCACCCCGACCACCAGGAGCGCGCGCGCGGGTAGCCGTAGGAGCGCGGGTCTGGCCAATAGGAAGCCCACTACCAGGATGGCCGCGCCGATGAGCGGCCTGACCAGCGCGACCGTCTCCGGAGGAACGCCGAGACGGAAGAGGTGGACCGCGAAGACACCGGAAGATCCCCACAGACAGGCCGCGGCGAACGCCTCGGCCATGCCCACCGGCGAGCGGTCGGCCGGTGCCCGGCGGCTCAAGTGTACCCGTACACCTGGTAGAGCAGCAGGTAGACCAGGAGCCCCGTGACGGAGACGTACGCCCACACGGGGAAGACCCGGCGCGCGAGACGCGCGTGGTCGTGGTAGCGGCGCTTGCGCACCAGGTACACGAGCCGAAGCACGAAGGGTAGGACGAGGACCGCGAGCACCATATGCGAAAAGAGGATGCTCAGATAAAGCGTCCGCGCCCACCCCTGTCCCGCGAACGTGTGCGTGCCCGTCAGCGCGACGCGCGTCACATAGAACACCAGGAAGAGGGCCGACGCCGACAGCGCCGTGACCATGGCCATGCGATGCGCGTGCAGGGCACGCCTGCGGATCATGACGTATCCGACCAGGAGCGCGACCGCGCTGGTCGCATTCAACGTGGCATTGACGGCGGCGAGAGAGTCGCCGAGCTCGGCCCAGTTCAACTCGGTGTGCTCAGGCGGACGAGAGTGGCGAGCAGGGACGCCGCCACCAACGTGTGCAGAGAGACCGGAATCACGGCCATCACCGTGAGCACGGACGCCACGCCCAGCGCGACCTGCGCCAGCACGAGAACTGCGGCTGCGGTAGCCCACCCACGGACCCTTCGGGGAGCGTCGCTGCGAAGCACGCGCGCGACGAACGCGAGCACGACCCCGGCAACCACGAGCGCCAGCACGCGATGCAGGAAGTGGACTGTAATGGGAACGTTCACGAGCGGCGGTACGACGTCCCCCAAGCAGAGCGGGAAGTCCGGGCACGCCATCCCCGCATCCATGTGTCGCACGAGCGCGCCGAGCACCGATTGGACGAAGACCAGGGCGGCGGCGGTGGTCGCCCATCGGCGAACCGGAAGCGGATCGTAGCGCTCGGAATCCGACGGCGAGGTCACACCCGTCGCTGTCGCCAGCACCGTGGCGAGCGCGAGGAACGAGAACGCGAGCCCCAGGTGCGTCGTCGAAATGAAGTCGGGGAGCCGGTAAATCACCGTGAGCCCCCCGAACAGCGACTGCACCAGCAGCAATCCGAGCCCGGCCAGCGCGGCCTTGAAGACCCATGGGCGCTCGGTCGCCTCCTTGCGCGCCAGCCAGGTCGCGAGCCCCCAGAGGAGGAGTAGGCCGCCCGCCACCAGACGATGCAGATGCTCCCAGAAGACGCCGCCCGTCATCTCGGGTACCATGGTGCCGTAACAGGTCGGCCAGTCGGGGCAGGCGAGGCTCGACTCGGTGGCGTGGACCACGCTGCCCAGCAAGAGCAGGCCGAGCGTCCAGAGCACGGACGCCTTGAACGCCCTGGGGTGGAGCACTCCCGTCATCGGGTCGTCGCGGGCTCGCGGGTGGCAGTGGGTTGCGGGCGCCGATAGTCGTCCAGTGGCACGATGCCCTCCTCGAGCCACTCGAGATCCCCCGCGAGGAAGCGGGTGGCCACGACGTGGGTCGCTCGGTCGTCGTTCGCGAAGAGGGCGTGGAAGCGCTCTTTGATGCGGCGACGCGCGCGGCGGCAATGAAGGTCCGCGAGCTCGAGCGCGCTCGAGCTCTCACCGCGGTCCGCGAGCATTCGCGCGCGCGAGATCGCGGCCGACATGACGAAGAGGTCGGCGCCGATGTCCACCAACCGGCCGAGCACAGCCTGGCGCTTCTCGAGCGCGGGCCCGAAGCGGACCATCGCGTGGAAGGTCCCGCGCGCCAACCTACGGGAGGCCCGCTCGATGAAGCGCACGTGCGTCGCCAGTCGGCCGAACGACGCGTGCTTCGGCCAGTATCCCCAGCCCAGGAAGCGCGTTGGATACCACCAGGCATAGTGCAGCGCGGCCCGCGCGAGCGCACGGAGCCTCGCCCCGGTCGGCGCCTTGGGATTCACGAGGTCGCCGGCGACGCGGAGGTGCATGTCGACCGCTTCGCGCGCGATGAAGAGGCGCATGATCTCGGAGGAGCCTTCGAAGATCATGTTGATGCGCATATCCCGTAGCCAACGCTCCACGGGATAGGCGGTTTCGCCTCGCGCTACGAGCGAGTCGTGGGTCTCGTACCCGCGACCGCCGCGCACCTGCACGGCTTCGCTGACCAGATTCCAGCCGGTCTCGCTGCCCCAGAGCTTCGCGATGGCGGCCTCCAGCCGAATGTCGAAGCGGCCCGTGTCGGCCATCGATGCGGTGAGCTCGACGAGCGACTCCATCGCGAAGGTGTCGGCGGCCATGGCACCGAGCTTCTGCGCAACGGCGTCGTGCTTGCCGATGGCGCGGCCCCATTGAACGCGGTGCGACGCCCAGTCGCGAAGCATATCCAGGCATGCCTTACCCGCCGCCGCACAGAACGCCGGGAGCGCGAGCCGGCCGGTGTTCAAGGTGATGAGCGCGAGCTTGAGTCCTTTGCCCTCGTCCCAGAGGAGGTTCTCGCGCGGGACCTTCACGTTCGTGAAGCGCAGGATGCCGTTGGAGAGTCCCTTGAGACCCATGAACGAGCAGTGGTGCAGGACCTCCACGCCCGGCCAGGCGGTCTCGACGATGAACGCAGTGATCGGTTTGCGTTTCGACCCACTCGGGGCGGGCGTGCGCGCCATGACCACGATGATCTCGGCGCGGGGGCCGTTGGTGGTCCAGAGCTTCTCGCCGTTCAGGACCCAATGCGTCCCGTCGGGGGACAGTTCGGCAAACGTGGACATGTTGGCCGGATCGGAGCCGACGTCCTTCTCGGTGAGCGCGAACGCCGACAGCGCCCCCTTGGCGAGCTTCGGCAGGTAGCGCGTCTTCTGCTCGTCGGTGCCGAACTTGAGCAACGGACCCGGGACGCCGATGCTCTGGTGCGCCGACAGGAACGCGCCCGTCGAGGAGCACCGTGACCCCACGATCGCCAGGGCGCGTACGTAGGTGAGCTGCGAGAACCCCAGGCCGCCATACTCCACCGGGATCTTGATGCCGAAGGCTCCGAGCGCGGCGAGTCCGTCGAGCACTTCCTGCGGCACCCATCCCTCGCGATCCACGGCGTCGCCGTCGATGTGCTCGGTAGCGAACTGCTCGAGCCGCTTCAGGAACTCGGCCGCGCGCGCTTGATCGTCTTTGGGAACCGGGTGCGGAAAGACCAGGCCGAACTCAGGACTCCCCTCGAACAGCGAGCGGGCGAAGCTGCGTTGCTCCCAATGCTCCTCGCGTGCGTGCTCGGCTACTTCGCGGGCCTCGAGCTCCGTCGCGAGCTTCTTGTCGCTCGTCATCACGACCTCCGGGTGAAGACGACCCACGGCAGGGTGCCCCAATCTAGCAGGTCGCCAGCAGCCGGTGGGTGCGGGGCGCCTGCCCTCAAGAGTCCGTGCTCAGGAATGCTTCGATCTCGCCGGCGCGGGCTTCGGCGTCCTTCTCTCCCATCTCGATGAGCGCGCGCAGATAGTCGGGCTGGAAGAGGATGAGGCTCAGGAAGTCCGGGCTGCGGGTCTCCTTGGTGCCGAGGCCGCGTGTGAGGAACCGGAATGCGCGCGGCAACTCAGCCTCGAACCTACTCGCCATGCGGCCTAGGTCGGCGGAGGGGCGGAGCGTGAGCAGCCGGATGGTACTGAGGTCGCCACGGCCCTCGGGGGGCATGTTGGCGATGAGCCGGTTGAGGCGGTCGAGCCTCACGGCGTCGTGGTCGAGCAGGTCGAGGAAGATCGAGTTGAGCAACACGCCCATCACTTGGACCGGGGGCGGGTACCCGTAAACCGTCTTCTCTTCCTCTTCCGTGCGCGTGGCCGCGTAGCGCGTTGAGATGGCGATGATGCGGCGCGCGCCCATGTGGATGGCGGGGGAAAGCGGCGCGACCAGGCGGATGCCGCCGTCCCCATACCAGGCGTTGTCGACTTCGACCGCCGGGAAGAAGAGCGGGAGTGCCGCCGACGCCATGATGTGCTCGACGGTGATCGTAGTGAGTCGCGGCCTACGGCCAGGACGCTCCCAGAGTTGCACGTCACGTCCCTGGATCCAGGTGACGGAGCGCCCGGTCGAATAGCTCGTGCCGCTGATCGCGACGGCGCGTAACCTGCCCGCATCGATATTCAGCTTGACGCCGGTGAGCTCGCCGTCGACGCAGTGGAGTACTTCCGACAGGTACGAACGGAGCGGCTGGGTGTCCACGAGGCCGCGCGCCATCTTCGGTGGAACCATGCCGCCGGATCCGAGCTGGCGTAGCCACCGTACCGCGTTCATGGCGAGCGAGCGGGTGTCGGTCCGGAATACGTCGGACATGGTGAGGTTGCTCCACAGCTCGCTGAGCTCCTCGATCGCCTGGAAGAACGTGCCGTGGTGCGAGGCGAGGTGTGCGGCGTTGATCGCCCCAGCGGAGACGCCCGTCACGTAGGGGATGCGCAGCTCGGGAAAGCGGCGCGCGACGCATCTCAAGAAACCGACTTGGTAGGCGGCTCGCGCGCCTCCTCCACTCATGACGATGCCGAGGTCCGGGGGCCCGGACGATTTGTTCGCGCCCGGTGCGATCTCGAGTGGAGGGAGGGGTTGCACTATCCGACGATCGGCCGGCCGATGGCGAGGATCCCGAACGAAATGATTGCGAGCACGACGACCGTTGCGACCAAATGGGGACCATAGGTCCGGTTCGCGAGGGGCCGACGGCGCTGGACCACCGCGACGATGTGCGTGATCGC
>JBEBGN010000170.1:0-6359 GCA_040081395.1 Longimicrobiales bacterium
TGGGGTGTGGACGGATGCTGCGCACACGGCGAGCCAGAGGGTGATCCGCGTGAAGTCCTTCAGCACTGCGTACTTCGAGATCGTCAGAGCGCTCCCCGAGCTCGAGGCGGTGGTGCGCGAGAGCGGCGCAGACTCCGACGTGATCGTCGCGGGCGCGCGTGTGAGCGTGCGTATGAGTGGTGAAGGCTCCGAGACCATGACACCGACCGAGCTGCGGGAGCTGGTGGCGGACTTCCGCGGCCGGTGAGCGAACGATCAGGAGCGAGGACTGGACGACCGTGAGCATCGACTGGAATGACCTCTACCGGAGCACCTTCCCGGACCTGGTCCGCTTTCTCCACCGGAAGGTGTGGGACGCGGAGCGGGCCCAGGACCTCGCGCAGGAGGCGTTCGTGCGGGCGCTCCAGCACGAGCCCAAGGCTCCCCGGGCTTGGCTCTTCCAGGTCGCGGCCAACCTCGCGCGCGACGAGGCCCGCACGGTCATCCGGCGCAGGAAGCACCTCGTGCTCCTCAAGGGCGATGCCGAGGCCCAGGAGGAGTCGATGAAGGACCCGGCGGCCGAACTGGACGAGCGAGAGCGGTGGGGGAAGGTCCGAGAGGCACTCGATGCCGTCTCGGAGACGGATCGCGAGGTCCTGCTGTTGTGGGATGCGGGACAGAGCTACACAGAGATCGCCAACGCGACGGGTCTGGCGGTGGGAGCGGTCGGTACGACGCTCGCCCGCGCCCGCCGCCGCCTGGCAGAAGCATACAAGCAAAGGGAGCAGGCAGATGTCGCACGTCGATGAAGGTGCGCTGCACGCGTACTTGGATGGCGCGCTCGACGAGTACCCGGCGGCGGAAGCGCGTCGCATCCGGGAGCACGTCGAGACGTGCGCCGTATGCGCAGATAGGCTGACCGCGGAGCGCGAGGTGCGCGAAGAAGCGCACGCGATCCTGGCGCTCGCGGCCCCGCAGGTGGAGGTCCCGACGTTCGAGGAGCTCCGCGCCTATGTCGTGCGTACCAGCCAGACCCAGGGAAGGACGATGTCCGTGAGGCTCCGCCGGATGAGCTGGGCGGCGTCGGTCGTGCTCGCCCTGGGCACGGGGTGGATGCTCAGGGGTGGGGACGCAGTGACGATCTCCCCGCTCGAGCGTGAGGGCGTGTCGGCCATTTCGGAGCCTGTGGTCCCCGCGACGCCGAGGAACGACGCGGCGGCCACGACCACGACCGAGCTCCGGGCCGCCGACGAGGCGCCTACCACGCCGCCGCCGGCACCGGCACCCGCGCCCGTTCTGGACGCGGTGTCCGACGCGGGGGCGCTCGGCGCCACCGCTGCGACGGGCTTGCGTGCCGAAGCCGCACGGACTCCTGCGGCGGCTCCGCAGCCCGCGTTCCGAGTTGCGCAGGGCACGGCCGAGCCGCTCACCGACGCGCGCGCCGACCTGAACGATGTGGTCTCTTCGGGGGCCGGCGCCGTGACAGGGTTGGCGGCGGGTGCGCCTGCACCCGCCCCGACGCCGCCCTCCGACAGGGTGGCCGAGCGCATCGACTCCGCGGCCCGGGCGAGTCAGGCCGAGCGCCGAGTGGCCGTGCAGGACCAGGTGGTGACGTCCGCGATCTCGGCTGACGCGGCCGCACCGCCGCGTCAACGCGCGGCGAACGAGCAGGAAGAGCAAGACGAGACACCCGTGTCCTTGGTGGTCCCGGGGCTCGAAGTGCTCGATGTGCTGCCGGTCGGACAGGGCACCGCATTCGCGGGAATCCGCGCGCTCCAGCGCCTCGAGAGTGGCGATACACTCGAGCTGGTTCACCTGCCCGAGGGCATCGATCCCTCCCTCCTCCCACCGCTCCGTCCGGGCAACTCCGAACTCGTCCGCCAGCGTCCAGAAGGGTGGCTCGTGATGCGCGGGCCGGTCACGGAACGTTATCTCCAGGAGCTGCTACAACGCCTGGAGGGGGGTCGCTAGGTTACCGGCTCCCGTTCACGACGGAGGGAGTCGATGATGAGGACGGTTTCGCTGGGGGTGCTTGCGGCTCTGGTGCTTCCGCTCGCCGCGGTCGCCCAGCAGGCGGGTGCGGATGCAGGGGCGGCGTCGATCACCGAGGTGGATTATCTGCGGCGCGTCGGCATCATCGCGCACGACTCGATGGCGGGCAGAGACACCCCCAGTCCCGGGCTCGAGAAGACCGCCAACTGGCTCGCATCGGAGTTCCGGCGGTTCGGGCTCCGTGGCGGTATGCCCGACGGGTCCTTCATCCAGAGATACCCGCTCCGCTCGATCATGGTGGACCGTAGCGGCTCCGGGCTCGGCGGCGGACCGCGACGGCTCGAGTTCGGCCGAGACCTGATTCCGCTCAATGTGAGCGCGGACGGAGGGGAAGCCCGCGGCGGCCTCGTGCTGCTCTCCGGCATCACCGACGCGGCGAGGGCACTCGTGGACAACTCGGTGCGTGGTCAGCACGCCGTGCTCGTGCTCGCGGCGAACGCGGCGGTCGACCAGGACATCTTCCGCGTGCTCGGTGCCATCCGGAACGCGGGCGCGGCATCGGTGATGGTCACCAATCCGGCCGGTGACGCACAGTGGGCCGCCGAGGCGGCACGCGCGCTGCGACCCGACGTGGCACAGGGGTGGGGTGCGCAGAGCCCGACGGCCGTTCCGTTCCGGCCCCTGCTCGAGATCCGCACGAGGTCCTTGGCCGAGCTGCTGCAAGGTCGCGGTGTCGACCTGGCCGCTCTGCAGGCCCGTGCGACCGGAGCCATGCGTGCGGACCGAGTGAATGGACTCACGCTCACGCTCACGCAGCGGATGAGCGACGACGACGTGACCGCCCCCAACGTGGTCGCCATCCTGCCCGGCAGCGATCCCGCCCTGCGGGACGAGTACGTGGTCTTCTCGGGCCACATGGACCATGTGGGTATCGGCACACCCGACCAGAACGGCGACTCGATCTTCAACGGGGCCGACGACGATGCGTCCGGCACGATCGCGGTCGTGGAGATCGCCGAGGCGATGGCCTCGCTGCCGACTCCGCCTCGGCGCTCCATGGTGTTCCTGCTCGTGAGTGGCGAGGAGAAGGGGCTCTGGGGGAGCGAGTATTTCGCGGACAACCCGAGCGTGCCGACCGATCGCATGGTCGCGAACTTCAACACCGACATGGTGGGGCGGAACTGGCCCGACACCATCGTCGCGATCGGCAAGGAGCACTCGGACCTGGGCACTACGCTCGAGCGCGTGAATGCTGCGCACCCCGAGCTGGGCATGACGGCCATCGACGATCTTTGGCCGCAGGAGAGCTTCTACACCCGCTCCGACCACTACAACTTCGCCCAGAAGGGCGTGCCCATCCTCTTCTTCTTCAACGGCACGCACGAGGACTACCACGGCCGCGACGACGAGCCCGACCGCATCGACGGGGAGAAAGCCGCGCGCATCGCCAGGCTCGTCTACTATCTCGGGCTCGACGTCGCGAATGCGCAGGCGCGCCCGGTGTGGAACCCTGACAGCTACACGCGCATCGTCGGCGCCGGCCTGCGCTGAGTCGCGAAGCCTAGAAACGATTCGGGCGCCCTCCGACTAGGACGGAGGGCGCCCGGGTCCTGCGACTTCGGTAGCGATCAGTTCAGGTCGTCCGACCCCTCCGGATAGGCCCGGAACAGGTGGTCGAGCTTCAGGGCCCTGAGGATCCGTTCCGTCTGCTCGGGGAGCGACCGCACCCACACGCTGTCCGTGGGCGCCGACTGGAGGCGCGCGGTGAGGATCCACGACAGGTCGCCCACGTCCGGGCGCTCCAAGCCGGTGAAGTCGAAGACCACGTGACCGGCCTGCGGACGGTCTGCGGCATCCGTGTCCTGGAGTGTCGGAACGGCGTTCGGAACCCTGGTCTTCATGTCTTCACTCATCGCTGCCTCCCCCTGTTCACGGTTCATCCCCCCCAAGAGGCACCTCTCTCTATGATCAAGAGTCGTGCCATGGGTTCCGCGTTAGCCGGAGCCCGCGCCGCGGGCCCAACCTGTCATTGTGGTACGCTAGGGGGCACATCGGGGCGTCCACATAGGAGGACGGGACGCCATCTGGCGGCGGGGCCTGTTCGGAGGCCACTTTCCGGTCCCCCTCAGGGCCAAATCACGGGAGGTCCGAGTGGCGTTGCCGATCCGAGCGTTGGTGGTCCTGGCGATTGTCGCGAGCGCGACGAGCGCTGCCGCCGAGCAGAGCCCAGCCGAGCGCGCGTACTACCGCGCGGTAGCGGGGTTCTTCCAGGTACCCGAGAGCGAGATCGCGATCCTCGGGCATGGTGGGGAAGTACCCGCCGAGGAGATCCCCGTGGTCCTCTTCATGGCGCGCCGCGGGGGGGTCTCCTCCGAGGCCGTCGTGGCGTTGAGGGGTTCGGGCAGGGGTTGGACCGAGCTGGCGCAGCGGTTCGGCGTGGGCGCTCCCGCCCTCCACGTGCCTTTGCGGGACGCGACCGGGGCGGGCGCGATGGTGCCCTTGTACCAGAAGTTTGCGGCCACGCCTATGGAGCAGTGGTCCTCCATGAGGTTGGAAGGACCGGAGATCGTGGCGCTGGTGAACCTCCGCGTGCTGTCTCAAGCTCTCGGCGTCGAGCCCGACCAGGTGGCGGGACGCACCGGCACGGTAGCGTCGTTCGTCGAGCTGTACGGCACGTTCCTGCACTGAGACCGGGCGCCCCACCGGCGGCCCTCGAGCGCGGTCGTGTGCGGTAGGTACACCCTCGCGGCGAACGCCGATGAGTTGGTCGAGGCCTTCGACGTTCCTCTTCCGGCGTTCGAGCTCGTGGCTCGCTACAACATCGCTCCGAGCCAGCTCGCGCCCGTCGTGGCCGCCGACCGGCACGGACGTCGACTCGGTCTCCTCACCTGGGGTCTCGTGCCGGGGTGGGCCGATGAGCCCGGCGAGGGGATCATCAACGCGCGCATCGAGTCGGTAGCCGAGAAGCCGTCCTTCCGTGAGGCGCTCGACCGCAGGCGCTGCCTCGTGCCGGCCGACGGATTCTACGAGTGGAAGGGCGTGAACGGCGGGAAGGTCCCGCACTGGATCCACCCGGCGTCGGGCGGCGTGATCTCGTTCGCGGGGATCTGGGAGCGGTGGAGCCGACCGGGGGCGGCGGCGCGGCACACGTTCGCGATCCTGACGACGGAGGCCAACGCGGATGTGGCTCCCCTACACGATCGTATGCCGGTGATCGTGACTGCGGAGAGTCGTGACGCGTGGCTCGATCGCGATCTCGACGGGGCGGAGGCGCTCGAGTTGCTCCGGCCGACTCCGCGTGGGGCGCTGACTTCGTTCGCGGTCTCGCCGCGGGTGAACCGGGCAACGGAGGACGACGAGGACTTGGTCCGACCGGCGGGCGAGGTGGTGCGGTAGGGTCAGTCGGGGAGGATGCTACCCAGCAGTAACTCGAGACCGGGCAGGACCTGTCCGCCTTCGAGCACCTCACTCTCGCCGACGATTTCGATGTCGTGCCGCGAGCGATAGACGGTGGCAGTCCTCGATCTTGGATCGATCACCCATACCAATCGCGTACCGACGTCGAGATAGAGAAGCACCTTCTCGTGCACGGCGGACGCGGAGTTGCTGGGCGACACGATCTCGACCACGAGATCGGGGGCGAGGCGAAGGAAGCCCTGGGGCAGGGGGCTCGGCAAGCGATCGCGCGCGACGAAGAGGACATCGGGTCCGAGGACTGTCGGGGTTCTCTCGTCGATCACCACGCCGACTTCGGTGAACACGACCCCGAGCCCACGGTCCTGCGCGAACCGTTCGAGTCGCGAAGCGATGAGCGTTTGGCACCGACCGTGCGGGAGGCCCGGCGGTGGCTCGCGCACCACCAACCCGCGGATGAGCTCCGAGTGAAAATCGTCGGGCCCTTCGAGGCGCTCGTACTCCTCGACCGTGAAGCGGTGCTCGGTGACTGAAGCCATGTGCATTCCCCAAACTACTTGGCGGCGCGCGACACGCCCATGTCGGGTTGGGACTATGGGCAGCTGAAGCCGGAGAAGGTGCCGCCGAGCGGGGCGCAGCCGCCGTTCTTGACGACCGTGGCGCCGCTCAGCGCCGTGGTGGTCGAGCCGGTGAGGAGCTGTATGAGGCCGTTGGCCGTGAGGGTCTGGCCGGCCGCCAAGGTGAGCGTCGCGCCGCTCTGCTGATCGAGGGTCGATGAAAGCGTGGTCGACACGTTCAGCGAGGCGTTCCCAAAGTTGTCGAGCGCAGCCGCCAGTGTGCGTGTGCTGCCCGCACCTGCGAGCGCGTTCAGGTTGGCGCCCGCCGCGTTGGTGAGCGTGCCCGCCACCGTCAGGGTCGTGCCCGCGAACGCGGTGCTCGTCAGCTCGATGAGACCGTTGTTCGTGAACGAGCTC
>JBEBGN010000171.1:0-6342 GCA_040081395.1 Longimicrobiales bacterium
TGCATGGCTCGCCCCAACCACTTCCCGAGGCCGCCGGGCTCCACGTCGCTTCCCTGGGCCGTCGCCAGTCGAATGGCCTCGAGCAGCACGTGACGGCTCGAGTAGTCCACGGCGAGTCGCAGGGTCATCCGACCCCCGCCCGCGGTGACATGCTCGGCTTGCTCGATGGCGCCGACGATCTCGGGCGCGAGACGGTCCCTACGTCCCACCACCCGGAGCCGCACGCCGTTGTCGGCCAGCTCTCTGGCTTCCTTGCCTAGGTAGCGTCGGAAGAGCTGCATCAGGAGTGCGACCTCCGAGGCAGGCCTCTTCCAGTTGTCCGACGAGAACGCATACAACGTGAGCGTCGAGACCCCGAGGTCCGGCGCTGCCTCGACGACACGCCGCACGGATTCGGCACCGCGCCGGTGACCCCACTCACGAGGACGCCCTCGTGATTGGGCCCAACGACCGTTCCCGTCCATGATGATCGCCACGTGCCCGGGTAGGCACGGAGCCGACGGATTCTGGGGCAGCGTGTTACTCCCGCGTGGCATCGATGATGGCTTCCATATGGTCGAGGTAGGCGTTCAACTCCCGCCTCCCGACCGCGGTGAGACCGTACTCCGTCCGCGGCGTCCTCCCATCGAACGACTTCGTGCAAACGACGTACCCCGCGTCCTCTAGCCGCCGAGCGTGGGCGCTGAGGTTTCCGTCGGTCGTGCCGAGCAGGTCGCGGAGATCGGTGAACGTCAGGGAGCCGTTCACGGCCAAAGCGCTCACGATTCCCAGGCGGACCCGCTCGTGGATGAGCCGGTCGAGTTCGAGTGGACCCCCCTCCTGGGTTCGCCCGGCCACGGCGTCGAGTCCGGCGGGCGCAGCCGGAGCAGGGTCGGGGGAGTGCCGCCGCGCCGCGCTTCGATCAGCCGCCATACTTCCTCCAGATGAGGAGCCCGAAGACGATGTGGAGTCCGCCGAACGCCGCCGCCATGTAGGCGTCGCCCCAGGCCGCTGGCGACACGAGGGCGAGCACACCCACCAGCATGAACGCCGCGCCCATGAGGGGAACCGGGCGAACGGAGTGCGAGCCGCCGGTCACGATGCTGGCCCCGTACAAGAGCAGCCACGTGCCTGGGAGGAGCTCGAACTGGCCCCCTCTGGTCAGTGCCGCCGTGAGCACGCCACCCGCGGCGAGCGCGGGGGTCATGCTCCACGCGAAGCGCCGACCGGGCCCCGAGAGGAGGGCGACACCCTCGGCCCTCGACTTCCTCGCCATGAGCAGCGCGGAGGCCGCGAAGGAAAGCGCCGCGGCTCCTAGCCAGGTCGAGAGCCAAGCGCCCGGGGTCACGGCGCCCGAAGCGAGCCACGCGGCCGCCAGCGCCACCACCCCCATCACCACCCCGCCGATCCCCGAGACGTGGGTGAAGGAAGCAGAGCGCTCCATGGTCTCCCTGATGAAGCGGAGGTTGTCCATCGCGCGGTCGCTGAGCGCGACCGGCGAGCGCTCGCTCTTCTCGCTGAGCTTCCGGGCCGGAACTGTCATGTCCTTATGGTGCGTTCGCCGCGGGGACATCGTCAAGTACTTTGCAGAGTAGAGTCCCAAGCGCCTCGGCCTGTCGCCGGGGCCCTCAACGGCTCGCCGTCGGTGCCACCACCGCAAGCGCCCCCGGAAGTACGTGCAGCTCGACCGTGGCGCCCGCTGCCCTGCGAACGTCTCCGTCGAGCTCGAAGCGCGGCGGTTCGTCGAATCCCAGTCGGAAGCGTTGCGCCCCCACCACCTCCACACCGGGCACTCCGACGTGGCGCCCGCGCTCGGCAAGATTGAAGAGCCGCAGTCGACGTAGCGGACCGGCATCGCCGATGCGGCAGGCATGGAGTCGACCGTCGCTCACGCTCGCATCGGGCGCAATGGGAAACCCACCGCCGAAATAGCGACCGTTCGACACCGTGATCATGAGGTGGCGACCCTGTCGCTCGACACCATCCGCGGCGTCGACCGCACACGCGAAGCCGATGAAGCGAAAGAGCTGCTGGAGCGCCGTCAGCTTGTACAGCAGCTCCCCGCGCAAGAAACGCGCTCCAGCAGCGGCGTCGATGACGGCGACGTCGAAGCCGAAGCCGGCGAGGTTCAAAAAATGCCGCGTCTCCCATTGGTCGGGAGCCCGATCCGCGGCGCTCGGCGTCGCTACGTACCCCACGTCCACCAGCCGCAGTGTACCCGCGGCCAGCGCCGCGACCGCCACCGCAGGATCGCGCGGATCGAAGCCGAGGTTGCGGCCGAAGTCGTTACCTGTGCCGCTCGGCAAAACGCCGAGCGCGACGTCCTTCCGGCCCGTGGCCATCAGTCCGTCCGCAACGTTACTCCACGTGCCGTCCCCCCCGACGCCGACGACGACGTCGTACCCGTCGGTGGCCGCACGCGCCGCGAGCTCCCTCTCTTCACCTGGGCGCGTCGTGGTGGCGAAGTGGACATCGGGAAGGGCCTTCCGGAGCAGGCCCTTGTAGGCCTCGATCCGGCGTCGGCCTCGACCCCGCCCCGAGGCGGGGTTGAAAATCACGAAATGGCGGCGGGTGCCGCTCAGAACGACTCCAGCTCCTCGAAAGTCTGAAGCCCCGCGCGGTACCACTCTTCACGGAACGGGTAGCTGTTGATCTCCGCGATCGATAGCCCCGCGGTCATCGGGTGCTCGTACAGCGTCACCGAGCCCCGCTCCTCCTCGTGTTCGGTATGAGGAGCATCCATGAAGATGTTCACCTGGTAACGACTCGCGGCGTCCACCGTGAAGCAACTGTACACGTTCCGGGTCGGCTCGAAGTCGAAGTCCGTCACGCGCAAATCGAGCACCGAGGCCCCGGCATCCTTCACGCTGACTAGGACCTCCCCGTCCCCTTCCTCGAAGTCGATGTCGAGATTCTTCATGTAGTGAGGAAGGTGCCAGCGCTCGATGGCGTGCCGCCTCGACGCCTCGCTGGTCGTGCCCACCATGAACGGGAACAGGGCGGCCTTGGGGAGTGGCTTTCCGGGACGAACGACGGGCGGCACGACGACGCCCAACACGATCTCCTGGTACGGGCCGACCATGCTGTCGGTGAAGTCGAACGCGGTCACCGCCAGGATGCTTCGCTCGTGCTGCACCTCGAGCGGCTCGAGGTGGTCGGGGATGAGGTCTCGGGCATCGGCGGTAGGCATCTCGAAGTAAGCGCCCACGCACAGCCGGTAGCGATAGTAGGTGTACTCCATGGCTCTCTCTGCGTCGTCTTGATGGTGGCCGTCGCGGACGGTTAGCCTTTGCCCCTTCGAGTGGCGCTTACGCAAGGCACCGTTCCATGGTCCGAGGATGGCTCGCGCTGGCCTACGCATCTCTCGCGCTCGCCGCGGCGGACGTGGTCCAGCGCCTGGTCATCGCCCCGTGGGTGAAGCTCAGGCCGTCGGACCGCGTCCCCGTCCTCGGATGGTGGATCAAGATAATGGCTTGGCTCACGACGCGACCGGTCGCCTTCTTCGGCGGAGCCTCGGTCCCCTGGCCCCCCCAGGTGGTTCCCAGCGGACCGGGGGTGCTCCTGGTCATGAACCATCAGTCCCTCTTCGATATCCCGCTCATGATCCAGACCGTGGGCGGATGGGGGTACCCCCGCATCGTCACCCGGGAACGCTACTCCCGGTGGATCCCCCTGATCTCGCACATGATCCGGCTGTACCGCTTCCCGGTCGTGCACCCAGGAGCCGACTCGGACACGATACGCGCGTCCCTCGCCCGGATCGCCGAGATGGCGCGTACTACCGACGTACCGCTGGCGGTATTTCCCGAGGGCACGCGGACCAAGGACGGTGAGATCAGCCGCTTCAAGCGTGGGGCCCTCTCCCACATCCTCGCGGCCCGCTCCTGGACCGTGTACGTCTTCGTGGTGGACGGATTCTGGAAGGCCGCCAAGTACAAGGACTTCCTTCATCACGTACACGAGGTGCGGGGTCGCATCGAGCACGCTGGCGTGCTCGAATGGTCGACTCCCGGAGCGGACCCCGACGCCTTCATCGACGAGGTCAGGAGCCTGATGGTCGAGCGTCTCAGAGCGATGCGAAGCGGAGCCACCGCCGCGTGAGCGACCCCTCGCCGGCGCAGAGTCTGGCCGACCGGCTGGCGGCGACTGCGGCAGGGAGCGTTCGGGTCGTGCTCCTCTACGGCTCTCAACTCTCTGGAGCGCGCCCCGATCGCCACAGCGCCTTCGACTTCGTGGTCATCGTGCATGATTACGGGGCCTTTCACCGCGCGCTGGCCGACGCGCACGAGCTCCACCGCCCGGTGTGGCTCATGAGCGCCCTCGCGGGCGTGCTCCCCCCCAACACGATGGCCTTCGCCCCCGACGCAGGTCACCTGGGCATCGCCAAGTGCCTGGTGGTGAGTGGCGAACACTTTGCCCGCGGGCTCGGACCGGCGGCGCCGGACCACTTCTTCGTGGGACGTATGGTGCAACGCGTGCGAACCCTGTGGTCCGCGTCCCCCGCCGACGAACACTGGGTGGAGCAGCGCCTCGGTGAGTCACGCGCCGGTGTGCTGACCTGGATGCTCCCTTACCTCGACGAGCCGGTGGATGCGGCAGGGCTGGGTCGCCGGCTCCTCGAGGTGTGCTACCAGGGTGAGCTCAGGCCAGAAGCCGCGGACCGAGCCCACCGGATCTTCGACACACAGGTGGAGCACTTCCGTGCCATCTTCCCGCCGGTGCTCGAGGCCGGGGTCGTGTCGGGGTCGCTCGCGCGCGAGGGGGAGCGCTTCCGTCCAGCGCAGCCCGCGTCCCCCGCACTGCGCCGCCGCTGGGCTCGGTACTTCCGCCGCTCGAAGACCCGCGCCACGCTACGCTGGTTCAAGCACATGGTCACCTTCGCGAACTGGCTGCCGTATGTGGTGCAGAAGGTCGAGCGTCACACGGGGAGAAACATCGAGCTGACCCGCTTGGAGAAGGCTTTACCGATCATCTTCCTGTGGCCCCGAGCCATCCACGTGCTCCTCACCCGCCCTCGACGCGAGATTCCCCGATGAGGACCGATCTGGTAGTGCTGCTCGGCGTCCTGGGTCTCGCCTTCGCCTCGATGCCGGCCTATGCTGCGCGCGCGGCCGGGCGGGCGGATCCGCTCGATGTCGCCCAGCGCGGCTCGTTCGTGCTCGGCGGCTTCGTGCGCAGTTGGTTCTACTGGTTCGTCGGCCCCGTGGAACGGGCCTCGCTCGCGCTCGGACTGTCACCGACCGCGTTCAACCTGCTCGGCGTGGTCTTCGGCGTCGCGTCGGGCATCGCGTTCGCGGCCGGCGCGCTCGGGTTGGGCGGATGGGCAGTCCTCCTCGGCGGGGTCGCAGACGTCATAGACGGTCGCATCGCACGGGCGCAAGGTGTTGCCGGCCCCCGCGGCGCGTTCCTCGACTCGACGCTAGACCGTTTCGCCGAGGTCGGTGCGTTCGTTGGCCTGGCGGTGTACTTCCAGGCGTCCACACCCGCGCTGGTGGCGGTCGCCTCTGGCCTGGGGGGGTCGCTCTTGGTCAGCTACGCGCGGGCCCGGGGCGAGAGTGTCGGCATTGTCTGCAAGGTGGGTGTCATGCAGAGGGCGGAGCGCTTGCTTCTCATCGGCCTCGGGGGGATTCTCGACCCGATGGTGGCCGCCGCGACGGGGTGGAACCAGGGAACGCTCCTGATGGCCCTGATGGTATTGGTGGCCGTGGGAACGATTGGAACGGCGGCGTACCGCACGGTCTGGATCGCGCAGCGGCTGGGATGACTCCTCCGAGGATCGACATGTCACAGCGAACGATTCGTCGGCGCGCTCGCCGCGTCCTGGTCGGCACCCTGGTGGCTGTGGCGGTCGGGGGCGCGTCGACCGCGGGCTCGGCCCAGCAGGCACCCGACATCGACGCCGCGCTCGTCAGTCGTGTGGTCAGCACTCTGGCCGCCGACGACATGGGCGGACGGGACGCCTACACACCCTACGCCATGCGTGCCGCCGAGTATCTGGCGGGTGAATTCAGGGCCGCGGGCCTCCAGACCCTCCCCGGGGCGGAAGGTTATCTCCAGCGCTTCAGCACCCGCACGCTGACGGTCGGCACCGGGCGCGTCGTCGTGAACAACCGCCCGCTCCTGCCGAACCAGATCGCAATGCGGCTCGGTTCGGGGGACATCGACTGGAGCACGGGGGACGTGCCGGTGATCGTGGTCGATCCCGACACCGATGCGCTGACCACGGTGACCAGCGTCGCGAACGCAGGCTTCGACGCACTCGTCCTCATCGATGAAGCGCACCGCGAAGGGTTCGGATCGCTGGTCCAGCTCTTCCGGCGTCCCGTGCGCGTCCTATCGAGCGCCGCGGGGGCGGCGGTCGTG
>JBEBGN010000172.1:0-6327 GCA_040081395.1 Longimicrobiales bacterium
ACCGAGGCGGTCGTGAGCAGCAGACCCGCGATCGAGGCAGCGTTCTGGAGCGCGGTACGCACGACCTTGGTCGGGTCGATGACGCCGGCCTTCACCAGGTCCTCGTACGTGTCGGTCAGCGCGTTGTAGCCGTAGCCGACCTTGTCCTTGTTCGCGCGGACGTTCTCGACCACGATGCTGCCCTCGGCCCCGGCGTTCTCCGCGATCTGGCGGATGGGGTGCTCGAGCGCGCGCTTCAGGATCTCGACGCCGATCTGCTCGTCCTCGCGGTCGACCTTGAAGTTCTTCAGAGCGGCCTGTGCGCGAAGCAGCGCGACGCCGCCTCCGGGCACGATGCCTTCCTCGACGGCGGCGCGCGTGGCGTGCAGCGCGTCCTCGACGAGGGCCTTCTTTTCCTTCATCTCCGTCTCGGTCGCGGCACCGACGTTGATCACCGCCACACCGCCGGCGAGCTTCGCGAGCCGCTCCTGGAGCTTCTCTTTGTCGTAGTCCGACGTGCTCTTCTCGATCTGGCTGCGGATCTCTTCGATGCGGCCCTTGATCTTGGAGGACTCACCGCGGCCATCGATGATGGTCGTGTTGTCCTTGTCGATCACGACGCGCTTCGCGCGACCGAGGTCGCCCGTCACGGTGTTCTCGAGCTTGAAGCCGACTTCCTCGGAGATCACCTTGCCGCCCGTCAGGACCGCGATGTCCTCGAGCATGGCCTTGCGACGATCGCCGAACCCGGGGGCCTTCACGGCCGCGACCTTCAGCGTGCCGCGCAGCTTGTTCACCACGAGCGTGGCGAGCGCCTCACCCTCGACGTCCTCCGACACGATCAGGAGAGGACGGCCCTGCTGGGCCACCTTCTCGAGGATCGGCAGGAGATCCTTCATCGAGCCGACCTTCTTGTCGTGGATCAGGATCGAGCAGTCCTCGAGCACGACTTCCATGCGCTCCGGATCGGTCACGAAGTAGGGGGACAGGTAGCCGCGGTCGAACTGCATGCCGTCGACCGTCTCCAGCGTCGTCTCCAGGCCGCGAGCCTCCTCGACCGTGATGACGCCGTCCTTGCCGACCTTCTCCATCGCATCCGCGATCAGGTTCCCGATCTCGGTGTTGTTGTTCGCGCTGATGGCGCCGACCTGGGCGATCTCCTTCTTGCCCTTGGTGTCGGTCGACATCTTCTCGAGCGCGGCCACGACGGCCTCGACCGCACGGTCGATGCCGCGGCGGATGCCCATCGGGTTGGTGCCGGCGGTGACGTTCTTCAGGCCTTCGCCGAAGATCGCCTGCGCGAGCACGGTTGCGGTCGTGGTGCCGTCACCCGCGACGTCGGAGGTCTTGGTCGCGACTTCCTTCACCATCTGCGCGCCCATGTTCTCGACCGGATCCGAGAGCTCGATCTCCTTCGCGACGGACACGCCGTCCTTGGTGACCGTGGGCGAGCCGAACTTGCGATCGAGCACCACGTTCCGGCCCTTGGGGCCGAGCGTGACCTTCACCGCCTGCGCGAGGCGATCGACGCCGCGCTTCAGGCCGGCCCGCGCCTCGACGTCGAATACGAGATTCTTCGCTGCCATGATGTATGTCTCCTAGTTCTTCGTCAGGGGATGATCGCGAGGATGTCGGACTCGCGGAGGATCAGGTACTCGTGGCCATCGAGCGTCACGTCCGTGCCGCTGTACTTGCCGTAGAGCACCCGGTCGCCGACCTGGACATCCATCTCCAAGCGGGCGCCCTCGTCGGAGACCTTGCCCGGTCCGACCGCCATGACTTCACCCTGCGAGGGCTTCTCCTTGGCGGTGTCCGGGATGTAGAGTCCGCCGCGCATCTGCTCGGCATCGTCGAGGGGCTTCACGACGACGCGGTCAGCGAGCGGCTTCACTGTGACCTTAGTCTTTGCCTTAGCCATCAGGCCTCCTCCTGCGTGTTGGGCCATGTGTGAGACTGAACCACTGTTAGCACTCGGATACCCGGAGTGCCAAGAGCGGGAATGTGGCCTAACGGAGGGGGAAGTTCAAGCCGGGACCCCGGCCGGGGGCGTGCGGAAACGAGGGCTCAGTCCGAGCCGGTGAGCGCTTCCATGCGGCGCGTTCCGTCGAGCCCCACGATGGCGTGGACGACGTCCTCCGCGAGCGCCGGTTCGAGCCAGAATCCGAGGGCGTGCAGGCCCTGGAAGGCAGCCCGCGCCTCGGCGTAGGCCCGATCGAGCACCGCGCGCGCCGAGTCCTTGAAGTGCTGCTCGACGAGGTCCCCCCCGTTGGGCCCTGCCCCATCGCCGCGCAGGCGTTGGAGGGTCGCGCGCTCGTCGTCCGTGCCGAGGTGGTGGATCTGCGACACCAGCAGGTTGTGCGAGCGGCGGCCCAGGTCGAACTCGAAGTCCGTCAGGTCGTCCACGATCTGGAATGCGGTGCCGAGCTGCGCGACGGCCGTCTCGGCCTGCGCGAGCTTGTGGCCCACGTCACCCCGCTCGAGCACGGAGGGGGCCACGAACGCGAGCGCGAAGAGCGCGCCCCCGCGCACGCGGTGCACCGACTCGACCATCTCGTCCGGGGTGGGGATGCTGCTGACGCCCCCTTCCTCGGAGCCTTCCAGCGCGCCGATGCGCGCCATGCGGTCGAGCAGGCCGCGCTGCACCGCTTCGCGCTCGGCGGCCGTGAGCACATGCGCGCCCTCCGCCCGGTCGAGCACCCGACGCGCGAGCCGCTCGAAGGCCATGAGCTGGAGGATCGACATGAAGCGCGGACCCGCCCGCTCGTCCAAGGGCAGCAGCGACTTGGCCTGGTCGTCGAACAGGTTGTCCGCCGCCGTGATCGTGCCCTTGATGCAGAAGTTCAGCTCGGTGTACGCGCGCAGCCGATCGCGCCCCACGCCAAGCGCGCCGAAGATCGAGCGGAAGAGGATCAGGAAGAAGTAGTCCTGAAGGAACTTCAGCCCGGCCGGGGTCTGCATTTCCGCCGCGACGGGCACATGCGGCGGTGCCGTGCGGAACTCCGCGCCCAGCACCGTCTCCAGGTCGGCGTAGACCGCGCGCACGCCATCGGCCTGCGCTTCCATGTCGGGGGCGAGCCGCATCCAGACCCCCTGCTGCTCGAGCAGGAGGACGGCTTCGCGGGAGCGGAAGACGGGGGAGAGCGTCATTCGGATAAACTAGCCCCGGGCCTGCCTGGAAACCATTTGCGCGATCCCCCCGTCCAAGACTTCTGGGACTCACAGCCGGGGGGCGGAATGGCGATGCGGATGCGCGGGTGGGGGCTGGCGCTGATGATGGGGATGTCGTCGTACGTTGGAGTGGGTGACGCGTCGGCCCAGCCGACCCCGGCCTCCGAGGCGGGGATCTCCAGGGTGACGATGGCGGTCCGCTCGGCCGCCGTGGTCACGCTCGACGGTGTGGCCGACGAAGTCGCCTGGCAGAGCGCGCCCCCAGTGAATGCGTTCCGCCAGTTCGAGCCTGAGCTGGACGCGCCCCCCTCGCAGCGTACCGAGTTCCGGGTGGTCTACGACGCGGACGACCTGTACGTGTTCGTGCGCGCGTTCGATTCCAGCCCCGACAGCATCCTGCGCGCACTGACCCGGCGCGACGTGCGCGGCCCCTCCGATCAGATCGGCGTGCTGGTCGACTCCTACCACGACCGCCGCTCCGGCTTCGGGTTCTGGGTGAACCCGGTCGGCGTGAAGCGCGACTTCGCGTACTCCAACGACACGAACCAGGACCAGTCCTGGGATGGCGTCTGGGACGTGGCTACGCGCGTGGACGCGGAGGGGTGGACGGCCGAGTTCCGCATTCCGCTGTCGCAGCTCAGGTACCAGGCCGCCGACCGGCACACCTTCGGCCTCGGCGTGCGGCGCAACATCGAGAGGCTCCCCGAGAGCGTGAGTTGGCCCCCCTTCAGTCGCACGACGCCCGGCGTCATGTCGCAGCTCGGCGCGTTGGAGGGGCTGGAGGGGCTCGGCCGCTCGAATCGGCTCGAGGCGACGCCGTACGCCGTGACCAAGAACGTGACGCGCGCGAGCAGCGGCGGGGGCTTCGAGCACCCGCAGGAGTTCTCGGCCGGTGCGGACCTGAAGATCGGCATCACGCCGAACCTCACGCTCAACGCGACCGTGAACCCGGACTTCGGGCAGGTTGAAGCCGACCCGGCGGTGGTGAACCTGACGGCCTTCGAGTCGTTCTTCGGCGAGCGGCGTCCCTTCTTCGTGGAGGGGACGGGGCTCTACAGGTTCGAGCTCAACTGCTACATCGTGGTCGACTGCGAGACCAACGAGGGGCTCTTCTACTCGCGGCGCATGGGGCGCAGCCCGTCCCTGCGATCCCAAAACGGCGACGCACGGACGCCGACCTCCACGCCGATCGCGGCCGCGCTGAAGCTGACGGGGCAGCGCGCAGGGGGGCTCTCGTTCGGCGTGCTGGATGCGGTGACGCGCCCTGTGGACGGGGTCGGCTCCCTGACGGCCGAGCCGACCACCAACTACGCGGTCGCGCGTGTGACCAAGGACTTCCGGAACGGCGACGCGGGGATCGGCTGGATTGCGACGGCGGTGAACCGCTTCAACGACGCGTCCACCGAGTCGTACCTGCACGAGAGCGCGTACGTGACCGGGCTGTCGGCGCGTACGCGCTTCGGGGAGCGCAACTTCGAGCTGGTGGGCTCGCTCACCGCGTCCCGGGTTGCGGGGACCCCCGCTGCGATCACACGGACGCAGCAAAGTGCCGCGCACTACTACCAGCAACCCGGGGATGCCCACGCGGTCGACAGCACGCGCTCGTCGCTGAGCGGCGTAGGCGCGCAGGTGAAGGTCGGCAAGTACGGGGGGGGCATCACGCGCTTCGAGTCGAGCTTCGTGTACCAGTCGGCGGGGCTCGAGGTGAACGACCTCGGGTTCCTGCGCCGCGCGGACATGCGCGACTGGAGCACTTGGGGGCAGCTGTCCTTCCAGTCGCCGACACCCATGTACCGGTGGGCGTCGTTCAACGCCAACACCTGGCACCGCTGGAACACCTCGGGGGACCGCATCGTGAGCGCCGTGAACCTGAACGGCCACATGGGGCTCCACAACAACTGGGACATCCATGGGGGCGGCACCTATCGCGGGTTCGGTGCGACCTCGTGCGACCGCTGCACGCGCGGCGGACCGCTGCTGCGGCAGACCCCCGGCCTCTACCCCTGGTTCGGGTTCAATGCGGACGCGCGCCGCACCGTGCAGCCCGGCATGTGGGTCAACCTCGGCTACTGGGACGAGGGGCGCAGCCGATCCGTGTCGCTGGCGCCGTACCTGAACTTCCGTCTGTCGACGAGCTTCACCGTGAACCTCGGGGTCGATCTCTACACGGCGGACGACGAGACGCAGTGGCTCGGCAACTTCACGGACTCCCTCGGGGTGACGCACCACTCGTTCGCGCGCCTCGACCAGCGGACCGTGTCGTTCAACGTGCGCGCGAACTACACGGCGACCCCCGACCTCACGCTCGAGTTCTACGGAGAGCCCTTCGCGAGCAGCGGGACCTACTCTGGAGTGCGGGAGCTGTCGGGATCCCCCGACGCGGCAGCCTACGACGCGCGCTTCCAGCCGTACACGCCCCCGGCCGGCACCGCGATGTCGTTTTCCTTCCGGCAGCTCAAGACCAACACGGTGGTGCGCTGGGAATACCTGCCCGGCTCGACGCTATTCCTGGTATGGGCGCATGGACGCGAGGCATACACGCCCGACGAGCCCCGTCGCCCGTGGGACGATGACCTAGGCGAGCTGCTCGACCTCGACCCCGACAACACGTTCCTGGTGAAGGTGTCGTACTGGTTGAATCGCTAGCAGGGAGCGCCGGAGGGGGGGTACCCACCCCCTGCCGAAGGGTCACTCCGAAATCGTTCGAAGTTCGAACGCACCCAGGACGAGCCCCCCGCGTCGAGGTGGACCGGATCCCCGCGCCGCTCGGGCAATCCCGGGTGGCGGGCCGGCTCGGGCCCCGGAGGCGGGGCGTTCGAGATTCGAACGAATCTCGAACCCGCCGGGAGCGACCACCTACCCCTCCTCTGCGCCGGAGCGACGCTCCCGCAGATCACCCCGCGTCCCGACCCATCATGCCATCCCAGCGTCCCCGGATCGCGGCCAGATTCAGGCATGGAAGCCCGCATGCTCGAGAGCCGAACGCCGGACGTCGATGCCGAGGAGCTGGCTCGAGCCTGGTGCCTCCTGCGCGACACCACGGTGCGCTTCGACTGGATCGCACGCGCGGAAGGCTGGCCGCCCTTGAGCCCGGTGCGATGGCTGGTCCTGGCACAGCTCCAGCATGCGACCCCGTTCGGGTTCTCGGCCCGGCGGCTCGCCCGCGGCCTACGCGTGAGT
>JBEBGN010000328.1:0-1548 GCA_040081395.1 Longimicrobiales bacterium
CTGCGAGTCCTCACTGACCAGATGAATGGTGCCCTGCCCCCGGTTCAGTGGACACGTGGTTAGGTCACAGAAAGTAGAGCGAGCGATGGTCGAGCGGGGAAGGGGTCTGGGGAAGGGCCTCCCTTCCCCAGTCTCCCTCGAAGAGAATCGATGAGCCCGAGGGCCTGCCGGGAGGGCGCAGCAGCGCTGCGCAGCGGCGCGTTCGGGCCGAGGTCCGAGAGGGTCGGACCTCGCTTGGGAGTCCGGGGCGCGAGGTCCTGATCGCTCGCAGGGGCGAGTTTGGTGTCCGGAGCCCGGGGTCTCGTCGACGGGGAGGCGCTCAGCTCAGACGGCGACGTGCTGCTCGAACTCCTCGGGCGAGAGATAGCCGAGCGCGGAGTGGAGCCGGGTGCGGTTGTAGAACACTTCGATGTACTCGAAGACGCTCGCACGAGCCTGGTCGCGCGAGCGGTAGTGCTCGTGGTCGCATAGCTCGGTCTTCAGGGTGTGAAAGAAGCTCTCCTTGAGCGCATTGTCGTAGCAGTTGCCCTTGCGGCTCATGCTGCAGTGGATGCCGTTGCGCTCGAGCAGTCCCCGAAATGCCTGCGCGGCGTACTGGACCCCACGATCGGAGTGGTGGACGAGCCCCGGAGACGGCGAGCGACGACGGATCGCCATCTCGAGTGCGTCCACGACGATCGCGGTGGACAAGCTCGCGCTCATCGCCCACCCGACGACACGGCGCGAGTACAGGTCGAGAGTCGAGGCCAGGTAGAGCCAACCCTCGTCCGTCGCGATGTACGTGATGTCGGACACCCAGACTCGGTTGGGGCCCGAGGTCTTGAAGGCCTGGCCGAGTAGATCGATGGCGAGAGGCTGCAGGTGGTCCGAGTCGGTCGTCTTCCTGAACTTCCGACGCACCTTCGAGTGGATTCCTGCCACACGCATGAGGCGTTCGACGCGATGCAGGCCGCAGCTCTCGCCGCGTCTCCGCAGTGCGGCATGGATGCGCCGAGCACCGTAGGTGCCGCGGCTGAGCCCATGCTCCTCGCGGATCCGTGCGAGCAGGCGACGATCGTCGCGCGAGCGACACGCTTCACCGCGCGCCAGCCAGGCGTAGAACCCGGAGCGGGAGACCTCCAGGACCGAGCACATCCGCTCGACCGCGAAGACCTCCCGCTGCGCGGCGATGAACTCGAACCTCAGCCGCGGTGCTTCGCGAAGAACGCCAGCGCTTTTTTTAGGATCTCGCGCTCCTCGGTGACGCGCGCGAGCTCGCGACGCAGGTGCTGGATCTCGTCGCTAGTCGTCCTGGGCTTGCCGGTGCGGGCGACGGCCTCGGCGACGTCGTCGGGTCTCATCTGCACTCGCCAGCGCTGCAGCAGACTCCGATCGATGCCAAGGTCGCTTGCAACCGCGGCCACCGAGCGACCCGGCTCGTAGGTCAGCCGTACCGCTTCGCGCTTGAACTCGTCACTGTGCTTCCGTCGAGACTCGGCCATGGACACTTCCTTTTGGGGGAGCTTCCCGGCTCCCGGATCGGGTGTCCACTCTTCCCGGGACAGATCA
>JBEBGN010000173.1:0-6302 GCA_040081395.1 Longimicrobiales bacterium
CTGGATCAACGCCGCGCTCAGGCTGGGCTTCGATCTGCGTCTCGCGTGTCCTGAGGGGTACGACCCCGACCCAGCGATCCTCGCCCGCGCCCAGAAGGCAGGAAGGGTGACCCTGACGCGTGACCCGGCGGAAGCAGCCAAGGGCGCGGACGTGGTCACTACCGACGTGTGGGCGTCGATGGGACAGGAAGAGGAGATGGCCGTGCGTGCACGTGCGTTCAAGGACTTCGTTGTCGACGACGCCCTGATGGCCTGCGCGGACAAGCACGCAATCTTCCTGCACTGCCTGCCGGCGCACCGCGGAGAAGAGGTCTCGGCCTCTGTGATCGACGGGCCGCAGTCGCGGATCTTCGACGAGGCCGAGAACCGTCTGCACGCGCAGAAGGCGATCCTGCTCGAGCTCATGGGATGAGCGACCAGGTCCTGAAGCGCACGCCGCTGCACGACGAACATGTCCGGCTGGGCGGCAAGGTCGTGCCGTTCGCTGGCTATGAGATGCCCGTGCAGTACTCCGCGGGGATCACCGCGGAGCACCGCGCCGTGCGGGAAGCCGCTGGGCTTTTCGATGTGTCGCACATGGGCGAGTTCATCGTGCGAGGCCCCCAGGCACTCGACCTCGTCCAACGCGTGACGGTAAACGACGCGTCGAGCGTCGAGGTCGGTCAGGCGCAGTACTCCGCCATGTGTCTCGAGACAGGCGGGATCGTCGACGATCTGCTCGTCTATCGCTACGCCGATCGGTACATGCTCGTGGTCAACGCCTCGAACCTCGAGAAGGACTGGGCCTGGGTTACGTCCCACTCGCGTGACTTGGACGTCGAGATCGAGAACGTCTCCGACGAGACCTCGTTGCTCGCCCTCCAAGGCCCCGCGGCGCGCGAGATCCTGCGGCCCCTCGTGGACATCGATCTCGACGCGGTCACCTACTATCGGTTCGCCACGGGTAAGGTCGACGGAGTCCCGGCGACCATTGCTGGGACAGGGTACACCGGCGAGGACGGGTTCGAGCTCTATGCGCCTGCCGACCAGGCCGTGAAGCTCTGGCGTGCTCTGCTCCAGGCAGGGAAGGGCGCGGGGCTCGCGCCTGCCGGGTTGGGGGCTCGCGATTCGCTCCGTCTCGAAATGGGCTACGCGCTCTACGGCAACGAGCTCGATGCGGATCACACGCCACTCGAGGCCGGGCTCGCGTGGATCACGAAACTCGACAAGGGTGACTTCATCGGACGGGGAGCCCTCGCCGCCCAGAAGAAGGAGGGCATGCGCCGCCGGCTGGTCGGCCTCACGCTCGGTGAGCGCGCGTTCCCGCGGCATGGCTACCCCATCGTGTCGGGTGGTGAGCCCGTGGGCGTCGTTACCAGCGGGACCGTGAGCCCATCCCTGGGGATCGGCATCGCGATGGGGTACGTCCCGTCGAAGCTCGGCGCCCCCGGCGCGTCACTCCAGGTGGACGCGCGCGGCCGCGCGTTGGACGCCGTCGTGACGCGACCGCCGTTCTACACTGAAGGCTCGATCCGTCGGTAGCCCAGCATGAGGGTCGGCATTCTCACGGTGAGCGACGGGTGCTCGCGCGGCGAACGCACGGACGAGAGTGGAGCCCGCATCGAGGTGTGGTGCCGCACCCACGCGTTCGAGGTGGCGGCGAAGGGGGTCGTTCCCGATGAGACTGCCCACATCGCCCCCCTCCTGCTGGAGTGGGCCGACCGGCTGGAGGTGGACCTGATCCTCACGACCGGTGGCACGGGCCTGACGCCGCGCGACGTGACCCCGGAGGCGACCCGCTCCGTGCTGGAGCGTGAGGCCCCAGGGCTCGCCGAGGAGATCCGCAGGCGCGGGCTCGTGGCGACCCCCTACGCCGTCCTCTCTCGCGGCCTCGCCGGCACGCGTGGGCGTACGCTGATCGTGAACCTGCCGGGGAGCCCGGGCGGAGTGAAGGACGGCCTGGCCGTCCTGGAGCCGCTCCTCGCGCACGCGATTGCCCTCCTGGGCGGGGGCGTGGCGCCGCACACGCTCCCAGGAGGGGGCGCGTGAGCGCCGTCACCGCGAAGCGCGAGGCGCGCGAGCGCGTGCTCATCTCCACCCACGACCTGCCCAAGGCGGGAGCCGTGCGGGAGGCCTTCACCAAGGCCGGGTACGATACCGACCTGGTCACGCCCGACGAGCGCCTCACGCCGGATGCGGGGGCGGTGCTGTTGGTGCTCACGGGTGCGGCGCGGGGGGGCGAGAACGACCTCGCTCGCCAAGCGCGGGAGGCGATACACATCCCCGTGCTCGCGATCGGCGCCGGGGACACGCTGCCACCGGCACTTCGTCCCGGCTTCGACGAGGTGTTCGCCAGCTCCGCTGAGGTCGCCGACATCGTGCTCGTGGGCAGGCGCATCATCGAGCGCCGTCGGCTGCGTGCGTTCACGGGCATCATCGGCGAGACCGACGCCATCCAACAGGTGTTGGAGCGCGTCCTCCAGATCGCCCCGGTCGCGTCCACGGTGCTCGTCACCGGTGAGTCCGGGACCGGCAAGGAGCTCGTTGCCCGCGGCATCCACGCGCTCTCGCCGAGGCGCCACGAGCCCTTCATCGCGGTGAATGTCGCGGCCCTCGCCGAGACGCTGCTCGAGTCCGAGCTGTTCGGCCATGAGAAGGGCGCCTTCACCGGCGCGATCGACTCGAGGCGAGGCCTCTTCGAACTGGCCGACGGGGGGACCATCTTCCTCGACGAGATCGGCGAGATGCCGCTCTCCACCCAGACGAAACTCCTGCGCGTCCTCGAGCAGCGGGAGTTCCACCGCGTGGGCGGCGAGCGGGCGATCAAGGTGGACGTGCGGATCATCGCGGCCACCAACCAAGAACTCCGTCAGCTCGTGGCGATCGGGGAGTTCCGTCGCGACCTGTTCTTCCGGCTCAACGTCCTCTCCATCGAGCTACCTCCGCTCCGGGAGCGCCGCGACGACATTCCGTTGCTCATCCAGACCTTCGTGCGGGACGTGTCCCAGCGACACGATCTCGTCTTTCCCGGGATCTCGTCGGAGGCGATGCAACTCCTGGTCGACTACGACTGGCCGGGGAACATCCGCGAGCTGCGCAATCTCGTGGAGTCGATGGTCGTGCTCGCGCCGGGCCGTGTCATTCGACCGGAGGACATACCGGAGGAAGTGCGCCGGGGTCGAGCCTCGTCGCTCCTGCCCGCGCCGATGGCGCGGGCCACGTCGGATGGCAGAGCACCCGCGCTGAGGCCCGAGCTCGAGTTCGTGTTCCGCACGCTCGTGGAGCTGCGTGTGGACATGGACGACCTGCGCCGCGAGTTCGAGGCCTACCGCAGAGGTGGCCCGGTACAACTCGCTTCGGGTGCGGTCGTCGGGCGAAGGACTGAGGAGGACCTCTCCGAGGGGGGCATCGAGGTGCCAGCGTTCGCGCGTGTGGTGCCGATGGCGCCGGTCGAACCCCACGCACCCACCTCTGCGCCGTCGGAGGAGGCAGTGCCGCCCTCCGGTGTGATCGTCTTCGGGCCGGGCATGACCATCGAGGACATGGAGCGTCAGGCCATCCAAGCCGCCCTCAGCGAGGTCCGTGGGAATCGACGCAAGGCGGCCGAGCGGCTCGGGATCGGCGAGCGGACGCTCTACCGGAAGATTGCGGAGTACGGCCTCGAGGCCTGAGCTACAGCCCCAGCCCCGCCCGGGTGCGCACCCGGGCACGCTCGGCCTGGATGCGGGGCATGATCGTGACCCATTGGGCGGCCTGCACGAGCCCGTACTCGAGCACGATCTCCCGCTCGAGGTCGACGCCGCTCCCGAAGTCGTACACCGCCAACTCCTGCTGGCGCTGGCCGACCCGCCGACCGCCCCAGGTCGGCGTGAGCGGAGTGACCGTCGAAGCCCGCAGGCGGAACCCCTGCGCCACCAACTGCACGTCCTCGGGCACGAATCCCACGTCGGGCCGGTCCGAGTAGAGGGTCACCAAGAAGAGGCCCGAGCCGTCCGCGCGGCCCGGGGGCGCGTGCGCTGCCACCAAGGCGTTCAGCCTGCGCTCGGTGTCGGGGGCCGTGACATGCGTCACGGATCGGTGCAGGGGCGTCACCAGCACACGTAGGTCGCCGCTCGTGAGGCCGATCGACACATCTTCCTGTCGCAACGTGCCGAACCCCACCGCGGGTGCCGCGGAATCGACCGGCTCGGGGCCTGGTCCCGGGGCGATCGTGCACGACGCCAACACGAAAGCGGCTAGGAGGGTAGGGACGGCTCTTCGGGCCACCCCAATGGTCAAGCAGCGTCGCCGAGCAGGTCGGTGAGGGCGGCGAGCAGGGCCTCGCGCCCCTCTCCGGTTTTCGCCGAGAAGGGGATCATCTGGGACTCGTCCATGCCGAGTGCCTCCATCGCCCTCGCCCACGAGGTCTCCCGCTCGAGCTTCTTCAGCTTATCGACCTTGGTGAGTACCACCAGGGTCGGCGTGGCCAGCTTGGCCATGAACTGAACCATCCAGAGGTCGTGCTTCGTGGGGGGGTGGCGGGAGTCCACGAGGTGGACCACGCCGCGCACCAGGCCCGAGGAGCCCAGGTACCACTCGATGAGGCCCGCCCACTCCTTGCGAATCGCGTCCGGTACCCGGGCGTACCCGTATCCCGGGAGGTCGACGAGAAAGAAGTCGTCGTTCACGCGGTAGAAGTTGAGCGCCTGCGTCTTCCCCGGCGTCGCCGACACGCGCGCGACCTTGCTGCGGGTGCGATTGAGCACCGTGTTGATCAGCGACGACTTGCCGACATTGGAGCGGCCGGAGAAGGCGATCTGGGGAAGGTCACCAGGAAGGGCACCGCCCGGAGTCGCTACCGTGCCCGCGTACTCGACCGTGCGGATCTTCATCCGTGCGAGACCGGAACCTCGACGGGGCTCTCGGTCGCTGCCCGACGGGACCGGTATGGGCTCCGGGCCAGAACGGCGTCCATGACCTCGTCCATGGTGCGCACCAGTGCGAACTCGACCTCGTCCTTCACCTCCTGGGGCAGGAGCTCGATGTCGCTGGAGTTCGAGGCCGGCAGCACGACCTTTCGCATGCCGCTCCGGAGGGCGGCCACCGCCTTCTCCTTCACTCCGCCCACCCCGAGCACCCGGCCGCGTAGGGTGATCTCTCCCGTCATGGCGACGTCGGCCCGGGTCGGGGCGTCCGTCAACGCAGAGATGAGCGCGACCGCGATCGTGATACCCGCCGACGGTCCGTCTTTCGGGGTGGCGCCCTCGGGGATGTGGATGTGGACGTCCACCTTCTCGTGGAAGAGCGGATCGAGCCCGAAGACCTGGGCCCGGGAGCGCGCGTAGGTTACCGCGGCCTGGGCCGACTCCTTCATCACGTCGCCGAGCGTTCCAGTCAGGCGCAGGTTGCCTCCGCCAGGCACGATCGCCACCTCGACGTCCATCACCTCGCCCCCGGCGGCGGTCCACGCGAGTCCGTTCGCGATGCCGATGCGTTCGCCCTCTTGGTCACGATCGGAGGGCTGGTAGGGCGGGGGGCCGAGCAGCTCCTTCAGGTCTTCCGCCCGGATCGAGCTCGGAATCGGTCTTCCGTCGGCGACGGCGCGCGCGAGCTTCCGCGCGATGCGCGACAGCCGCCGCTCCAGCTCGCGTACCCCGGCCTCTCGGGTGTACCGCTCGATCATGACGTGCACGGCTTCCGAGGTCAGATCAGGGTGAGCCTCCAGCCCGTGGCGCTCCGTTTGGCGCGGCCAGAGGAACTTGGCGGCGATCGCGCGCTTTTCAGTGTCGAGGTATCCGGGCAGCCGAATGACTTCCATGCGGTCGCGCAGTGGCTCCGGCACGTCCTGGAGCGTGTTGGCCGTCGCCACGAAGAGTACGTCCGAAAGGTCGAACTCGAGCTCGAGGTAGTGGTCGGTGAAGGTGCGGTTCTGCTCCGGGTCGAGCACCTCAAGCAGGGCGGCACCAGGGTCCCCATGGAAGTCGCGCGCGAGCTTGTCCACCTCGTCGAGCAGGAACACCGGATTCCGGGTGCCGCTCCGGCGCATGCCCTGGATGATGCGACCCGGGAGCGCGCCCACGTAGGTGCGCCGGTGCCCTCGGATCTCGGCTTCGTCACGCACGCCGCCGAGGCTCACCCGCACGAACTCGCGTCCCAACGCGTCCGCGATGCTCCGCCCCAGCGAGGTCTTGCCGACCCCGGGAGGCCCGACCAGACACAGGATCGGTCCCCGCATCTCGCGCACCAGCGAGAGTACGGCCACATGATCGAGAATGCGCTCCTTCACCTCGGTGAGTCCGAAGTGCGCAGCCTCGAGGACTGAAGCCGCACGGCGCACGTCGATG
>JBEBGN010000174.1:0-6284 GCA_040081395.1 Longimicrobiales bacterium
GGCGTAGATCGGCTTCATGGTCGGGTTGGCGGGCTGGAGGCGGATGCGGCCTCCGGACTCACGGTAGAGCTTCTTCACCGTGGCGGAGTCACCTCCGACGAGGGCGACGACCATCTGGCCGTCTTCGGCGGTCTGCTGGGCCTGCACGACGATGTAGTCCCCGTCGCGGATCTGCTCTTCGATCATGGAGTTTCCCTCCACGCGGAGCACGTAGTTGTCCTTCTTCTTCCGGATCATGTCCGGCGGGACGGTGATCGTCTCGTGGTCCGTGAGCGCCTCGATGGGGAGGCCGGCTGCAACCGAGCCGTAGAGCGGGAGCTCGATGGACGGGGGGCCCGCGTCGGGGCTCGTGATCTCGACGGAGCGGCTCTCGTTGTACGACTTCCTTATGTAGCCTTTGCGCTCCAGATTGCTCAGGTGTTCGTGCACGGTCGCCAGGGACGTGTACCCGAACGACTCCGCGATCTCCTCGAAGCTGGGAGCGTATCCCTTGCTCTCGATGAACCCGCCGACGTAGTCGAGGATCTCTTTCTGCCGTTTGGTGAGGGGCATCTGGTCCTTCCTCTCCTCCCTGGCTGCGCTTGGACCCGAACAGGAACCGAACTAGGTTACCCGAACGTTGCCCGAACCGCAAGGATCCCCGCCGCTTCCCGGCATCCTGGCCGACATCGTCCGGACCAAGACCGCCGAGCTGGCGGAGCTGCGTCTGCGCTCCAGGGAGTTGGAGCGGGGTGCGGCCACCGCTCCCTCCCCTCGGGACTTCGCGGGCGCGCTCTCGGCCCCCGGCCACGTCGCGCTGATCGCCGAGTGCAAGCGCCGCTCTCCGGGCGCGGGTGAGATCCGGCCTGGGCTCGATCCCACCCTGCTCACCCGGGGATATGCCCGGGCGGGTGCCGCGGCCCTGAGCGTGCTCACGGACCGCGACTACTTCGGGGGAAGCCTCGAGGATCTCGCCTCCGCCAAACTGGCGACCCCGATCCCGGTGCTGCGGAAGGACTTCACGCTCGATCCGCTGCACGTGATCGAGGCCCGCGCGGGGGGGGCCGACGCGGTGCTCCTCATCGTGCGCATCCTCTCCGATCGTCAACTCGCGACGCTGCACGCGGAAGCGAAAGATCTGGGGATGGCGGTGCTGGTCGAGGTACACGACCGCAGGGAGCTCGCGCGCGCTCTCGAGATCGAGCCCGAGATCGTCGGCATCAACAACCGCGACCTCGCGACCTTCCGCACCGACCTGACCACCACGCTCGATCTCCTGGAAGACCTGCCCGACGGAGTGCTGGTGGTGTCCGAGAGCGGCATTCGGAGCCCCGACGACGTATCCCGTCTCGGAGATCACGGTGTGGATGCGGTGCTGGTGGGGGAGACCCTGCTGCGTGCCCCCGATCCGGAGCGCGCGGCGCGCGAGATGGCCTCGGTGCCGCGGCGGGAGGGTGTGCGTGGTTAGAGCGAAGATCTGCGGGCTCATGCGGCGCGAGGACGCGCTCGCGGCGGATGCGGCGGGTGCCGACTATCTCGGGGTTGTGCTCACGGCCGGGTTCGGCCGGAGCGTGCGCCCCGCCGATGCACGCGCGCTGTTCGAAGGCACCCAGGCGCCCAAGGTCGCCGTGCTGGTGAACGAGACGGTCGAGGCGGCGGTGGCCGCGGCCCGCGCGCTCGGTGCCGACGTCATCCAGCTGCACGGCAACGAACAACCCGTGGTGGTCGAGGCGCTGCGCGCGCGCGGCACCTGGATGGTCTGGAAGGCCGTGCGCGCGCGCACCCTCGAAGACGTGGAGCACGCGGTCGCGCGCTACGCCCATCTGGTCGACGGCTTCCTGATCGAGGGGAGGAACGATGCGGCGCTCGGCACGGGGGGCGCGCGCGTCAGGCTCGACCCCGCCAAGGCTCGCGCGCTCCTGCCCGCGCATGTGACCTTCGTGCTCGCGGGTGGGCTCACGGCCGACACGGTGACCGACGCCGCGCTCGCATTCCAACCGGATGTCGTGGACGTCTCGTCCGGGGTCGAGCGCGCGCTGGGCGAGAAGGATCACGCGAAGGTGCGCGCGTTCATCGAGGGCGCACGGCTCGCGGGCGCGGTCTCCGCGGGATCCACGGGAGGAGCATCGAAGTGACGATCGACACGACCATCGACGCGACTGCGAGCCAACGCTTCGGGCCCTACGGGGGGCGCTACGTGCCCGAGACCCTCGTGCACGCGCTCGACGAACTGACGGACGCGTACGAGGCCGCGCGCATCGACCCGGTGTTCAAGGCCGAGCTCGCCGACCTGCTCGCGAACTTCGCCGGACGCCCCTCGCCGCTCTACCGTGCGCACCGATTGGGGGAGGCTGCCGGGCATCCCGCGGTCTATCTCAAGCGCGAGGACCTGAACCACACGGGCGCGCACAAGATCAACAACACGCTGGGGCAGGCCCTGCTCGCCAAGCGCATGGGGAAGCAGCGCATCATCGCGGAGACCGGGGCGGGGCAGCACGGCGTGGCGACCGCGACGGCGTGCGCCCTGTTCGACCTCGACTGCGTCGTCTACATGGGTGAGGAGGACGTGCAGCGGCAGGCGCTCAACGTCTTCCGCATGGAGCTCCTGGGCGCCGAAGTGCGCCCGGTCGGCTCGGGTACCCGCACGCTCAAGGACGCCACCAACGAAGCGATCCGCGACTGGGTCACGAACGTGGGCCACACCCACTACATCATCGGCTCCGTGGTGGGACCCGACCCCTTCCCGCGCATGGTGCGAGACTTCCAGGCGATCATCGGAAAGGAAGCGCGCGAGCAGATCCTCGCGGCGGAGGGGCGCCTTCCGGCCGCGGTGGTCGCGTGCGTCGGGGGTGGCTCGAACGCCATCGGCATCTTCCACGCGTTCGTACCGGATGCGGGGGTGCAGCTGATCGGGGTGGAGGCCGCGGGGCACGGCATCGACAGCGGACACCACTCGGCATCGCTCGCGGCGGGTTCTCCGGGTGTCCTGCACGGCTCCCTCAGCTATCTTCTCCAGGACTCGGACGGACAGGTCGCCCCCGCGCATTCGGTGTCTGCGGGCCTGGACTACCCGGGTGTGGGACCGGAGCATTCCTTCCTCAAGGACTCACAGCGCGCTCGGTACACGTCCGCCACCGATGACGAGGCCCTCGACGCGTTCCACCGACTCTCCGAGCTGGAGGGGATCATTCCGGCCCTCGAGTCTTCGCATGCGGTCGCGCACGTCCTCGGGCATGGGCGCGACTACCTCGACGGCCCCGTGGTCATCTGTCTCTCCGGCCGCGGCGACAAGGACGTCGCGCACGTGGCTCGCCTCGAAGGCCGCGGCTCGCTCCTCTAAGGTGCGTCGTTGACCAGCCCCCGCACGCCCCCGGGAGGGGCAACCACCGAGGCACAGGAGTGGGATCAGGATCCCAAGGTGCTCGGAGCGGTGCAGGCGCTCCTCGTCACGCTGGCCAAGACCTTCCGGGCCTACCAGCTCTACGACGAGAACAATCCCGTCCGTCGCCGCTTCGCCGAGCAGCTCAAGACCGAGCTGGGTGGACTCTGGCAGCAAGTAGATCAGCTCGTGCTGCGGATCGACGAGGACCACATGTATCTCGGCGAGGTCGCGATCTACCACTCCGAGAGCCGCAACGACTCGCTCGCGTTCCTGTTCTTCAAGGACGGCATCCGCGAGATCAAGCTGCTCCCCGGTCTCGAGACGGAAGAACTCGATCGCTTCCTCGGTGTGCTCCAGCAGGCGCGTAAGCTCGTTCCCGAGGGGGACGACCTCCTGACTGTGCTCTGGGAAGCGGACCTCCGCTTCTTCGAGTACCAATACGTCGACCTGTTGGCCGAAGGCGTGGCGATGCCGGAGGCAGGCCCCGGCGCCACTGCGGCCGAGATGCAGTCGGCACACGACAGCGAGGAGGCGGAGGCCGCGGCCGACGAGCGCCGGCGCGCCCAGACGGGCGCCGAGGCCTCGCCCGCGCCGCAGACGGTCAAGCAGGATGACTTCAACCCCACGCTGTACGCACTCGACAAACGGGACATGGACCACCTGCGCGCCGAGCTCCAGAAGGAGCTCAAGCGCGACACGCGTGCGGATGTGCTGAGCGCGCTCTTCGACCGCTTGGAGGAGCCGCACAACCGGCAGCGGCAGTCCGAGATCCTGAAGATCCTCTCCTCGCTACTGCCGAACTTCCTCAGCCGCGGCGCGCTGGTCGCGGCGACCAGCGTACTCGAGGAGCTGCGCAAGCTGGAGTCCAACCCGGCCATCTTCGACGAGCAGCGCATCCAGGAGTCGCGGCAGATCCTCGATCGCATCAGCGCGCCCGAGGCCATCGAGGAGCTCATCAAGGCGCTCTTCGACGGCACGGTCCGCGCGTCCGCAGCGCAGCTCGGTGGCTTCCTCCAGTTCCTGCGCGGGGGTGCGCTCGGGCCTCTACTGCGGGCGTCGGAGACGGTCGAGCACAAGGAGCTCCAGGCGGTGCTGCGCAAGGCGGTGCAGGGGATCGCCGGGCGGAACCGCGTCGCTGCGGTCAAGCTGCTCCAGGAGAAGGACCCCGTGTTGGCGGCGGGTGCGGCGCGCCTGGCAGGCGAGATGCAGATCGTGGAGGCGGGTGCCTCGCTGGCGCACCTGCTCGTGCACCCCGACGCGTTCGTGCGCCTCGCGGCGATCGAGGCCGCCGTCACGCTCAAGGCTTCGACGGTAGCGAGCGCTCTGGAGAAGACGCTCGGGGACGCCGAGCGCGACGTGCGCATCGCGGCTGCCAAGGCCCTGGGCGCGTTGCGCTACAGGCCCGCTGCTCCGACCCTGGCCGGCATCATCAAAGGAAAGGATATCCGCAACGCGGATATCAGCGAGAAGGTCGCGGTCTTCCAGGCGTACGGCATGGTCGCCGAGGCAGATGGGCTGACGCTGCTGGATGGCCTCCTGAACGGGAAGGGCTTCCTGGGCAAGCGCGAGCCCACTGAGATCCGCGCGGCCGCGGCGCTCGCGCTCGGCCACGTCGCGGGCCCGGATGCGCGCGCCTCGCTCATGAAGGCGAGCCAGGACGAAGACGCGGTGGTGCGCAGCAACGTCAACCGCGCGCTGCGAACCGAGGGCGGAGCATGAATCAGCCCGGCGGGTTGAACTACCAGGAAGAGGGGCGCCGGCTGCTGACGGCGTTCTACGGGGCGCTCGGCTCGCTCAAACTCTACCCGGTCGAGAACGAGACCGTGCAGACGGCGTTGGCCGAGCTGCACGCGCTCATGGAACGCGTGGTCACGATCGATGGGGCCGCCGAGGTCCGCGTGGTCGGCGACTTCTTCTTCCTGAACGAGACGCGCCTACGGCTCGACCTCTCCAACTTCGCCACCTTCGGATCGTTCGCGAGCGCGCTGCAAGCGCACGGGATCGGGGCGGTCGAGGTTCTGCCGGGCATCGAGAAGCGGGAATGGGCGCCGTTCATCTCGATGCTGCTCAGGAAGCCCGCGCCCGAAGATCCGTTCGAGCAGTTCATGGAGCGCTTCGCCAGCGCCCCGGTGCAGCACATCCACCTCCGCTCGGTCACCGACGCGGAGCAGCCGGCCGAGAAGGAGGAGAAGCTCGTCGCGGCGAAGCGCACCTACGCGCAGTCCGTGAAGGTCGCGAAGGACGTGTTCGACGACATGCGCATCGGCAAAGCCGTCAACGTGCGCAAGGTGAAGCGCGCGGTGCAGGGGATCGTCGATCAGGTGCTGTCGAACGAGTCGTCCATGGTCACCATGACCACGCTGCGCGACTTCGACGAGTACACGTTCACGCACTCCGTGAACGTGTCGATCTTCAGCGTCATCATCGGGCAGCGGCTCGGACTCGATCGTCTCCAGCTCTACGATCTCGGCCTCGGGGCCCTCTTCCACGATGTGGGCAAGCAGCGGCTCGATGTCGACATCATCAACAAGCCGAGTGGGCTCACCGACGCGGAATGGGCGCACCTCAAGGAGCACCCGACCGAGGGCCTGCTCCAGCTGTTCGACATGCAGGGGTTCGCGGACATGCCGTACCGCCAGATGCTCATGGCGTACGAGCATCACATGAAGATCGACCTGACGGGATATCCGCAGAACAGGCGGCCGCGCGAGCCCACGCTGTTCACGCGCATCTGCGCGGTCGCGGACTCGTTCGACGCGGGCACGTCGGTGCGGAGTTACCAGTATCAGCCCTGGCCACCCGACGCGGTGCTCCAGGAGATGCGGGACAACCCGAAGCGCGGACTCGACACCCTGCTGGTGAAGGTGCTCATCACCGCGACGGGGGTGTACCCGGTGGGCACGTTGGTCATCCTCGACACCCA
>JBEBGN010000175.1:0-6275 GCA_040081395.1 Longimicrobiales bacterium
CGGCTGACTGATGGCGAACGGGGCGGACAGCTCGGTGACCGTGGCTTCGCCTTGCTGGAGCCGCGTGAGGATGGCGCGCCGCGTAGGATCCGAGAGCGCGGTGAAGACGGCGTCCAGGTCGACGTGGGGGAGCATGTTCAGGGGACGGCGGGCCGTGGGGTGCCGCTCATGGACCCTCCTGCGTTACACATACGTTATATAACATATGTGTTACCAATAGGCCCACACGATGTCAATACACGAGCTCGTCCTGATTCTGCGGGCCTTCGGCGGGCTTCAGCCCTGCTCAGGCCCGCGGACTGCCCTCCGCACGAGACCCATCATCAGAGGGATCTTGTACTCATTGAAGGCGAGGGGCTCGGCGCCTCCGACCGCGGCAGCCCCGGCCGACTCCGCGACCTGGTCGCTGCGCATGCGCCCCACGACCAGGCGTTCGGCCGCCGCGGCTCTCCGGGGGGTGCACTGGACCGCGCCGCAGACGATGCGAGCGTCGGCCACGGTGTCTCCGCTCATCCGAAAGGCCGCCGCGACGTTCACCAGCGGGAAGTCCCACACGTTCCGGTCGGCGACCTTCTCGAAGTAGAACGATGCGCCGGACCAAGCGGCCGGAAGCCGGACCGCGACGAGCAGATCCTCGGGCTCGAGCACCGTCATGCGTCGGATGTCGACCGAGGGGGGCATGAAGAAATCCGCGGCGGCGATCACGCGCTCTCCCCGTCGGTTGCGCACGACCATCTCCGCGTCGAGCGCCACCACGGCGGGTGCGCAGTCGGACGGAGTCACCGCCACGCACCGACTCGCCTCGAAGATCGCATGCTCACGGTTCATCGCCTCGGGCGCGGCCGCGTAGCAGGTGTTGCCGCCCGCACGGTAGCACTTCACCCCATACCGGTAGTACCAGCAGCGCGTATCCTGGCAGAGATTGCCACCCAGGGTGCCGGCGTTCCGGATCTGAGGGCTCGCCACGTGCCGAGCCGCGTCGGCGAGCAGCCCGTAGCGCTCCCGCACGAGCGCGCTGGTCTCGATCTCGGTGAGCGTGGTGAGCGCGCCGATCTCCAGTCCCCCTTCGAGCTCCCGAATGCCCCTCAGCTCGTCGAGGCCCTCCAGGTCGATGACGGCGCGCGTCTGCTTGCCGCGATTCTTGAGCCAATCGAGGCTGTCGTATCCACCCGCGAGCCGCCAACTGGCGGCTCCGTGCTGGTCGAGCAGGTCGAGCGCCGTCTCCACATCCGCGGGCTGGTAGAGCTCGAAGCCCGTCATCATGTCCTTCATCATTGGCTCTCCCTCCGAAGACGGGTCCTCACTGCGTGTTGACCTGGAGCGGGCGGTGGGCCTGCGCTCTGCCGTTCGCCGCATTCACGATCATGTCCGCGACGATCGGGTTGCGGTTGAAGTAGTGGCCCCCGAGTCCCTCGGAGATCGCACACAGCAGCGCGGCGGCCGCGCAGCCCATGAGGGGCTCGCCGATCCCCTTCGCGCCGACCGGGTTGTTGGGGTCCGCTTGGTCGACGGCGGCCCAGTCCATCTCCGACGGAACGTCCAAGTACGACGGCGGCTTGGCTTGGTGGAGCCCGACCGCACCGGGGAGTCCCCAACGGGGGTCGTAGACGTGCCGCTCCGTAGCCGCCATGCCGAACCCCATCACCGCGCCCCCCCGGATCTGCGTGCCGAGGCTCATCGGGTGCAACACGACCCCGCAGTCCGCGACGCCCAGGTAGTCGATGATCTCGTAGCGGCCCGTCTCGAGATCGAGCTCGATCTCGATGAACCCCGCAGCGAGCGCGGGTACCATGCCCGTCTGCGGGATGTTGTCGCGCGCGACCCCGACGAGGCCGGTGCCGGCGAGGCCTTCCACCGCCCGCCGTGTCATCGGGTTGATATCCTCGGGGGTCTCCATGCCGCTGAAGCGTCCCCCGAGCTGAATGGCCCGGCGCGCAGCCTGCGCGTACGTCAGGCGGCGTGACGGGTTGGCGCGGTTGAAGACGGCTTCATCGCCGACGTCGTAGTCATTCGGTGCACCGCCGAGGTCGCGCGCCGCGATCGCCTTCAGCTTCTGCAGCGCGTCCGTAGCCGCGGCGAAGTTCGTGCGCGTCATCGTGTACGACGTGTTGCTCCCGAACTGGCCGTTGTTCCAGGGAAGCCCGCGGCTCGAGTCGCCGCGGTGGATCTCGCAGTTTGCCCAGTCGTAGCGCAGCACCTCGGCCGCGACGCGGGAGGTGTCGGCGTACGAGTACGTGCCCAGGTTCCCCACGCCGGTATGGATGTGGAGCCTACCATCGGGCGCGATGCGCACGAGTCCGTCGAAGCCGCTCGACCCGGCCGAGTGGAACGCCTGGCCCACCGCGACTGCAGTGACCTTGGAGCCGTTGCGTTGCCCGCTTCGCGCGCGCCGCTCCGCCCAGCCGAAGCGCTCGGCACCCATGGCGAGCGCCTCGCGCAGGAAGGCGCTCGTGATGTGGCTCTGAGTGCCCCCGTAGAGCGACTCGTGGGTGGGCGCGTTGACTTGGCGAATGGCGAGCGGGTCGAGCCCGAGCTGACGGGCCGCCTTGTCGAGCAGCGGTTCGACCGCGCAATGGATCTGGTTCTGTCCAGGCCCGCGCTGTGCGCCGCGCGGCGGTGTATTGGTCAGCACGGAGATGCCGCGGTAGCGCATGGAGAGCGGCGTGTAGACGAGCGACACCGCGCTCGCGGCCGCACCCAGGTCACTGAAACCCTGGTTGGGCCCGTTCTCCTGGACGATGGACAGATCGCAGGCCGTCACTCGCCCATCCGCGCGGAAGCCGAGCCGCACGCGGCCCTGGAAACCCGGGCGAGCCGACCCGAGCACGTACTCCTCTGCCCGGCTCACGCGCATCATGACGGGGCGACCGATCTTGCGCGACATGTGCGCCGGAATCGCCATGAGCGGATAGGCACCGCCCTTCGAGCCGAACCCGCCGCCGCAGTACTCGGCGATGAAGACGAGGTTCTCGGGCTCGATGCCCACCAGGCGGGCCGCGCCCGGCACCGCGTTGCTCTGGCTCTGGCTGGAGACGTGCAGGTAACACTTGCCGCCCTCCCAATACGCCATCGCGGTGCGCGGCTCCATGGAGTGGTGCGACGTGGACGCCGTCACGAAGCTCTCGTCCAGCACGAGCGTCGCGGCGGCAAAGCCGGCGTCGAGATCGCCATAGGACCACTCCTCGCCGGGACGGCCCATGGGAAGCTGTCCCTCGCCTGTCGCCGCGAAGTCCGCTGCGGTCCACTTCACCTCCTGGAGCCCTGCTTCGGGAATGAGCGCGTTGCCGCCGGCACGGGCGTTGGGGCCTCCGGGGCGCAGGCTCTCTAGCGGATCCAGGCAGAACTCGAGCGGCTCCATGTCGAGCCGTACGCGCGCGATCGCGTCCTGCGCGATGGTCTCGTCGACGGCGGCGATCGCGAGGATCGGCTCGCCGACGAAGTGCGGCTCGTAGGTCAGGATGTTGTTCGCTACGCCCTCCTGTTCGGGCACGTCCTCGGGCAGCAGGATGCCCAGCACGCCCGGCATCGCGAGCGCCTCCGATGCGTCCACGCTGCGCACGCGCGCATGGGGCATCGGGCTGGTGAGCAAGCGGCAGAACACCATGCCGTCGCGCCGGAAGTCCTCGGCGTATTTCGCTCGTCCGGTGACCTTCCCGTGGATGTCCGGCGGCGTGAAGTCCTTCCCCAATAGCTCGGCCATGTCAGGCCTCCCGCGTGGTCGGCGAAAGGGCGGCGCGCATCACGCCGTTCAGGTAGTTGTGGTAGGCGCCGCAGCGGCACAGGTTGCCGGCCATCGCCTGGCGGGCTTCCTCGCGGGTCGGGTTCGGGTTCCGTCGCAGCAGCGCGACCGCGGACATGACCTGCCCGGGAGTGCAGAACCCGCACTGCGGCGCCAGCTCGTCGATGAAGGCCTGCTGCACGGGGTGCAGCTCGCCGTTGGGTCCCTCGAGTCCTTCGACGGTGGTCACCTCACGCGCCCGCAACCGATGCGTGAGCGTGGAGCACGAGTAGTGCGTGACCCCGTCGATGAGCACCGTACACGCGCCGCACTCGGCGCGATCGCAGCCCAGCTTGGTGCCGGTGAGGCCCAGCTTGTAGCGGAGGGTCATGGCCAGCGTCTCCGCCGGGAGCACGTCCACTCGGCGGGCCTGCCCGTTCACGCTGAGCGTGAGCAGCCGCTCGATGCCCCCCACGGTTTGCGCAGGGAGGGCGCCGGTGCAACCGGCGCCGAAATACGAGAGCCCGGAGACCGTCACTCCCGAGGCGATGATCCCCTTGATGAAGTCCCGTCGCGTCCAGCTGGGTGTCGCGGCCGCCGACGGCACCGACCGATCTGCCCAGGGCTCGTCCGGGAGGGTCGCCGAGCTGATGAAGTCGACGCGGTCGACCTCGAGGGGGGGCCATTCGCTCACGAGGTCACTCCTGTGTGAGGGACGTCTGGTAGGGTAGGGCGGGGGGTGCGGGCCGGCAACGTGGGCCGCGGATTGCCGCCGACCCCTCCCCTGGTGACGTTTGCCGGCGAGCAACACGAGTGACGAGCGGTGAGGTAGGGTAGACATGGACTACGAGGCCTGGTTCGCCTCGGCGATCGAGCGGCTCAGGGCGGAGGGCAACTACAGGTCCTTCGCCGACCTCGATCGCCGCGTGGGGGACTTCCCGCGCGCGACCCATCACCGCGCGGGTGAGAGCGCGGACGTCACTATCTGGTGTTCGAACGACTATCTCGGCATGGGGCAGCACGCCGAGGTGCGCGCGGCTATGAAGGGTGCCATCGACGCGTCGGGTGCGGGTTCCGGCGGCACGCGCGCCATCTCGGGAACGAGTCCGCAGCAGGTCGAGCTGGAGCGGGAGTTGGCGCGGCTGCACCAGCAGGACGCGGCCCTGCTCTTCACGTCCGGCTTCGTGGCGAACGAGGCGGTGTTGTCGACGCTCGGCCGCATGCTACCCGACGCGGTGTTCGTGTCCGACGCGCTCAACCACGCCTCCATGATCGCCGGCATGCGGAACAGCCGGGCAGAGAAGCGCATCTTTGCGCACAACGACATCGAGGACTTGGAGCGCGTGCTGGACTCGATCGAGACAGGGCGGCCCAAGGTGGTCGCCTTTGAGTCCGTCTACTCCATGGAGGGTGACGTCGCCCCGGTCGCGGCGATCTGCGAGGTGGCCGAGCGCTACGACGCCATGACGTACCTCGACGAGGTGCACGCGGTCGGGCTCTATGGACCCCGAGGCGCGGGTGTCGCGGAGCAGCAAGGTGTCGCGGACCGCATCACGCTCGTGCAGGGCACGCTCGCCAAGGCATTCGGCGTATTCGGCGGATACATAGCGGGATCCTCGGCCGCCATCGACTTCATCAGGAGCTACGCCTCCGGGTTCATCTTCACGACGGCGCTCCCCCCGGCGGTGGTGGCTGGTGCCCTTGCGAGCCTGCGGGTCCTTGATGGCGACCACTCGTTGCGGGGACGGTTACAGGAACGCGTCGACGCTCTCAAACGCGCGTTGGCCGCGACCGACCTCCCGGTCATGCCGACCGCGTCCCACGTGGTGCCCCTGCTGGTCGGCGACCCGGTGCGCTGCCGGCGGCTCTCGGACGAGCTTCTGAGCCGCCATCGCATCTATGTACAGCCGGTCGTGCCACCCACCGTGCCGAAGGGGACCGAGCGGCTGCGACTCACGCCGACGCCGCAGCATACGGACGACGACATCCGGCGGCTCGTCGCGGCGCTCGTGGAGGTGTTCGGTCGGATGTAGTCGGGTTAGCGGAGCGTGACGTCGAGGGCGTCTTCGTCGAGGGCGTTCCGCAGCTCGGAGAGGTCCGCCGTGAACGCATCGATGCTCGTCGTCGGCACGGCCGCCGTGGGCATCCAACGCAGCGTACCGAGGGCGTCCGACACCGGAGTCATGTGGTCTTCCTCGGCGGTGCCCGCGAAGAACACGAGGGCGGCGACGACCGCGACCCCGCCTCCCGACAGCAGTAGCTTGAACCGGGTCGGCCGCTGCGACACCAACTCTAGATGCCCGAAAAGGAGTGCGGACGCGAGCAGCCAGGTCGCCACCGCCACCGACAGCACCACCAGCGTCGAGGTGGGGAACAGGTAGCTGGCGTACCCCATGACGGTGCCCGCCGGCATCGCGACCAGCAGGAAGGCGCTCAGCCAGCCCAGGTGAGAGAGGAATCCAGCAGGCCGCGACGCGAGCCGCGAATCGGGAAATACACCATGCCATCGTTGTGCATGCCCCACTGCTGCGCTTGTTCGGCAGCAGTATTGCTGGCG
>JBEBGN010000329.1:0-1534 GCA_040081395.1 Longimicrobiales bacterium
CCCCGCCTCCAGCAGGGTCACCGTCGCCTTGCCGTCACGGGCGAGTCGGTACGCGCCCCCCGCTCCCGCCGGTCCCGCGCCGAGGATGGTGACGTGCGGTTTCAACGGCGCATCGCCATGCGCGAGTTCTGGTCGGCGAGCAGTCCGACGGCCCAGAAGAGCATGGCCGTGAGCATCGCGAAGATCGCGCTTTCGGAGAGGTTATTGCGCGTGACGTCGTAGGCGAATTTCGCCATTCCCGCCAGCATGAGCATGGCGCCCAGCGGAATGAAGACCTTCAGCGGGTTGAAGAACACGATCGTCCGCAGGATGAGGAGCGTGAACTCGTATGCGTGCCAGGGTCGGATCTTCGACTGACCGAGGCGCGCATGATAGTCGATGCTCACATACTCGACGTCGTGCTCGTTGCATGCGGCCGCGAGCGTGATCGTCGTCGTGAACGAGAATCCCGAAGGCAGCAAATGCAGGTATTTTGCGAGTAGGTCCTTCCGCATGAGCCGGAGCCCGGAGTTGAGATCGGGCAGGTTCTGCCCGGCCAGATAGCTCGCAAGCCGCTTCAGGAACCACTTGGCGGGGCGACGCACGAGGGGGATCCTCACCGTCTGGCCCGTGCGGGCGCCCACGACCATGTCGTTATGGTCGGCCGCCGCGAGAAGCAGAGGGATGGCCTTCGCGGGGTAGGTGCCGTCCGCGTCGGTGATCAGGATCCAAGGATGCTCCGCGGCGGCGATCCCGGTCTTCAGTGCAGCGCCGTATCCACGATTCCGTCGATGCTGAAAGACGCGTACGCCGGCCGCTGCTGCTGCTGCTGCGGTGTCGTCGGCCGAGCCGTCGTCGATCACGATGATCTCGAAATCCCAGCCCGTCGATGCCAGGACACGACGGAGCTCCTCGAGCCCCGGCGCGATGTGCGCTCCTTCGTTGTAGGCCGGAACCACGACCGAGACCCGATGGGGGAGCGTGAGCGCCGCGGGCTCGGCGGCCACGAGGGCGGACGAGGGGCGCCGAGGAGTCTGAGTCATCAAATCCCGGGGGGGCTGGGTCGCGGGCGATCGTGGCCGGAGAATACCTGGCCGCCCAGAAGGATCAAGTGGGGTTGGCGGCCCCCGGTCAGGCTTGTCGGGCTTTCGAGGCACGGGTAGCGTGTTCGAGGCGGCCGTGCGTCTTCTCAAGTTGTGAGCCGACCCCTCCGCAGAGCCACACTCTAGATGGCACGAGGCGAACCCAGATGTGGCCGGCACTCGACGTTGGTCGTTGGTTGAGCGCTCGGGCGCCAAGGGGCGGCGCGAGTTCGTCGCCGAGTGACTCGAGACAGGTCACCCTCTTGGTTGTGGGATGCGCGCTCGTCCTCTTCGCGCCGACCGTCGTGCAGCTCAACGTGCGCGTGACGGACCTCTCCGCCGCTCGGGTGCTCCAGGGCGACGTGCTGTATCGGGACATGTGGACCATGTACGCACCGGGTAGCATCTACTTCATGGCGCTGGCGTACGCCGTGTTCGGCCGCCACATGCTGGTGGGGAACGCGCTCGGCATT
>JBEBGN010000039.1:0-21924 GCA_040081395.1 Longimicrobiales bacterium
GACGAGGTGCTCGACCTCGATGGCGTGAGGATCTTCGTGGACCCGTTCAGCGCGCAGTACCTGACCGGCGTCGAGATCGACTACGTCAGCAGCATGATGGGTCAGGGGTTCACCTTCCGGAATCCGAACGCCTCCGGCGGATGCGGGTGCGGAAGTTCATTCACCGTTTGAAGGCCCCTTCAGTTTGAGTACAGGGGGCTAGACGAGTGATCGTCCGGACCTTCACCGGTGGGGGGTTCGGACAGAACGCCTACCTGACAGTCTGCGAGCCGTCGCGGAGCGTTGCGGCCATCGATCCCGGTGCGGCCGCGGCGAGTATGGTCGAAGCGATCGTCGCCGAAGGCCTCGCGCTGCAGGCGATCTTTCTGACCCACGCGCACATCGATCACGTCGAGGGGGTCGGCACCGTGCGCGAGCGGTGGCCCGACGTGCCCATCTGGCTGCACGCCGACGCCCTGACCATGTACCGTCGCGCGCCCGCTCAGGCCGCCGCGTTCGGGGTCCACATGGCGCCCCAGCCCGAGCCGACCCACGAGCTCGCGCACGGACAGCGCCTCGACATCGGTAGCTGTGCCCTCGACGTGCGCTTGGCGCCGGGCCATGCGCCGGGCCACGTCATCTTGGTGGCGCCGGACAAGGAGTACGCGTTGGTCGGGGACGTCGTCTTCTACGGATCGATCGGGCGCACCGACTTCCCGGGCTGCGATCATCGCACGCTCATGGCGTCGATTCGCGATCAGGTGCTCACGCTCCCCGACCAAACCGTCCTCTACTCCGGGCATGGCCCGCCCACCACGGTGGGGAGGGAGCGGGTGAGCAACCCGTTCCTCGCGGGTCTCGCGGAGGATGATCGGGGATGAAGGTGCGCGCGGCCGCGTTCGCCTCGGGGGGGGGCACCAACTTCCAGGCGCTCCTCGACCACCAGAAGCCGAACGGGGCGTGGCGCATCGTGCTCTTGGTGGCCGATCGCGAGGACGCAGGCGCGATCGACCGGGCCGCCGCCGCGAGCGTGCCGACGGCTGTCATCGCCACGACCGGGCGCGAGGCGTCCGAAGTAGCGCGCGACACCCTCCAACTGCTGGCGCGCCACAGAATCGATCTGATCTTGCTCGCCGGGTACGTCAAGCTCATTCCCCGCGAGGTCGTCGCACGCTACGCGCGGCGCATGCTGAACGTCCACCCGGCGCTCCTGCCCGCGTTCGGAGGGAAGGGGATGTATGGGAAGCGCGTGCACACCGCGGTCCTCGACGCGGGTGTGGCGGAGAGCGGTGCGACCGTGCACTTCGTCGACGAGGAGTACGATCGCGGGCCCATCATCGCTCAGCAGCGTGTGCCTGTCCGGGCGGGCGACACGCCCGAGACCCTGGCTGCGCGCGTACTCGCGGTCGAGCACGAGCTGTATCCCCGAGCCGTCGATCACGTGTGCGAGGCGCTCGCCGAGGGGCGTGAGCCCACGGCCATATCGGACCACATCACAGAGGAGACGAGATGAAGCGGGCGTTGATCAGCGTGTCGGACAAGACCGGGATCGTGCCGTTCGCCCAGGGCTTGGCGACGCGGGGGTGGGAGCTGCTCTCCACGGGCGGCACCGCGAAGACGCTGCGCAACGCCGGGCTCGACGTCACGAGCGTCTCCGACGTGACCGGGCACCCGGAGATGATGGACGGTCGCGTGAAGACGCTGCATCCCGCGATCCACGCCGGCTTGCTCGCGCGCCGAGCGCGTGCGGACGACATGGCGGCGCTCCAGAAGCATGGCTACTTCCCGATCGATCTGGTCGCGGTGAACCTCTACCCGTTTCGTGAGACCATCGCCGAGGGCGGGGTCACCGTGGACGAGGCGATGGAGCAGGTGGACATCGGCGGGCCCACCATGCTTCGCGCCGCAGCGAAGAGCCACCGCGACGTGTACGTGGTGGTGGACCCGCGCGACTACGACCGCGTGCTGACCATGCTCGACGGACCGGCTCGGGGAGACTTCCGGCGCACGCTGGCGGCCAAAGCCTTCCAGCACGTGAGCGCGTACGACGCGACGGTGGCGGAGTATCTCGGGAGCGACGGCCCCATCGAGCCCTTCCCGGAGCGGCTGCTTACGTCCCTGCGCCGCGTACAGACCCTGCGCTACGGCGAGAATCCGGACCAGGAGGCCGCGTTCTATGCCTACGACCGCACTGCCGGACTCGCGTCACTCGAGCAGCATCACGGGAAGGAACTCTCCTACAACAACCTGCTCGACCTCGACGGCGCGCTCCTCTGCCTGTCCCCCTTCGCGCGTACCAAGCGCGCGGCGGTCTGCATCATCAAGCACACGACCCCGTGCGGGCTCGCGGTCGCAGATTCGCCAGCTGAGGCCTATCGCAAGGCGTTGGCCACGGACCCCACGAGCGCGTTCGGGTCCGTCATCGCGCTCAACCGTGAGGTAGATGCCCCAACCGCCGAAGCGATCTCCGAGCTTTTCGTCGAGTGCGTGGTGGCGCCCTCGTACGCACCGGCGGGGATGACGAAGCTCGCCGCCAAGAAGAACATCAGGCTGCTCACCTATCCAGCGAAGAACGTGGCGGCGTTCCTCGAGGCGTACGGTCGTGAGCCCGAGCCCAGACTCCTGCGCTCCGTCTATGGCGGCGTACTCGCGCAGACCCCCGCGCCCCCGCCTCGATACGACCAGATCAAGAACGACTGGAAGGTCGCGAGCGCGCGTCAGCCCACCGAAGCCGAGTGGGACGACCTACGGTTCGCCTGGGCCGCCGTGTTCGGCGTGAAGTCCAACGCGATCCTGCTGGCGCGTGACGGCGCCGTGCTCGGCATCGGGGCGGGGCAGATGAGCCGCGTGGACTCCTCCAAGATCGCCGTCATGAAGGCAGTCGAAGCCGGGCACTCGTTGGCCGGGTGCGCGTTGGCTTCGGACGCGTTCTTCCCGTTCCGGGACGGAGTGGACGCCGCCGCCGCGGCCGGGGTACGCGCCATCGTGCAGCCAGGAGGCTCCGTGCGCGACGAAGAGGTGATTGCTGCCGCTAACGAGCACGGGATCGCTATGGTATTCACCGGCAGGAGGCTGTTCCGGCACTAGGGGGGAGGGTGGAACTTGCGTAGACGGGGGGCGCGCCGCAGGGTACCCGTAGTGCCTACCTAGACGCGGGAGGTCCCATGAAGGTCTCGCGATGGACGTTGGCGATAGTCACGATCGTGCTGTGCTTGCCGGCACAGGGGTTTGCGCAGGATGTGGCGCAACTCGTCGCTGCCGGTCGATTCGACGAGGCGGCCGAGCTGCTCGCCGCGGCTGGCCCTGACGAGGCTGATGCGGGGGCGACGCTGATCTTCGATCAGGCCTATACGGGCTTCCAGGCTCAGCGTTACGACTACGCCACCAGCGGCTTTCGCGCCGCGGGTGCCGTCCCGGAGGTCTCCCCGCGCCTGCGCGAGCAGATTGCGTTCTGGAACGGACTGTCGCTCATGCAGTGGGCCGCCGGCCTGGCTCGCGAGCAGAACCTGGCGTCGGCGCGCGTGACACAGCCGATGTTCCAAGACGCGCGTGCGTTGCTGGACGCGTCGGGGTCGTTTCCGGAGACAGTCGCCGTGAACATGGCCAACACCCGCCGCGCCCTCGACACGTTCATCGAGATCCAGGAAGCGATCATCCGCCGGGGGTACTGAGGGCTGGGTCTGCCACCGCTCCCGCGTTTACGTTGGTAGGCGTGGGAGGGGTGGCAGAGCGGTTCAATGCACCGGTCTTGAAAACCGGCGGGCGCAAGCCCTCGTGGGTTCGAATCCCACCCCCTCCGTAAGCGTTGTAGGGAAAGCACTTACAGGCGAACGGCCCGGAGGCTGCAAGATCGGCTGCCGGGCCTTTTGCCAACGCTCTTGCCAACGCCAGCGCGATAGCGCCAGGTTCCGAGAGGGCAGTAGGTACGCCCATTTCCCTGACGGAGACTCGAAGACGTGGGCCAGAACGAGACCAGGGCTCTCTACGCTCGACTGCCCGAGGCGATGCACGGACGGTTGCGGGTGGCCGCCTCGAATGTTGGCCGCCCGATCGCCGAGATAGTGCGGGAAGCCGTTGCGGTGCTGAAGGAGAACGATGGCTAAGGCACCCGGCACCATTCGACAGCGCGGGCAGGGCTGGAACGTCATCATCCGGCACAACGGCGAACGCCGCGAGTTCGGCCCGCGCACCGTTGAGCTACTCCGCACCGCCACGAGCCGGAAAGCCGTCGAGGAGTGGACCCGCCGCAAGTACAGGGAGTTGGAGGACGAGGCCAAGCGAGCCGCCGAACGTGATGGGGACGCGCCCGAGTCCCTCACTTTCTCTGAGCTTCTCGCTCGGTTTCGCACAGAGGTGGTGCCCACCCTCGCCAAGAACACGCAGGCCGCGTATGAGGACACGTTCCGACCGGCCACAGACTTCTTCGTGGAGCGACTCGGGGATCCGCTCGTCGAACGTGTCCGCAAGCGCCATATCGGCGACTTCCTCTCCTGGCGCCGGGTGAATCGCAGAGACGGAGAGGCTCCTCTGAGCGGCCGCACCCTGGAAAAAGATCGTGCGGTGCTGCACCGGCTCTTCGATCAGGCAGAGGAGTGGGAGCTTCGGGAGGGGAACCCGGTGGCGAAAGTCAGGCGCCCCAAGTACGACGACCACAACCCGGTGATCCTCGACGCCGACCAGTACGAGCGGCTCCTCTCCGAGTGTGGCGCTTACGGTCCCATGCTCGGGCTCTACGCGCTCCTGCTGGGCGAGGCGGGACTCCGAGCGTACACCGAGGCCCTCATGCTCAAGTGGGAAGACGCCGATCTCGAAGACGGGTTCCTGCACATCCGTTCCGGCCGCGACGGACACCGCACGAAGAGCGGCAAGTCTCGCTGGGTACCGATGACTGCCCGACTCCGTGCCGCGATGCGCGAGCACATGGCCTCGTTCCGACTCCGTACGTACAAGGGCGAGCGATCCTCATGGGTGTTCCACCACGCTGCGGACAAGGAAGGGATCTACCGGGCTGGCGACAGAATCCGCGACTTCCGATCAAGCTTCGATGCGGCGGCGGATCGGGCACAACTTCCCGCGGGGTTCCGGCGGCATGACTTGCGCCACCTGCGCGTCACTCGCTGGCTAGCGGACGGGAAGAGCCCGGCGCTCGTCCAGGAGGCGATGGGGCACAGCGACCTCCGTACGACGATGGGATACAAGCATCTCGCGAAGGGGCACCTCCGGGCGCTCGTGGACGAAACGAAGGCCGGTGACGCGACGCATCGGTCGAACGCATCCCTCCGCAGCCGGTGATGTCTCACTGCACAAAGAGTATTCAGTACGCTCGCCATGTCGACTTTAGTCATGCGCGGATTTGTCCGCTGCGTACGCGCGCGGTCGCCTGATGCCGACCAGTACAGAGTGTCTCATGTGCAAACACTACGAGAGCGCGAACGTACAAGGGCGTCTATCGTGCCGTGCTTTTCCTGATGGGATCCCGTCCTTCGATCATCGCCGCGCGTTTCCCGGCGACCGAGGCATCCGCTGGACGCGTGCCCCCGTGGACCATACCCAAGACCCCCAATGGTCCGCCCCCTGACCGTGAATCGGGACGAGCGCTCGCATCGCTCGCGTGGATCGTCCTTGGGCTTGCGATCAGCGCCAAGATCCACGTTCGCATGCGACGGTCTACTCCAAGATGGGAAACGGCCGGTCACAATTTAGACGTCCGGCTCCGGTCGGTTCGACATTGGTGTTGTCGAGGTCGACTGTGAGCGGCGTCGCGCCTGTCAGCGTGACCGGATGCAGCCAGATGTTCGGAACGTCACCGAGCATCATTACTGCGAACAACCAATAGTCTCCGGGCGGCGCTTCCATGCGGTAGTGTGCCTGCATCCCGGTGGGTGCCTGCCGAATCGCGAGGGATCGTAGGAAGGCAAAACGTTCGTCTCGCTTCTGTCGGACTTCGGCCATTAATGCCTCCATCCGTGCCTCGTTGCGAACGATAGCCTCTTGAAGTGCCGGTCCACGCTGGTTGGGCGGGAGTTGGTTGATCGAGTCGATCATCTGGGTCGAAGACCTGTTGTCGGCCTCAACGCGAACGGCCGCCTGCGCTTCGCAGATGGCGCCCCAACGTTCGGCAATAAGAGGACGGCGCTCTATGAGCGCGACCTCGTTCGCAGCTCCCTGTCTAATTTCGCCGCCACGCGTGAGGAGATATAGGTCTCCCTCGATCGTGGCCTGCGCCAAGAGGTCGACCGGGAGCGCGAGCATAACGACAACGAACGAGAGCGGCTTCATGGAATACCTCCCCCGATGGAGCAGTTGAATACGTTGCGGCCCGCAACATAGTCGAAGGGTCGGTCAGTGGCCCACTTCGGTTCGAGAAATCAAAGTCGACGGTGCCAGTGCGAGCGCGGCGGCGAGCTTCCAGATGACCTTGAGAGTCGGATTCCGTAGCCCCCGCTCAAGGCCACCCACATAGGTCCTGTCGAGTCCGGCCTCCGCCGCCAGCCTCTCCTGGGACATACCGAGTTCGGTGCGGCGCTTGCGAATGGTCGCCCCAAACGCCACCGCCGGGGCGAATCGCTCTCCACGCCGCTTCTTGGGCATGGAGAACGGTCTCTTGCGTGACGCCTATCGTGCCACGGACTATAGTCATCATTGCCGCAGAATCTTGGTTACCGCGACCAAGCTTCTGAGTCGCCAATGGAGGCACCCATGGATGTGTCTGGGCGGACACTGGCCGAGAAGCTCCAGCTGTGGGCCATGATCGCTGTGGGCTGGTTCTTCGCCGCGCTCTTCGTACTCATAGCCGGCCGTTCGGTGATCGAAGGCGGCTGGGGCGGTGCCGGAGCGATGCTCCTCATGTCAGCGGTAGTCTGCCCGGCGGTGCGCATTCCAGCGTCCCTGCGCCCCTGGTCGATCGGCGTGGCCTTGATCGTGATGTTCGTTGGCGTCGGATTCGATGCCGAGGCATCTGAGGAGCGGACCAGTCGCGAGGCCGCACAGGTTCAAGCACGCGGCGAAGCAGATCGCCTTGATGGACTCCGGATGGAGTTCTCCGCACGCCGCGCCGAGCTCGTGGCAATGCTTGAGGCTGGGATCAGGGCAGGAGATCCCGTGCCGGCGCTCCAGGCGGCCGCTCCGATGCGCGAGGTAGCTGACGAGCAATTTCTCGCGCTCCTGGGGACTGCCGACGCGATCAATTTTGCGAACCGACTCCGGGAGCGCGAGCAATGGTTGGTCGCCGAGGCGAGATCGGTGCCCGCGAATGACTTGGAGCGGAACCGAGAACTCTACCTGGAACTCGTGTCGATCGACTCCACCAACGCGACGTATAGGGAACGCCTGTCTCACTACAGCGGACTGGTTCTCGATAGGCAACGCGAGCAGATCGAACGCCGCGAGCGCCTAGGAGAGCCGCCGTCGAGGAGCGCGTTGGATGGCAACTATCGAGAAGTATCGGAGTATCTTCGCGGTGTGGCGAATGATCCGGGAAGCATTGATGTGGCCCAATGCACCGACGTCTATTTCACCGAAGACGGATGGCTGGTAGGATGCGACTACCGTGGAGCCAACGCTTTCGGTGCGTTGGTCTTCAGCTCGAACTGGTTCCTCATTCGACAGGGTCGCGTCATCCGCGTGGAGCCCAAATCCGCATACAATCCGGGTTGAGGCGCTTCCCAAACCGCGTCGCTCCTTCGCATGTTGAGCCACCCTGTCGGTCCTGCGAAGGGGCCAATCGTGTCGTCCTCGGGTCGTCTGTGGCTGCTTGGATCCACACGTGGCCCATGTATCGGACTCGCGCACATGTAGCTGGCTGACAGCGCGCACCTCAGGAGGCGCTGTTGTGACGAGTGACCCAGCGACCCGTCGATGAGGGAACCGAAGCGGTCCCATGACCCTCAGAAGGACCGAGCGGATCTGCGCGTGGTGCGTCGTGCGATCAGGCGTAGTGATCTTGAGCCGGAAATAATGCCACTACTCACCGGCCAGGTATTTCACGTGACCTCGACGGAGGCACTTGAGAGTATTCAGCGAGCCGGCTTCATCCCGTCGAATCAGGACGGGAGGTTTGGCTTCACGTTTCCCCAGTCGAAGAACAGCTACGGACGGGAACGCGGCCACGTATGCCTATTCGACTTGAGAGAGGCATCGGAGGAGACGGTGCGCGACGCCCGCACGAAACTCAATTTCCTCCACCCCACGGTTGCAGACCCGACATTCCTGTTCGTGGACAAGGCGCACCATACGAGTCTCGTGCCGTGGACCAACGCTCCCGTAGGTGCCATGCTCGTTCCCCACGTTGGAGGCCTGGTATCCTGGCCACATCCCCGTTGCGGCGCTCAGTCATGCGCTGGCTGTCCGTGTCGAGGATGACGACATCGACTCGACATTTCGCGGGGCCATGCGACGGTTGCGCCGGGACGCCGAGGATCTCCTGGCTTCCGGGCTCGTTTTCATTGAGGGGCGGACGATCGGCGAACTGCGCGACCGGGTTGACGAGTGGGCGCGGGTGGCACGAGACGGAGGACTCAACGTCGAGCCCGACTGGGATGATACCTGTGTTGAGGTCACGGTGGCCGGATTTGGAATGGGCGTGAGTGCCACTCGCGTTGAATACTGGGAGAGCCTCCGGAGGGAGGGTGGCCCTTCCGGTGGAACTGTGAGCTGACGGTTGGCTTCTCGGCGCGCTACGGGGTACGCGGCGCCTACGGATCGTGAAGATGTCGGCCTGGATGGCGCCTCGCGGAGGACCTCGTTGCGAGCGGAGGATTGAGACGCGATGCCAGAGAAACTCACGCAGCAAGACGCGCTCGCTCGATTCCGCGAGAGGCACGGCGATCGGTACGATTACAGGCGCGTGCAGTACGTCGATTCACGGACGAAGGTCGTCATCGTCTGCCCAGAACATGGTCCATTCAGACAAGGTCCCGCCGAGCACTGGAAGGGCCAGGGCTGCCCGCCGTGCGCCAGACCACGTCAGACGGGGGCTCCGCCCCGACCATGGGACGATGTTGAGCCACGCCTGATTGCTGCGCATGAGGGGAAGTACACCTACGACGGCTCCAACTATCGGGACTCGAACTCCAAGATCAGGGCCACGTGCCCAGCACATGGCGACTTCTGGCCGCTGGTCGCCTCCCATCTCCGAGGAAAGTTCGGGTGCCGGGAATGCAGCTACATAAACCGCGGCGAGGCGAAGCGGGTGAGCTTCGAAGAATGGCTGGGATGTGCGCGGGAGCGATTCGGCCATCGCTTCGAGTATGACCCCGAGAGTTGGAACACACACACGAACATCGGTCTAAAGCAACTTCGGTTCCGGTGCCCGGATCATGGATGGCAGGAGATGAAGCCCAACTATCATCTCCAGGCCCCGGTGGGTTGCCCCACGTGCGGGCGCTTCCAGGGCGGGGACAAGAGACGGCTCACGACCGAGGAGTTCATCGCCAGGGGCATGGCTCGGTTCGACGGGAAGTACAGCTATGAGAAGACCGTTTACCGGAGCGCCGCTGAGAAGGTTGTCGTCACCTGCCCAGAGCACGGCGACTTCCTGACGCTCCCGAGCAACCACACCGCGGGGCACGAGTGTTCGCAGTGCGTGCCGGGAGGGTTCGATCCGAATGCCCCAGGGATCGTCTATTACATCCGCATCGACGCACCGGACGCCGTGTTCTACAAGATCGGCATCACCAACCTCACGGTGTGGGAGCGCTATCCGTGCTCATCAGATCGGGACCGCATTACCATCCTGACTGAGTGGCCGTATGACGAGGGCGCCGACGCCGCAGTGCACGAGAAGCAAATTCTGCGAGAGTACGACGCGTATCGTTACTCCGGCCCACCTGTATTGCAGGGTGTGGGGGTGACCGAGGTCTTTACCCGCGACGTCCTCGGCCTGGATGGCGGTGCTCCGCTCGGTCCGCCTCAACTCTCGATGTTCGATATCCATCGGGCGTGCGGCCCTGACGAGCCGGCCAACGCGCGTGGAGCCGGAGATCATGAGCCGGCGCCTGCCGATTGATTCAGCCGAACGGATTGTCGTCGCTGGACCGCGAGGAGTCCGGAGGACTCCGCTACGGCGGAGTTGTAGTCATCTCGCGATTGAGTGATTCCAAGGCGTCACGTATGGCCCGGGCTCGTTGTTCGGGGGTGTCGTCGCCCTCCTCCAAGAGACCCTGAATCTTCGCGAGGTCGCGGAGCGCCGAGACTTTGTCGAAGAGCTTGAGCTTGATCGTCCCGCCGTGCTGGGTCTTTGTCTGGGACACGGACTCGACGAGCCCAGTAAGCGCCGCCGGGAGCGTGTCGGATTGGAATAGGGTCACGCCCTCAGGTCCCCACTCTGCGAAGCTCGCCATATCCCCGAGGTAAGCGATTCGAGCGATCTCGGCGAGCGTTCGCTCGGCTCGAATATCGAGCTTCGCGAGCTTCTCGTCCGTGTAGCTCCGAATCATCTCGCGGACATAAGGTTTCTTAAGGAGATCGTGGGCGGTCTGTGCAGCGGACGGTTCAGCATAGCCGGCCTCAATCGCCGCACGGAGTCCGTTGCGATTGAGCGCGACATACGCGTGGGCGAAGAGTCGCTCCTTTTCCCGCGCCTTTTCGAACCTGACAGGCCCCTCCGAAGGTCTTCGAGAACGACGCCCGCGGTCGGACTCCTCCCGCCCGTTCATTGGGTCGCCGTCATTGACCGAGGACGAGGGCCGTCCACGGGACCGGCCTCGACGATCTCCTCGCGCTCGCGGAGCCAGCGACGTACTTCGCCGACGACAAAGACAAGGTGGCCGTCCATCCGGCGGTGAGGAATTCGGTCCGAAGACTTCTGGCCAGTGTGCCGATAGAGCCACGACACGGGCCGCCCCACGGCTTCGAGCAGCTCATTCCGGCCGATCCGAGTCTCAGCATCGACCGTCCAGAGAAGCACACTCCAGGGCAGAGTCTCCGTCCCCTCCGGGCGGGCCGGAGGAGCCTCAGTGACCTCGTCGAGTTCGTCGAGAAGCTCAGCCAGACCATCGACCGCAATCGAGGCCCCTTTTGGGGCCGCCGAGGCCCAGGAGCGAAGGTCAAGGAGCGTCTTCACGAGGGGCCCCACGTTGGCAGGGCCGTTGGCAGACAGGATTCACGCGAGGAACGGCGCGGCTTCCCAGGTGCCCGCCGAATCTGCAAACCGTCGCATGTCGACCCCGATAGGCGGTCGGCGGTCACGTCGGTCATAGGACCAACTCTCGGACGGCGGCGCCGAAGTCGAGTCGGCGCGCGCGCATGAAGAGGGCAAGCGCATCACCGCCTTCCGCACATGGATCGCAGAACCAGACGTTCGACGTAGGATCCAGGCGACACGACGGAGTCTCGTCGCGGTGGAGCGGGCAGCGCACAACGAACTCCCGACCGCGTCGCACAGGGTCGCCGCAGTCGAGGCGACGCGCGACATCCAGGATACCGAGCGAACGGGCTGCCTCGACCAATCTCGCCCATCTTTCCGCCCGATTGCGGTCGATGCTGATGGCGCGCTCCGGATCGGCCCGGATCCACGCCGGCACACGGGCGGGGTGGTCCTGGGGAATACCGGTGCAAGTAGGGCAGGGGCAGCCGGGTACCGGCTGACCGGTTTCGAGGGGCCGACCGCGCGTAGCGCCTGCGGCAATCTCCAGAGAGATGTGCTCTGAGATCATCGTGAGGCCCGCTCCCGGTTGAACTCGGCGACCGCCCGCCGCCAAGCGTCTAGCACCGCGGCGAATGTGTGCTTGACGAGCTCTCTCGTCGCGTCGCACGGGTCTGCCTCCCACGCGGTGAGAGCGACCATGAAGTCAGCATCTGCCCCTGCCACGATGTCCCACGCGCGATCCCACCGACCGATGCCGGGTGGCGTCACCTGCTCGACGGCCTTGTTGAGTCGGCTGCACACGAGGGTGCCACGCTCCCGGAGAGCGTCACGATCAATCACAGGGCACCTCGACTCTTAGCAGCTCGTCTACCTCGGACCACGGGTCCGTAACCGAACTGGGTGCCTCGGCCAAGCGATTCGCAGAAGTCGCAGAAGTCTCGGCCTCCTCGTCTTCGGAACTGCTTGTGCGACTTGTGCGAAGGGAGTCGCGGAGGGCGGGATGTACCTGAAGGAGGGGCGAGGGCGGACGGCCGCCAGTCGAAGGGCGCTCTTGAACGCGGAGGCATCCCCGATCCACAAGCTCCTCCAGGAGGGAGCGGAGGTCGTCCATCGATTCGATTGCCGCGCAACCCTTGGTGCGTTCAAACAGGTCCCGGAGCGTCGTTCCGGGAGGTAGTCCAGCCGCGCGGTTGAGCACATGGAGGAGGAGCCGCCCGCGAGAGTCGATAGGGCCGAGCACGGCGAGCGCATGGGTGAGCAGTGCGCGCATCATGCGTACGGCCGATGCCATCGCCCACTCCCTGATTGGCTCGCCAATGAGCGGCCTAGAGTCCTCCGCCCTCGTGGCCAGTTCCAGAATCGCGGCCACGCGTACGGCCTGGCCCACACATTTTCCGGCCCAATCTCTCACGGGCTCGCAGCGAGCGCCGTCGGCCAGCTGGGGCTCAATCTCCGCCTCGAAGGCTTCGAGCAGATCAAGTGCATCCGCGTCGAGGGAGAGCAAGTTTGGGCGCTCGATTCCCGCGGCGTCCACCACTGGTGGAAGGTCCGCGAGCATTCGCACAATTCGCACAAAGGCGCGCTCGGCCTGCCGGTCCACCGGCGGCACATCGCGCCCCGTGCGTCGCTGTCCCAATCCGTGCGACGGCTCCACCCATAGGAATCGAGCGAGAACGCCCTCCCCCCTAAACGCCTCACGGTTTTCGAGCCTGGCGAGCACACCGGGTTGAAGGCAGAGGGCCAGCGTGAGCGCTGGACGCTCGACATGCACAGGAGCCCTCCCCACACGATCCACCGTGAGCGCCTCGCCGCTCCATGCTTTCTTCAGTTCGTCCAACCGAGCAGAGTCGGAGTAGCGGCCGGCCAGGAGCTGAAGAGGGCCGGGCTCCGGCTCAAGAATCGCGAGCCGTCCCCCTTGGGCGGCCATCCGAAGTACCATGGCCTCGGCAGTGATGTCGCCGGCCAGCAGCCGGCCATCCGGTGGCACCTTTGCGCGCGCGGCCAGCAGGTCCGCACGTGCAGCCTCCACCTCAGAGGGCTCTGCCTTGCCTCTGACCACATCTGCCTTCGTCCGCTCCAACTTCCTCTCGGCGACATCCACTACGTCAAGAGCAGCGAGGAACCGGGGTGTCGCACGGAGCACCGACTCCGCCTCATGGTCCCTAAGCGCGTGCGTCATCATTGCGTACGCCGGGGACTTCCGACATGCCGGCGGTAGTATGGCCGCCGTGTAGATGTTCACGGGCTCACGCCAGCCTGAGCGCACGTCCGTCTCTACGCGGCCCGCGAGGGCAGCGGATAGAGTGCCGAGCCCGAGAATTATGGGAAGGTCCGTAGGAACCTGTAGATTAGCCGCAACGGATGCGACATGCGCGCGGAACATCGGGGGCAGCGCATCGAGGGGCAGGGCGTCGGGCATCTCGGAGCCCGGCACGTCCGGGACATCCGGCCAGGGACCAGGTCTCTTTTCGTTCCCTCGTGTGCCAAGCTCGGCGTCGAGTGCCTCGGCTCTCCAACCAAGCGGCTCCAAGATGCGCCACGCGCTCGCGCGGAGCGATTCAAGCGTCACTTGATCGGCGCCCTGGGTCAACCGGACCAGCTCTCGCACGGCGCGTCGCGATGCCTCCACAGGCGGGTCTACCCCAAGGGTCTGGAGACCCGCAGCGCGAAGAACGTCGTCGGGGGACGCCCGGTCCTTCGAAGCGTTGGATGCGCGGCTCACTTCGACAACTCCGCGCCGCTGCCGCCGTCCTCGATGTAGCGCTCAAGGGTCGCGCGGTCTACACGCACGCTTCGCCCGAGGCGAACGCCGGGGAGCTTCCGGCTTCTTACGAGAGCATACACTCGGTCGAGCGTGACGTTGAGACGGTCGGCCGCCTCGCGAGCGGTAAGGAGGCGCTCACGGTGTCGGTGCTCGTTGTTGGCGCTGGGCATGTCGCTAGGGTCCTCCGGTCATGCACCCGGGATGGACACCAAATACAAGGGCCGGGCGCGCTCTGCGGTTGCTAATCCGCAAGTCGTCCGGCCTAGCCAGCGAGCCATCGGCGAGCCTAACCCGCCTCCCGTCGCGCGGCCTTACCGCGCCACTTCGGCTACGAACTTGATCGAGGTCCGTGGTCTTTCGCCCACGCATCGCGACGCCACACACTACAGCCTGGCACAACAGCCATCAAGGTCCGCAATAGAGCCCCGGCCCCACGACCTGTCGATCGCGCATGGAGCGAAGCAACGCGGTTCGAGTTGCCGTCACCTGACTGCGCATGGTCTTGGCGACGGTGAACACGGGCTTCGGTCGTGAGCCGTTCCTGAGAGAAGACTCTCGGTCCCGGTGCAGGTCTGAGGGGACGGGAGGCAGACTTAGGGTCGTGGGTCGCCTTGTCCCATGATTGTTGAATTCGGCAAGGCGAGAGAGATTGAGTGGCAGTCACAGGGAGATCTTCGCGTTGGTAGCGAGCCTCCCGCGCGACGGACCCTGAGGTCCCTCGCTCTCTTGGATGAACACTGGCCGCGCCCCGCAAGAGGATCGCAACAATGGATGGCAGTCCGTCGCGGCAGGGCGAGGATAGTGCCGTGTTCGACGATGTCAGAGAGGAGCTGAAGAAGATCGCGAAAACCGATCGCCCACCGCTGATCAGCATCGCGATTTGGGGTTGGATGGGCGATGGCAAGACCACGAGTCTACTGAGCGCCGTGCACTACGCTGACGCTCTTGATCACGGCCTTGGCTTCGCGTGTGTTCGGGAGCATGACGAGATTCGCGAAGTGGCGTCCCGGCCTGAGTTCTCCAAGCTGGCGTTGGAGCACTTGGCACGCTCGTCGACCGTTCGCCTGGATGAGCTACAGACTCAGTTTATCGAGGAATGTATCTGGCCGCCGGGAACCGATGCCGGGATGCCTTTTGTCCTGCGCGTCGAAGATGCTTCTGAGACGAGGGCCTTCGCCGTGGTGACGGACCTCCCCGGAGGCAGTTACTCGGAAAACGACAGCGTCGCGGAAGCGATAATCAAGAACGCGCACGCAATCATTCTATTGGTCGCGCCCGACCGGTGGACGGCGGGGAATCTCCGCGCGCGGGCATATCAAAACATGGTTCGATACCGCATCCGTCGGTGCAGCCAGTTGGGAGTCCCTGTCTCTGTCCTTGTCACACAGGCCGATCGGGACCGCCGCGTGGCACGTACGATCGAGGCCGAGCTTCTCCGATCAATAGAGGCGCTTCCACAATCGCAGATGTGTCGGGTCTTCAGGGTTTCGGTGATCGACGACGAGCGAGACGAGCACGGACAAGACCGGCCGTCCCACGATCCCCCTCCCGCGGCAACGCAGCGTAACCCCACCACGCTGATCCTCGCTTGGGTGTGGGCCTTCACGAGGGCGTTGTCGGCTCAAGCATCGACGGGGATTCGAGTACCGATCATCGAACTGGCACAAGCTGCGAAGCAGCCCGCCGATAGAAATCCGGCGCTCCTTGAGATGCGGTCGGTCGGCCACTTTAGTGGGATCGCCGGGACAATGCTCTGTCCACTCACCTCGACCGAGAACGAAAGCAGCTTCCTTGCCGTTACCGCCGACGGGATCTTGGCGGAGATTGTACTCACGGCGGACGGGCAACCTCCTCGGATCACCAATCGTGCTCACCTGGAGGATGCTGGTAAGCTCCTCGGAAACGATCGGATGCCCGTCGGAGGCGATCCGGAAGAAGGAGTCTCCACGGTTCTCCACCATGTTGGCTTCTCGAACGGCGAACTAGTGGTCGGTCCCCAAGCCGATCCCACTCATATCTGGAGTGGCCAATTGCATGACCTAGTGGTGCCTGCTCCGCTCGGCGCTACGATCTCCCATTGGTGTTACATCAGCACCGAGTTCATCTCGGGCGTCGACAAGGATGGACGCCTGCATCTCCTAAGGAAGGAGACTGGAACATGGAGACAGGTCGATGTAATCCCTGGCTTCGTCGAGCCGGCGGAGGACGGCCTTTTTTGCTTTTACCTCTCTGGTTCAAGGACTGTGGTTGCCGGTGGCGGAACCAGCGTTCATGCCGTTGAGGTTGATGGAGCCCACTTCGCAAACCGCGTGGAGTCACCGTTCAGGCCGGGCTTCGTCGGCGGCGATAGCCCGTTGGCCAACAGGGCAGGAACGGTGGCACATGTTGATCAGGAGTGTCATCTGATCGTTACCACGACGACAAGGTCGGATTCGGTCGGCCTCGTGCATGATGAAGCCATGCCATACGCCGCCCTCGCCACGAACTCCAGTGGGCTGATTGCTTGGATTGACCCTGCGCTTCGGCTTCGGGTGAGCATGGTGTCGACCGTCGAGACTCGAACGAGTCAAGAAAGCTTGTCGCCCGAGCTGGCAGCCCTGCCGCGGGCGATGAAGTGGGCTTTGGGAGACCGCCTTCTTGCGGCGGATCTTGGTGACGGCACCTGGCAATTGTTCAGTCTGCGGGGTGCCTAGGATCGGAATGGATAGCTATGCAGAGAGCGACGTCCGCGCACTACTGGAGTCGTTCGGTCACGGATGGGGCGAGATCAGTGAGGTTGACGCCGGGGGCGCCATGGCAGCGTCGCTTCTCGCCATTCACATGAATGCATCGTCACCGGACCACAACGTCCACATCAAGGTGTACTTGGTGGCCGAGAATGACGGAACAGATTTATACCGGAAGATGGGGAGTCCTGAACGGCTAAGGAGGCTGCACGAGAGGTTCGTGAAAATCAGGTCCGCGACTGAAGTCGCGAGTGTCACGATTCGCGCCCTTCAATTTGACGAAGCCCGAGGGCTCGTTCTGATTATGGATCGTGTCAGGACAGTAGCGGACATGCTGGCCACGGAGGACCTCGCCGTACTTCGCGCAGGGGCTCCCCGAATGCTCCGTGACCTCGACCCGACCGATTCGTGGTATCACATGGACATCTGTCCGCAGAACGTCGGCCGAACGGATGATGGCTCCTTCTGCTTCCTCGATCTTGAGTCGCTCTACCCAATGGGGTCATCGGTCGTGGTCGTGTCGTTGCTCATGACAAAGTACCGTGCGCCGCACGAGGTATGTCTCCGTGTCTACGCGGCGTGCCGCGACAAAGAATGCTTGGAGCCCGCGCTAGCCTCGCTCTTCCACGCTCATCAAGTGTCGTGGCTAGCCGCCGAGATGTTTCTCGGTTGTCACCTGAGCCAAGAAGACTTGCTCGCGATCGAGAGACTTGACCCAGTCAACGCGGCGATGTGGCGCAGCCAGTTCGTCGAGCCGATGGCGAAGGGGGCGGCCCCAGTCCCGAATGAGCTAGCGGTCGCTCTGGAGGAATGTCTCGCGTGACGCCCTTTGCCGTAGCGGGAATCGAATGACCAATTCGCGATCAAGTTCCGGCGCGCTCGTCTTGGCGAAAGGGTTCGGGAGAGGGACCGAGTCCGAGGAATTTCGGCTCGTTCATCCGAAAACGCCGCGGAGTCAGATCGGACGCGCGCTTGGCCAACAGACGGAGTGGGGAAACCTACTTGCGCCGCTATACGAACGAACCTGGGAAGACCTGAGCCGACAGTACGCGGTATTGGTCCGGCAACAGGAGGTTGCGGCGTTCAGAGTCGCGCCGACAGAAGACCGATTTGGAAGGGCTAGTGTCGTAATCGTTGGGCTGATGGTAGAGCGATGGTCCCTCGAAGAGGACGCAAGGCGGGTGGCTCTGGCCATGACGTCCATCGGAGACTGGCTCCCCAGTATTGCCGAATCGGTCCACCTCGGGGACCGCGAGGCGATGGAGTCCGCTGTGGCGGGTATGGCGGCATTTGGGGATTCAGACGCACCCTGGGATGGGCCGCCCCTAGCAGAGTTGCTTTCCGTAACGCATTGCCGGGGCGCAGCTACTCCACTGCTGCTGGGCCTGGGTGCCGACGTGGTCATCGGGACCGCGCATGAGGCCCTCGATGCTCAGCGAAGGGGCGTGCCAGCCGTCGGCTACCTGAGCAGCCATACTGGCCGTGTCGAGTACTTCGGGGACGGCCGCGAAGGACCTGCCGTCGCCGTCCGTCCACCTTCGACCCGGCAGCTACTAAATGACATTGCCAGTCAGTTGGGTCGCATCCACGAGCGGCTGGTCACACTTGAGGAGGGGCAAGCGCAGACGTGGGAACGACTGCAGAGGCTTGAGGAGGGGCAAGCACATCTGTGGGAACAGCTGCATCGAAAAGCGGACAGGTGGCTATAGCGGGGCCTGGTAGAGGTGCCTCGTCGCCAAGCCGTTGCTCGACGAGGTCATTGAAGAAGCCGCGGACCCAACGAGGCGAAGTTGAACGACTACCTGGACCGGGTGCCGACTAGTTGCCTCTGATCTCCGAGTACTCATGGACCGGTTCGTTCGCGACGTCTACGTCTCAGAGATCGAGACCCAGTGCCGCTTAGCTCGAAACGCCGCCGGCTCGATAGATGATGCAGTAGCCGCGACGCACGAGACGGGAACGCACGAAGTGTTCCGAGCGCTCCACAGTCTCCTGACTCACGCGAGTAACGTGTCCAGGCTGCTGTGGCCCTCGCAGCCCAAGAAGTATCCGGGCGAAGCCAAGGGGGACTACCGAGCGCGCGCCGAGCGAATCCAGATCAGAGGCGACGAGCTGAGGACCCTACTGCACCTCCCTGGGCGAGATGGCGGAGGGCACGTGCTCTTTGATCGCACGCTGAGAGATCACCTTGAGCACTTCGATGAACGCCTTGAGGAATGGGAGCGGACGAGCAAGGGACGGAACATGATCCAGGATGCGCTGGGACCTCGAAGCGCGATCGTGGCGGTCGACGAGACTGACGTGATGCGTTGGTACGATCCCCGTGCGGGCACGTTCTATTTCCGTCATGAGTCGTTCAACATCCGGGGCCTCTGTGCCGCGACGGAGGAGATACTCGTTCGCGCGATCAGGTCGCTCTCCGACCCGCGCGAGGTTGAATCGAAGCTCAGTGAAGAGTTTCCAGACATGGTATTCTCCTGGAGCGCGTTGCAGATGGCCGTGGGAATGGCGCTCGGCCAGGATCCGAGAGTGGCCGGTCGTCTCAGACGAGCGAAGTACGGTCTGAGCTTTGAGAGCGTGGAGGTCGAGTTTGGTGGAGATGTGTTCCAAGTCGCGTTGCCGGCAGTAACTGTACCTGGCTCCCGGTCGCAGGTCGGACCGATCGTCGAGAAGATTGTCGCTGCGGTGACCGGCGGCGAAGCCTGGTAGCGTTTTCGTCCCACCGCTGCCAACGTCTTGCCAACGGCCGTAGTTGGTGGATGCAGTCGCATGCAACGTGGGGTTGGGTGTTGCGGCACCGTGGAGCGCGGTTCACTAGGAGACGCAACCCAACGGAGCAGGACGCAGGGCGCCGCCACGAACTTGAAAACCGGCAGCCTGCAAAGGCTACGTGGGTTCGAATCCCACCCCCTCCGTGTCTCGTGTCCGCACGTTAACTGGCCCAGCGGGGTGCTCAGAGTCCGCCCGTTCGAACCCACGCGCTCTTCGAAGAAGAGCGCCGGTGGGTTCGAGCCGAGGCGCGAGGGAGGTGACGGAGAGCCCGAGGCGCCTACCGCCGACGCGATCTCGCGAAGCGAGATCCATCCCACCCCCTCCGTGAATCGAGGCTGTCCGCTGACTGGCCTTGTCCATTCCTCGAAGTCCTCGCGTTCGAACCCACGATGAGGGCGCGGGGTGAGCCATGACGTCAGGCGCCGTCGTGTGATTACCGTTCCGGGAGCAGTTCGAAGTCCGCAATCTCGAAGTGCTGATCGAAGGCGAAGGCCCGGCTGAGTTTTTCGCGCTTCATGACTTCGAAGCTCACGGCGTCCGTGAGCGTGAACGTCTGATCGCCGAATTTCGCCAGCCAGTTCGTGATGGCGTCCGACACGAGGCTGGCGTCCACCTCGATCCACTGGTGAATCGGATCCTCGAGAAGCCGAACCAGGGTGTCACGAGCGGCCGCCGGGCCTCGGAGGTGAACGAGGTGCGCATGCAACTCGCCAAGAATCAATGTCGTGCCGCAGAAGCGTCCGCCGGCACCGTGGTGCTTCTCGGCGATGCCGACCGCCCTCGCGTGGTATTGGTCGCGGGTGCGGGAGAGCGCGAGCAGCGCGCTCGTGTCGACCAGAGCCCGCACTACGACGAGGCTCGTCGGCTCGAGTAGCCGCCATCGTAGAGATACGCGTCGTGGCGTTCCGCAACGTCGGCGGGCAGGTCGTCGTCGCGAGCGCTCGCGATCAGGTGGGCCAGGGACGATCCGGGTTTGCTCGGGGCGAGCTTGTCATCCGCCAAGCGCCGGAGTCCCTGCCTGAACACCTCCGTCTTGGGCAGCCCCGTCACCTGGGTCACCCGGTCGAGCAGGGTCTGGTCGTGCTCATCGAGATAGACCACGACTTGCTGCCCCGTTTTCCGGAGTCTCTTGGTGGCCACACGACCTCCCGATCGCTGCTTTGTACTAGTACGCTATGCTAGTATGTCTGCTGGTGCGCGCCAAGGGGCCCGCCGACCAACCTGGCATGCTCCAAGTGCCTCCGACACGGCTGGATGGGCGCTGCGGGGGTGGGCCAACGCCAATGGCGCGCGGCGGCGAGCCGATGAATACTTCGCGCCCGTGACCGCCGTCGACCGCTCCCCAGCGGATCATCGTGGGGAAGACCTCCTTCGAGGAGCTGAAGCGGCTGGTGCCGAACTGATCCGCCAGGTCGCTTTCCTGCCTCCGCTATCCGACACCCCCATGCCTAACACACCCGCAGTCCTGGAATCGGGCGCCGAGGTTGTGCGCTCGCTCGCTGCGGCTAGGCCGCGCGCAGTCACACTACTGGCGTCCCTCGTCGCACTCTTTGCCCTCCTCGCCCTCCCTGAGTCATCCGCGGCACAGAGCGGGGGGCTCGCCTTGTTCGTCGACCAATCGCGGTCGACGCTGAGCGAGAGTTGGATAACGGGGAAGACCCTCGGCATCGGGGCCGTCTTCCTGAATAGCTCCTTCGATACGGAGCGAATCTATCAACGCTACTCAGCCGCCTTCTACCTCAAGACGATCGACAAGACCACGTGGGACGGTTACGAGGGGAGCTCTAACGGACTGTATATCAGCGGTTCGTATGGGGTGGTGGGAGCTCTCCTTCCCATCGAAGCTCCCATCAACGTACTCATTGGTGGTGGAGCCGGTGTCGTTGGTCTCATCGAGGCGGCGGGTGTCGCGCCCATCCTGATGGGCGGGCTCCGCTACGACCAGCCTGGCGACGGATGGGGGCTCCTACTCGAGGGGGGGTATTGGTTCGGTGGAGCGGCGCCGCGCATGGAATTCTCCCTCGCGGTGGAAGACCTCCCCTGGTGAGCTCCATGGCGATCACGCGTAAGACTCTCGTGCTCCTGGCCTTTCTTACCCTAGCGCTGACTTCGTCCGCGACGGCGCAGTACCCGAACGGCGGCTTCTTCACGATCGGCTGGGGTGAGGGAACCATCCAGCTGACGTGCGAATCAACCTGCAACGGCGAGAAGCTCTCGGCGGGCGGGGCCGTTCTCGGACTTGGAAGAAGCCTCGGGCGCGCAAGGTTCGAATTGTTGGGACACTTCTGGCGCAATCGGGGCGTCTCGAGCGATGTCGGGACGCTGACGGCCGGACTGTCGGTCTATACGGTGCGCAATCTCTTCGTCCGCGGATCCGTGGGTACCTTACGCGCGTCGTTCGGCGACAGTGCGGGCGCGTACGAGGCAAGCGGCGGTCCAGTTTGGCAGGTCGGCGCGGGGTATGACCTCATATTCCTCGACGACTACGCGCTCACGCCGTTCGTGACGTACGCGAAGAAGTCCTTCTCGGAGATTGCGGTCAGCCAGCTGGGCGGGGTCACGTCCACCACTTCCGGCACCGCGTGGATGCTGGCATT
>JBEBGN010000176.1:0-6233 GCA_040081395.1 Longimicrobiales bacterium
CCCCCACCCTGGTCAGCCGGTGCGGGCGCCGGAACGCCCGCGGGCTGCCGCGGAGGGGGGATCAGCTTGTCGTCGGCCATGAAGTCGGGCGCGGGGAGGGGGAGCGAGGACGTCCATACAAGCTACAACCACTCGGGATCGCACCACTAGAGGAGTGTGGGCGGCCAGTGCGGTGACGTCGGGGAGCCGGAAACACCTGTTGCAGCCATGATACAGTGCGGCGTCGGCTCGACTGGGTGTCGATCGTAACTCTTGTATCTCCGGCCCGGACAGCGGACCTTAGGAGCCCAGAGTCGCCTTCGGGCAGTGCGGCGCCCGTACAACACCCCAGATCCGGTCCATGCAACGAGAGAGCCTCCGCTCACGCCTCCCGCCGAGCCCCTCCGGGCCGGACCTGGAGCTGATCGCGGTGGACCCGGAGTTGCGGAAGTCGATCGAGATCCTGGTCATCGACGACGAGCACTCGCTCCGCGAGAGCTGCGCCTCGCTGCTGCGGTCGGAAGGGTTCTCCGTGAGCGTGTGCGGCCGGGGCGATGACGCCATCCGGCTCGTCCGGAACCGCCGCTTCGACGTCATTCTGCTGGATCTCTATATGTCGGAGGTGTCCGGGCTCGACGTCATGCAGGGCGCGCTCGAGGCGAACTCCGACACGCTCATCATCGTCATGACCGGCAACCCGAGCGTAGAGTCGAGCGTGAAGGCGCTGCGGGCCGGGGCATGGGACTATTTGCCCAAGCCGTTCTCGGCCACGCACTTCGAGATCCTAGTGGGTCGGGCCGCGCACGCCGTGGTCGTCGCTCGCGAGAGTGCCGGGGCGGCGGCGGCGCCGAGCGAGAGCCTCAGCTCGGTCGTCCCTCTCTACGGGCAGAGCGCGGCGCTGCGCAGTGTGATCGATCTCGCGACCAAGGTCGCGCGCACGGACGCTTCGGTCTTCATCACGGGGGAGAGCGGTACGGGCAAGGAGCTGGTGGCGCAGTATATCCACCTGCACAGCCGCCGGAGCAGTCGAGAGATGGTGCCGGTAAACTGCGCTGCGATCCCGGAGGCGTTGCTCGAGTCCGAGATGTTCGGCCACGTGGAAGGCGCCTTCACAGGTGCTGTGCGCGACAAAGAAGGGCTGCTCGAAGTCGCTAACGGCGGCACCCTCTTCCTGGACGAGCTGACCGAGCTGCCGCTCCCCACGCAGGCCAAGCTGCTGCGCGTACTCCAGGACGGCGTGGTGCGCAGGGTAGGCTCCACGAAGACGGACGCGGTCGTGAACGTCCGCTTCATCGCGGCCACCAACCGCGATCCCATGCACGCGATCGAAGATGGGTCGCTGCGAAAGGACCTCCACTACCGGCTGCGCGTGGTGCCCATCCACATCCCGCCCCTACGCGAGCGCTCCGAGGACGTTCCCGTGCTCGCGGAGCGATTCCTGGAGCAGTTCTGGACGCAGCACCGCGACCCAGGGGCGCCGGTTCCTACGTTCTCCAGTGGGGCTCTCGACGTGCTGCGCCGGGCGCCCTGGCGCGGGAATGTGCGCGAGCTGCGCAACGTGATCGAGCACCTCGTCGTACTCGCGACCCCGGGCATGGAAATTGGCCCGCAGGACGTGGTGTTCCTCGATCAGGAAGCGGCTCCGCCTGAGGGGAACGGACTCTCGATCGACCCCGCGGTCATGAGCCTCGACTATCACAATGCACGCGACCAGGTGCTCGCGCGTTTCGAGATGGACTACCTGGCGCACGTCGTTCGATCCTCGGGCGGCAATATCTCCGACGCTGCCCGCATGGCCGGCGTGGACCGCACGACCCTCTATCGCCTGATGGAGAAGCACGGGATGGGCAAGGACGGCCTGTCCCAGCCCGCGCGGAACCTCACGCCGGCGAGCTGATGGCGACCGAGACGCGGGGGCTGACGCTCGGAGTCCTCCGCTCTCCGGTCGAGGTGTTGAATGCTGCGACGGCGCGCCTGGCGCACCGTCTCGACGCGCTGATCCCGCCCCTGGCGCCGGGCGGCCCGGAGCGGGCTGAGGGATATCTCGGGACCCTGCGCGCGAAGCTCGAGCAGGTCCTGCGCGGCGAGGATCCGAAGCATATCCGCGAGTGGCTCGCCGCCAACTCGCTCTCGGGTGTGTTGGCGGAAGCGCTGGGTCGCGAGCTCATCGACGGAGCAACCGACCCCGAGGCGGCTCCCGCGACACTCGTCGTGTTGAAGGCCTTGGCCGCAGTTCGCGCTTCCAGTATGCCGCCCACTGTGCCCTCGGTGTCGGAGCGCGGCGACGACCTGCGCTCGCGCATGCGTGGGCCGGACGCGTTCGAGCTGCTCGTCGAGGTTGCGCACGACTTCCGCTCGCCGCTGACCTCGATCCTGTTTCTGGCTGAGGCGATGCGCGACGGGCACAGCGGTCCGGTCACCGACGCCCAGCGCAGCCAACTCGGACTCATCTACAGCGCGGCCTTCGGCCTCGCGTCGATCGCCTCGGACATCATGGACCTCGCGCGCCGCGAAAAGGACCTGATCGGGGACGAGGCCGAGCCATTCGCGATCGCAGAAGTATTTCAGCGCGTGGAGCGTATGGTGCGCCCTCTGGTCGAGGAGAAGGGCCTGAACCTCCGGCTCGTGGTCCCCGAACGGTGGCAGGCACACGGCCACCCGCACGCCCTCAGCCGCGTGCTGCTCAACCTCACGACCAATGCGCTCAAGTTCACGGACGAGGGGTCAGTTGAGCTGGGCGTACGAGCGCTCCCACACGCGCGCATCGAGTTCTACGTCGAGGACACCGGCCGCGGGATCTCGCCCGAGCAACAGAAGGACCTCTTCCAGCCCTTCCGGCGTCGCTCCGGAAGCTCGGAGGACGGGCACTACTTCTCGAGCAGTGGCATCGGCCTGTCCATCGCTCATCGCCTGCTCCAAGCGATGGGTTCGGACCTGAGCCTCGATTCGTCCGACGAGCGGGGCACCCGCTTCTCGTTCACTCTGCCGGCAAGCGGTCGGCGATAGCTCTCCGAACGGTCTTCCGTTCGCGACGAGGCTGTTTCCCGAAAGGCATTGACCCCACCTAGGGTTTGCCAGGGATCGGGCACTTGTTGCACACCTCCCACAGTTCGTGGTCCCCAAACGACATCTCGGGGTCCCCGAGAGCTACCTGAGCGTAGGCCGTCAATCTCATAAAGCATTTCATACCAATGACTTGACGTCTGCAAGCGCGACTCGGCACGAGTGTGAACGACCCTTGCATGAGGGACCATCGCACGGCACATCCCCCCACGGAGCAAAGCGAAAGGCGTGAGCACTAGCACCTCGGCCCGGCGGCTTTGGAGCTTGCCCAGCAGGACCATGGCGACGGCGGCCACCCTCGGCCCCTCGCTCACGCCTACGACCATCCGGTACCAAGCTGCGGTGGCCATGCGGCCCCCCCAGCGTCTCGGTCGCGAACGCGCCATCCGCGCCCTGAACTTCGTGGTGGCCCTCGCGGCCATTCTGATCACGGCCCCGATCATGGCCGTGGTCGCCCTGCTGGTGAAGGCCACTTCGCGCGGTCCGGCGATCTACAAGCAGCCTCGCGTGGGCATCGACCGCAGGCAGTCGCGCGGTCCCGGCGCCCTCAACCACCGCCGCAAGTCGGACACGGGTGGCCGGGTCTTCACGATCTACAAGTTCCGCACGATGCGGTCGACGACGTCCAAGGCCCGCCAGACTTGGGCCGCGAAGAACGACCCGCGCATCACTCCGATCGGCCACGTGCTCCGCAAGACCCGCCTGGACGAGTTGCCCCAGCTGTTCAACGTGCTCAAGGGCGACATGAACATCGTCGGCCCCCGCCCCGAGCAGCCGTCGATCTTCCAGGACCTTAGCCAGGAAGTCACGCACTACCGCCGTCGTCAGCGCGTGCTCCCAGGCATCACTGGGCTCGCGCAGATCACGCTGGCGTACGACCAGAGCGTCGAAGACGTCAAGAACAAGGTCAATCTCGACCTCGAGTACATCCGTCGCCGCTCCGTCGGCCAGGATCTGATGATCATGGCCAAGACCATGCCCGTGATGGTCTTCCGCAAGGGGTCGATGTAGCTTCGGCTCCATGCCCGGAGCCCCATGAGGCTGCCCCTCGGGAAGCCTTGGAACGCAGTTCTTCCGTGGGCTCTGGCGTCCCTCCCGTTCCTGCTCATGGTCGCGTGGTTCTGGAACCGCGGCCCCGGGCTCAACGCGGACGACTGGGGCCTGTCGCTCCTGCACGCACAGGCGCTCGTCGAAGGCCGACCTTACTGGGATACGGGCTACCTCCCGAGCGGTCTGGACCTCGCTCCGGCGCGGCAGCCGCCTGGACTCCCGGTATTAGTCGCCTTGACCATGGCCCTGGCCGGCGAGTTCAACCTGACGGCCGTCAAGGTGGCGATGGTGCTGGCGGCCTTCCCGTTCTTTCTCTTGGCCGGCCTGACCTTCGGGCGCTCCCACGGCACTCCTACCGGCGTCGCTGTGATGCTCATGCTCACGGTGGGGCTCGCCGCCGCCCCTCCCGCGGCGGCCACCCACGTCCAGTCCGACCTTGGTTTCGCGACCCTCGTCTGGATGGTCCTCGCCCTCCTCGATCGACCCGGAGCCATCTCATGGCCCCGCGTCGCTGCGGTCTTCTGCCTCTCGACCTTCGCGGTCTCCTACCGCTACCTGGGGGTGGCCCTCGCACCGACGATCGCGCTCTACGCGCTCGCCCATCGCGCCCGAGGGGGGTTTCGCCTGGCGGCGGTACCCGCCGTATGGGGGCTGGCGGGGGTGGTGGCGACCTTCATCGTCGGGTGGTCGACGGTTCGCCAGCAGGTCGCTTTCGACGTGGGGGACCTCATGATGCAGGTCCAGCAGTTGATCCCCTACTACGGCCGGGCGGCAGTGGTGGCCCTCCTCTACCCGCTCCCCTGGGACCGGGCCAATGACCTCTACCACCTGCTCGCGTTGGGGCTCACGGCCGTGGGGCTGGTGCTCTGGACCCGTGCCGGCGGATGGCGATCGGCGGCCTGGCTCTTCACGGCGGCTTACTGCTTCACACTCCTCATCGTCTACAACCGCGCGGGTCGCTACCTGATCCCGGTGCTCCCGGTCGTCCTCTTCGGCTTCGTGCATGGCACCGCCTGGGTCCTCGGCAGAGTGCGCGCCTGGTCGGCGGAGCGGGCCACCAGCGCCGCGGTCGGAGCCGTCGGCGCGATCGCGGTCGCGGCGCTCGTGCTCCTCGTCACGACCGAGCCGCGCCAAGGCGGGAACCTGTCCGAACAACCTGGCGCGCAGGAGTTCTTCGCCTTCCTGACCTCGGAGCACGCCGTCTCGCCAGCCCGCGTGGCGTTCGTGAAGCCGCGCGTGCTCACCTGGTCCACCCGCGTACCCGCCATGATCGTTCCCATCAATGCCCCCGATGAGTTCATGGGGGAGCTGGACCGCCAGGGAATCACGCACGTGGCGCTGGACCGGGTCGGCATCGAGGACTGGCGAACCGAAAGTGCATGGCGGATGATCGACACTTACGGGTGTAGATTCGAGTCGGCCTTCGACAACGGAAGCTTCGTGGTCTACCGCGTGCTCCCCCCCTGCACGGACCTGGCGAGATCGTGACCAAACCGACGTACATCCTGGGCCTGTCCGCGTTCTACCACGACAGCGCTGCGGCACTCCTGAAGGACGGCGAGATCGTTGCCGCCGCGCAGGAAGAGCGCTTCACTCGAGTGAAGGGTGATGCCAGCTTCCCGACGCACGCCGTGAATTTTTGCCTGGACCGCGCGGGCATCGACGTCGCGGGGCTCGACTTCGTCGGCTTCTACGACAAGCCCCTGCTCAAGTTCGAGCGCATACTGGAGACCTATCTCTCGATCGCGCCCAAGGGGTTCCGCTCCTTCCTGAAGGCAGGACCGCTCTGGATCAAGGAGAAGCTCTTCCAGGGGGACGAGATCAAAGAGGCGCTGGGCTACGACGGTCCGCTCCTGTACGCCGAACACCACGAGTCGCACGGCGCGAGCGCGTTCTTCCCCTCCCCGTTCGAGGAGGCCGCCGTTCTGACCATGGATGGCGTGGGCGAGTGGGCGACTGCATCCATCGGTGTGGGCCGCGGCAACTCACTCGAGCTGATCCGCGAGCTGCACTGGCCGGACTCGCTCGGTCTGCTCTACTCCGCATTCACGTACTACACGGGCTTCAAGGTCAACTCGGGCGAGTACAAGGTCATGGGGCTCGCTCCTTACGGTGAGCCCAAGTACGTCTCGCTGATCCTC
>JBEBGN010000330.1:0-1518 GCA_040081395.1 Longimicrobiales bacterium
CGAGCGCCCGTCGCACGGCCTCGATCTGGGTCGCAGGATCCCGGACCCGGCGCTCGGGCGCCGTGGTTTCGCTCATGCTGCAACGTTACGCTGGAACGGGGCCTCGGGGAACTCGGAGGGCCCCGGCCTCAGCCCCGCGCGAGTGCCCCTCCGCGAATTCCCCGACCCCCGGGTTTCATCTACCTTGGCGCATGCGCTTCGTGCACGTCGCTGACGTCCATCTCGACACGTCGTTCGCGGGGCGCTCCGAAGCCGTGCGGCAGCGGCTCCGGGACGCCTCGCGCGACGCGTTTCGCAGGGCGGTGGAGCTGGCGGTCCACGAGGAGGTGCACGCCTTCCTCGTCGCTGGGGATCTCTTCGACTCGGACCGCCTGTCGCTCAAGACGGAGCGCTTCCTGCTCGAGCAGATGGGCCGGCTGGAGGAGCACGGCATCGCGGTCGTGTACGCGACCGGCAACCATGACCCGGGGGCCGCCCCGAGCGGACCGCGGCGCCTTGGCTGGCCCAAGAACGTGCACGTGGTGTCCGACCCGACCCCGAGGCGCATCCAGATCGCCGACGCGTCGGGGGAGCCGGTCGGCTACGTGACCGCAGCGGGGCACGCTTCAGCCGAGGAGCGCACCGACCTGTCGCGCGCATTCCCGCGCCCCACGGGCGACCTGCCGCACGTGGCGCTCCTGCATTCCCAGGTGCACCACTCCGCCGGCGCCCAGCAGCACCACGCGTACGCGCCCTCCGAGCTGAGCTTCCTTCTCCGCTCCGGCTACGACTACTGGGCGCTGGGTCACGTGCACGAGCGACAGGCGCTCGCCGCGGACCCCCCGATCTGGTATGCAGGCAGTTCGCAGGGTCGCACCCACGCGGAGCGTGGCGACCGAGGCGCCCTGCTCGTCGACCTGTCCGACCGCGATGCCCCCGCCGTCGGTTTCCGCCCGCTCGCACCCGTGCGCTGGGAGACCCTGACCAGCGATCGGCTCGAGAGCGTCCGCTCGCTCGACGAGCTGCTCCGGCACCTCCAGCTGGCTTGGGAGGGGGAGCGACGCCGCGAGGGAGCATCGGGCTCCGTGGAATGGATGGTGCGCGTCGTGCTGTCGGGCCCGTGCCCCCTCTGGTCGGAACTGCGCTCCGAAGAGGACAACCAGCACGTAGCGGCGGAGCTGCGCGAGGTGCTCGGCGCGCTCGACGTGACGGTGTCGGCGGAGGGCGTGCACCCCGTGCTCGCGATCCGCGAGTACGCCGCGCGAGTCGACGTGCTCGGCGAAGCCCTCCGTCTTTGCGACGCGATCCGGAGCGGACGGGCGAAGCTGGACGTAGCCGCGGCCGATCTCGCCGGCCTCGACGGAGACGATACGCGCTCGGTCGAGCAGTACGTCCGCGCACTGCTCGAGGGCGCGGACGGCGAGCTCGCGGCCCGACTGGTCGAGACGCCGGGCTCGTGAGGATCGACCGCATCCAGGTCGACGGCTTCGGGCGGCTCGCCGGGTTCGACACGGGACCCGAGCCGCTCGAAGGTCTCGT
>JBEBGN010000177.1:0-6170 GCA_040081395.1 Longimicrobiales bacterium
GGGCGGGGTGGGGAAGACCACGACCGCCGCGGCCGTAGCGCTCCACATCGCGGAGTCGGGGCGTCGCTGTCTGGTGGTGTCCACCGACCCGGCCCACTCGCTCGGCGACGTCTTCCAGGCGCGCCTCGGCCCCGAGCCGCTCGAATTGGCTCCCCGGCTACGCGGCCTCGAGCTCGACCCCGACGCGCGACTCGAAGAGTATCTCTCGAACGTGAAGTCGAGCATGCGATCGCTGGTGCACCCCGACATGTACCACGAGGTCGATCGTCAGATCGAACTCGCGCGTACGTCGCCGGGGGCCGAGGAGGCGGCGATGCTCGAGAGCATGTCCGAGCTGATGATCGCGGAGGGCGCGGACTACGACGTGATCGTGTTCGACACCGCGCCTACCGGGCAGACCATCCGGTTGCTCTCGCTCCCCGAGATCATGGCCGCGTGGACCGACGGACTCATCCGCCACCGCGAGAAGTCCGACGAGATGTCCGACGTGATCGGGCGACTGGCGAAGCCCGCGCGGCCGAGGGGGGACGACCTCTCGCACTTCGCGGGGCACGTCGAGGAGGACGCTGGCGACGACCGCTTCTCGGGCATTCGCGCCACGCTGCTACGCCGCCGCAACCTGTTCCATCGTGCGCGGCATCTGCTGCTCGACCCGAAGGTGACGGCGTTCGTACTGGTGCTGATTCCGGAGCGACTCCCGATCCTCGAGACCGAGCGCGCCGTAGAGGCACTGAAGCGCTTTCACATTCCCGTGGTCGGGCTGGTCGTGAACCGCATCCTTCCCGACGGGCCGCTAGGGCCCTTCCTGGAGGAGCGGCGCGTGCAGGAGGGGAGATATCTCGCGCAGATCCGCGGCGGGTTCGGGGCGCTCCCGCAGGTGCGCGTACCGCTCTTCGCCAAGGACGTGGGAGGGCTCGACGCCCTCCGCGAGGTCGGGCGACACCTCTTCGCGTAGGTCGAAGGAACTCGTCAGGGGTTGGCCACGTACCGCGAAAACTTGGCGGCGTCCGCGGGCGGGAGCGCCCCGTAGATCACGTCGCGGTACCGGTCGTCGCGATCGACATAGAGCTTGAGCCACGCCAGCGCGTAGCGTCCCATGGTCGCCAGATCGGTGCCGCGCGTGGTATCCGCGATGTAGTGGTCGCCACCCGCGACCTCCAGGTAGACCTTCGGTGTCGACTCGGGAATCAGCCCGAAGTGTCGCCACGAGTGCTCGTCGACCTCGGCGACGCGATCGGCGGAGCCCGCCAGGATCAGGGTCGGCGCCCTGATGCCGGCCAGGCTCGTCGCGGGCTCCCATGGCGTGAACGGGATCGCAGCGCGGATCTGGTCGCTGTGTTCGTTCGCGGCGAGCAGGGCTCCGCCCCCCCCCATCGAGTGGCCCATGATCGCCATCCTGTCCGAGTCGACCCGCCCGAAGAGGGGGCTCCCCGGGCGCCCCCCTTCGGCCCTCAGTAGCCTCACGCCCGCGATGAGCGCGTCGGCTCTGGCATCCGGACGCTCGCGCCGATCGTTGGTGTCGATCAGCAGCACCGCATACCCGTGCGACGCGAGGCGCGGACCCCACCAGGCGATGTGTCGCTGCTCCTCGGTGAAGCCGGGCGCGATGGCGACACCGCCCACGGAGGGTGCATCGGCGGGGTAGTAGATCGTCGCCCCGGCGAACTCGGGCGCGTCCGGGAAATCGGCGTACCTACGCACCTCGAAGGGCCCGAACCCATCGAGGTACCCTGCGTCCACATCGGAGGCGGCGCCCATGCTTCCCGCGCTCGCGCACGCGGCGACGAAGGGGAGCAGCGCGAGCGAACCGAGCAGCGAGCGACGGTAGCGCGTCATCATGGGGAAGCTCCTCCGTGGTCGAGGTTGGCGCGGCGCCGCAGCATCAGCGGCACGAACTTGTAGGCCGCGAGCAGGGCGAACAGCAACACGAGCAGTTGAGCCGCACGCCAGAATGCGTGGTCTATGACGGCGCGCGGTGTGCCCGCGAGTCCTTCGGCGCGCGCAAGGGAGGCCGACAGCGCCTCGGCGGCCGCGCGGAAGTCGGCGAGTGCGGACTCGTATGCCGCGATGTCGAAGGACGCCGCGCCGCCCGGCGCAGCGCCGTCCCGAAGCGCGGCGACGGTTCGCTCGGCAGAGGCGAGCGCGGCCGCCAAACTCGCCGTCGTCTGCTGCCCGCCCTCGATGAGTGGGCCGGCCTGCCCGATCAGATCGCCCGCGTCGGCCATGAGCGTGCGCGCCGCCTCTTCCCGCGCATCGAACGCCGCGAACACCGCTTCGCGCTGCCCATCCAGGAGGGCGGGGAGGCTGTCGACGCGCAGGGCGAGGCGCTCGAGCGTGGCCGACATCACCTCCAGCCCTTCCAGCGCTCGCCGCGATTCCGGTGCGGCGAGCACCTCCCACGTGACCGCTTCCGCCTGCCACAGGGTGATCACGGGAAGGCGCTCGGCCAAGAAGAGGAAGCGCTCCCCGAGCAGGCGAGACTCCTCGAGCTGGCGATTCGCTTCATCGAGGGGAGCGAAGAGGCCCTTGCTCATCTGCGGGGAGGCGTCCGCAGGGAGGTCGGCCACGCGGACGACACCGGCGGGGGACGACACCGCAGACTCCTGCCAGCCCTTCAAGCGGGCGCGGAGGCCCGCCAGCTCGGCGGCTGGATAGGTGCCCTCGCCGATCGACCAGATCTCGTTCTCCAGCCGGCCGAGTGTCGTGTCCAGGATCGCCATCGCCGCGGGGCCCGGCGGGTCGGAGCGTGGCAGGCCGAGTGAAATGCGTTCGGCTGCGACCGACACCATCAAGTCCTGTAGCGCCGTCTCCGGGTCTGGCTCGACCGCGAGGGTGAGGCTCGTCGCCGCCACCTGGGCCTGCACGAGTTGCACGAACGCGCGCGTGGTCGGCGTCGAGTCCGTGGCGAGCGCCGCCACCGACGCGCGCGCCATCTCCCCCATGGCGAGGTCGGCGAATGCCATCAGACGCTGGCGGAGCTCCCCCACCGTGAGGGGGCCGGCCTGACCCGCGTTGGGGAGGAGGACGGGGCTGACGGGCTGGTCGACCGAGCTGGGCCCCGGGGAGCAAGCTCCGGCGGCCATGACCAGCAGGACGAGGTAGCCGCGAGGGGCCATGGACTGCTCCGAACCCGGGGGAGGGGGTGAGCATACGGGACGCGGGGGGTCGGCTCAAGCTCGGGGCGCCTGTCCCCTGAAGATCGAACGTGTACTTTGGTGCCGTCCCGACCCACAGGAACGAGACTCGATGGCAACCGAAGCACCCGCGCGCCCGCTGTCCATTCACGAGGAGATCAAGCAGTCCAAGCCGTTCCGCTCGCGGAGCCAGGAAGCGTACCTGGCACTGCTGCGGACCGCGGACGACTTGCGACGACGGGTGAGTGCGGTGCTCGAGCCGGCCGGGATCACGCTCCAGCAGTACAACGTGCTGAGGATCCTTCGGGGCGCGGGACCGGAGGGTCTCCCGACCCTCGCGATCGGTGAGCGCATGGTGGAGCGGACGCCCGGCGTGACCCGCCTGATCGACCGCATGGAGGAGAAGGGGTGGGTGACGCGGGTACGCTGCACCGAGGATCGGCGCCGCGTCTGGTGCCGCATCACCGATGAGGGGCTCCGGCTTCTCGCGCCGCTGGACTCGAGCGTGAACGCCGCGGACGACTCTCTCGAACAGGTGCTCGAGCAGGATCAGCTCGCCGCGCTCATCGGATACCTCGACAGCATTCGCGCTGACCTGAGTCGCTCGGACGACTGAGGGCGACCCAACGCCGATGCGCCGGACCCTGGTGGTCGCCGTCGCCGCCGTCCTCACCGCCTGCGGTGGCGCGTCCTCAGTCGTAGCGCCCGCTCCAGCTCCGCCTCCACCACCCGCTCCCCCGGGAGCCTTCGATGTGATCATCGAGGGTGGGCACATCGTCGATGGCAGCGGAAATCCTTGGTACGCCGGCGACGTCGGCATCCGTGGCGACCGCATCGAGGCGATCACCGCACCCGGGCTCCTCGCGGAAGCACAGGCGACGCGCCGCGTGGATGCCACCGGCAGGGTCGTCGCGCCCGGCTTCATCGACATCCAGAGTCAGTCGCGCTTCAACTTCCTCGGGGGCGGTGACGGGCGTGTGGTTTCAAAGGTCATGATGGGGGTCACGACCGAGATCATGGGGGAGTCGACCACCAACGCGCCGGCGAGCCCGGGGGCCCTGGCGGCGGTGGGCCGTGGCGCGGGCGTGACTCTTTTCGGGACCTTTGGCGAATGGATCTCCGCGATGGAGCGTCACGGAGCGAGCGTGAACTTCGGCTCGTTCGTCGGCGCTACGACCATCCGCGAGCTGGGAATGGGGCAGGCGATGGGAGAGGCGGGTAGGTCGGAGCGGGATGCGATGCGCGCCGCCGTCGATCGCTCCATGCGGGAGGGCGCGTTCGGCGTGGCGTCCGCTCTGATCTATCCCCCGGGGAGTTTCGCGAGCACCGAGGAGTTGATCGAGGTTGTGTCCGCGGCCGCGCCGCATGGCGGCATCTACATCACGCACCTGCGCTCCGAGGGGGACCGCCTCCTCGAGGCCATCGACGAGGCGATCGAGATAGGGACCCGCGCCGGCGTGCCCATCGAGATCTTCCACCTCAAGGCCGCCGGCCAGCGTAACTGGCACAAGGCGATGCTGGCGGTCGCCAAGATCGATTCCGCGCGAGCCGCGGGTGTGGATATCCAGGCGAATATGTACCCGTACACCGCGGGGAGCACGAGCCTGACCGCGTGTTTCCCGCCCTCCGCATCTGCCAACGGTCGCCTCGTTCAGAACCTTCGCGACCGCGCGGCGCGCGCGCGCATCCGCGCCGAGATCCAACGACCGACGCAGAGTTGGGAGAACCTCTGCGAGCTGGCGGGGCCCGACGGTGTGCTCCTGCTCGGCCTGAATCGTCCCGGCAACAGGCGGTACGCCGGCAGCACGCTCGCCGACGCGGCGCGCCAGCGCGGCACCGACTGGATCGACACCGCGTTCGATCTCGTGGTCGACGAGGGTCAAGGGATCTCCACCGCGTTCTTCATGATGAGCGAGGAGAACGTCGCTATGCAGATCGCGATCCCCTGGATGAAGTTCGGCACGGACGCGAGCGGCTTCGATCCCGCCGGGGGTGGGCTCGTGCACCCTCGCGCGTACGGGACCTTTGCCCGCGTGCTCGGCCGGTACGTTCGCGAAGAGGGGGTCACCTCCCTCGAGGAGGCGGTGCGCAAGATGACCTTTGCAGTGGCGACCCGACTGCAGATCCAGGAGCGCGGACTCCTGCGCGAGGGATACTACGCCGACCTGGTCGTGTTTGACCCCTCCGCCATCGCCGACCGGGCGACGTTCGCCCGCCCGAACCAACTGTCGACGGGCGTCGAGCACCTGCTGGTGAACGGGCAGGCCGTGGTCGCCGACGGCGTGCACACGGGCGCCCTGCCGGGGCGGGCGGTGCGGGGACCCGGGTGGAGCGGATGGGAGAGCCCGGTCCCGAACTGAGCCAGAACGGGTCTCGCCGCCCCCGTCGCCCGAGGCCGATTCTCGCCTCCGCCGCACGCGTTTAGGTTAGAACCGACGCTCCGGGGGGAACCCGCCGGGCGCATCGAACCCAACCCGAGATCCCAGCACCATGAACCTTAGACACATCCTCCCCGTCGCGGCGTTCGCGCTGGTCGCGTGCGGCGGTGGCGAGCCAGCCGACGACGCCGCACCGAGCGGCACCCCGGCCCCCGCACCCGTGGCGGCCGCGCCGGCCCTGCCGACCGGTCCCCTGACCACGCCCGAGTGGTTCCACGTGATACCCGAGCAGCGGATGGTCCATATGATCATCACGGCGGGGGCGACGCCCGACCAGAACTACTGGAACTTCAACGGCGCCCTCCGTGGCAACACGGCGATCACCGTGCCCGAAGGGTACACGGTGGAGATCGAGTTCACGAACCACGACCCGAACATGGCGCATAGCCTGGGCATCCACGCGGAGACCGCCAACTTCTCCACGCCGCCGCAGCCCACACCCGTGTTCGCGGGCGCCATCTCGCAGAACCCCGGATCGATGATCGACGGCACCATGCCCAACGAAACCGAGACGGTCCGGTTCGTCGCGGAGCGCGCGGGCCACTACTCGATGGTGTGCTTCATCCCCGGCCATAGCGCGATCGGCATGTGGCTGCAC
>JBEBGN010000178.1:0-6157 GCA_040081395.1 Longimicrobiales bacterium
ATGAAGTCGGGGTCGGCGAGCACTTCGTTTCGGTCCGCGTAGGCCCGCCGCCATGCTTCTGCAAACAGGTGGATGGACTCCGCCGAGTGCCACCCGAGGGCCGCCAGGTCGTAGCGCTCGAGAATGAGCGCCATCTCGGCCATGGTGGCCCCGCCGGACGAGGACGGCGGCATCGTCAACAGCGTGTGGCCTCGATAGGGAAATGCGATCGGCTCGCGCCACGCGGCCTCATACTCTGCCAGGTCCTCGCGCGTGATGATGCCACCGCCGCGCGTCATTTCGGCGACGACGAGTTCGGCTGTCTCGCCTGAGTAGAAGCCCTCCGCGCCCGAGTCGCGCACTCGCCCGAGCGTGGCCGCCAGGTCGGGCTGCCTCATGGTGTCGCCCAGCATCGGGGGCTGGCCGGAGCGTGGAAGGAACTGGGCTGCCGAGCCCGAGAACGAGGACAGCATCGCGACCACGTCCTCGTCGTAGTTATCCACGAAGCGCTGGCGCACCTCGAACCCCTCGGCGAGTGCGATCGCTGGAGCGAGCAGGTCGGCCCAAGGCAGCGAGCCGAAGCGCTCGTGTGCGGCCCACATGCCGGCGACGCTCCCGGGCACGCCGCTCGCGAGGTGCCCCACCAGCGACCGATCCGTCATGTCACCCGCCGAATCGAGGTACATGTCGCCCGTGGCCGCGAGCGGCGCCCGCTCACGGAAGTCGAGGGCCGCGGCGGTCCCGTCGGCGAAGCGGACGATCATGAATCCACCGCCGCCGATGTTGCCTGCTTCAGGGTTCACCACCGCCAGCGCGAACTGGATGGCGACGGCGGCGTCCACGGCGTTGCCCCCGCCGCGCAGGACCTCGACCCCGACCTGCGAAGCGAGCTCGTCGGTCGTGACCACCATGCCGCGGGTGGAGACGACGGCTTCGCCGACCTGGTGGGGCCAGCCCGCCGGAATGGCACCGTGTTCGCAGGCAGCCACGAGCGGCCAGAAGGCCAGCGCGGCCGCGGTCCGTCGCCGTGATGGCGACGCGTTCGCCCAGAATCGGAGCATGGCCGCAGGCGGTGCGAGTACGGTAGCTTCGGGCTCCCAACCTGCCGCGACCGGATTCGACCTGCAAGCGCCGATGCGCGACCGCCGCCTCACCGAACAGCGCAACCCCGCGTCCCTCCGTATTGCCGAGTTGGATGCGCTCGGGATCGTCGACCTCATCAACGCCGAGGACCGCATGGTTGCCGAGGCCGTGGGCGAAGAGCGGGAGGCGATCGCGCGCGCGCTCGAGCTGGCGGAGGAAGCCTTCCGGAAGGGGGGACGCCTCGTCTACGTCGGCGCCGGCACATCGGGGAGGTTGGGCGTGCTCGACGCGGCGGAAATGCCCCCCACCTACGGCACGGACCCGGCCATGGTGCGTGGCGTGATCGCGGGCGGCTACGACGCCCTGGTGCGGGCCAAGGAGGGAGCGGAGGACTCCCCGACGGCGGGAGCCGCCGCGATGGACGAGGTCGGAGTCGACGCCAAGGACTTCGTGCTGGGGATCGCGACCTCGGGCACCACGCCGTACGTGCATGGCGCGCTCGATCGCGCGCGTGCGGTCGGCGCTCGCACCGGCTTCCTGCTCTGCACCTATCCTTCGGAGGAGCTGATCGCGAAGCACGACGTGGTGATCGCGCCGCTCGTAGGACCCGAAGTGATCACCGGATCCACGCGCATGAAGGCGGGGACCGCCACGAAGCTCGTTCTGAACACGATCTCGACGGGCGCCATGGTCCGGCTCGGAAAGGTGTACGGGAACCTCATGGTCGACCTCCAAGTGACGTGCGAGAAGCTCCGCGACCGCGGAGAACGCATCCTCGAAACCATGCTCGAGATCGACAGGCCCGCGGCCGGCGCGCTTCTCGAGCGCGCCGGCGGACACGTGAAGACCGCACTCGTCATGGGCAAGCTCGGTGTCGACGCGGCCGAGGCACGCAGGCGACTCGACGGGGAGGGTGGATCGGTGTCCCGCGTGCTCGGGGACCTCGGTCAGTGAAGGGGGGCCGCCCCTCCAGCTGGGCGCTGCTAGCCTGCGCGCTGTTCGTGAGTAGCGTGGTCGTGAGTGGCGCTTTCAACCCCGCGCCGCACTCGGGCGGAGACAACTCGACGTACGTGAGCCTCGCCCATGGGCTCCTGACAACCGGATCCTACACGGAGGTCTTCGACCCGGCCGGGCTCCCCCACACCAAGTATCCGCCGGTCTTCCCGATGTTGCTCGCACTGCTCATGAGCCTCGGCGCGCACAGCTGGGTGGCACTCAAGGGGACGTCCGTGGTCGCGACCGTCGTGGCGGTGGGTCTCGCCTTCGCCTGGACCGAGCGCCGCCTCGGTGCCTGGCCCGCCCTCGCGGTGGCGCTTCTCTTCGGCTCCTCGGCGGCGGTGGTCTACTACAGCCACTGGGTGCTCTCGGACCCGGTTTTCGTGGCGCTCACGCTGGCTTCGTTCTGGGCGCTGGAAGGGTCGGCCCGCGCGGAGCTCCGGCGGACTTGGTGGCTCGCGGCCGGGGTCCTCCTCGCGGGCCTCGCCTACTTCACCCGCTCCGCGGGGCTCCCCCTCGTGGTGGCGATCCTCGCCTGGCTCGCGTACGAGCGGCGCTGGCGCACAGCGGCTGTGGCCGCCCTCGCAATGGGTCTGCCGGCGCTCGCGTGGTGGTGGCGGGGGCGCGGTGCCCCGGCCTCGTATGCAGCCGAGTTCTGGTTGGTCGATCCCTACCAGCCGACCTTGGGCACGATCGGAGTGCTCGACCTCCTTCCCCGAGCCGTGACCAATGCGGTGGGCTATGTCACGCGCCACGGTCCCGGGGGGATCGTCGGGCCCGACGGGGACGGTGTAGCCGCGCTCGGCATCGTCCTCACGGTGGCCGCTCTCTACGGTTGGGCGCGTACGCTGCGTGAGCGCATCGGGCCCGTGGAGCTCTTCTTGCCACTGTACACGGGCCTCATCCTCCTCTGGCCCGTGGTCTGGTCGGGCGACCGGTTCGCGCTGCCCCTCTATCCTCTCGTGTTCTTCTATGGTGCCGTGACCCTACGCGACCTCTCGCGGCGGCTCCCTAGCGTGGTCTTCGGGCCGCTCGTCGCGCTCGCTTTGGTTGTCATGCTCGTGCCCGCGGGCGGGAGCTGGATGCGTGCCCGACAGGAGGCGAGAGCCTGCGCAGGCGTGGTGCGTGAGGAAGGGCCATTCGCCTGCTACGGTCCCGGCGTCGCGGCGTTCGTGGAAGCCGCGCAGTGGTCCGGGTCGGCGCTACCCGAAGGCGCCTCGGTCCTCACCCGCAAGCCGAGCCATTTCTACGTGCTGAGCGGCGTGCCCAGCAGGACGTTTCCGTTCGACCCCGATCCCTCGGCGCAGCTCGCGCTCGCGGACGAGCTCGGAGCCGCTTACGTACTCATCGATGAATGGGATGCGCTCGCGGGGCGCAACGTGGGCGCTGCGGTGCTCCGGCGTCCCGGGGCGTTCTGCTTCGTGCGTGCGTTCGGACGCCCCGGGGCAGGTGGGGCGCAACTCCTGGGCATCCTTCCGGCCGCAGATCGCACCGACGCGCCGCCTGCCTCCCCCGAAGAGATCCGCATCTCCGTGTGTCCGAGCGGCTATGCGGACGATGCCGCACACGAGGGCTACTCCTCGTCGTCTTCGGGCACCATTCCGTTGCTCGACGGACTCGACCCGTAGAGCAGCGCCAGCGCGACACCGAACGCCAGATGTTCGATATACTCCCGATCCCGCGGATCCACGCCCTCCAAGATCCGCCCCACGAACGGGAGTCGACCGTGCGGCGTGTGTGCACGAAGCAGGTGAGCGAGCCCCCCGGCGGCATCCGCAGCGTACTCCGCGGAGCCGAACAGGGCCCCCTTGATCACCGCCGGTCCGGGCATGCGGGGCTCCACGACCGCACCGTAGATCAGGCCCTGGCCGATCCCTGCCAGCAGGCGATCCGCCGTATCGCGATCGAATACAGGCAGCTCCGGCTTGCCGCGCAGCAGTGGCTTCAGGACGTCCACCACCAGCGCCGCTGCCGCGCCCGCTGCGCCCGCCCACACGAGGCGCTTGATGCCGACTTTGCGCCTAGGCTGCCAAGCGTCGAGCAACCGTGCCGCCAGAGCCGCCACACCCGCGGTGAGCAATTCCTGGCTGATCGGATCCTGCGGCGCGGTCGCGCGCGAGCGCCGTTTGCCAGCGCGACGGCCCTCGGCGCGCGCGGGCTCGTCCTCCTCGTCAGAGGCGGACGGCAGCTTCGCGCTCTCGAGCGCGTAGCCGATCCGGTACCAAAGGCTCTCTTCGGAGGACATGGGCGATGAGGTGCAGAGGGAGGAGAAGGGTGGCGAGCACACCCCGGCTTATCAAGCGCGCGGCGTTCCACCTGGCTGCCTGCATGAGCGCTCTCGTGCTCGCCGCCTCAGACGCCCGAGCCCAGGCCCCGAACGACGAATGGCGAACCCTGACAACAGAGCACTTCCGGGTGACGTTCCCGGAGCGACTGGAAGCGTTGGGGCGTCGCGCCGCAGCCATCGCGGAGGTCGCGTATGGCCGGCTGGCGGAGACTTTTCTCGAGCCGCGCGAGGGCCGGATCGACCTGCTCGTCACCGATCATTCCGACGAGTCGAACGGCTACGCTTCCGTCGTACCCTCGAATCGAATCGTGGTCTTCGCGAGGCCCCCCGTCGACGGGCCCTCGCTCACCTATTTCGATGACTGGATGGAGCTGGTCGTCACACATGAGCTTGCGCACATCGTGCATCTGGACCACACGGGCAACCCGATGGGACGGTTGCTTCGCGGCGTGTTCGGTCGTGCGGACGGTGGGTGGCCCTATTTCCCCGGCATCGCGACCCCGGGTTGGGTGATCGAAGGGCTTGCCACCTGGTACGAGTCCGAGTTGACCGAGGCCGGCCGCGTGCACGGCACGTTTCACGAGACGGTGCTGCGCACCGCAGCGCTGGAGGGGCGCTTCGAAGGAATCGACCAGGCGAGCGGTGCATCGCCGCTCTGGCCCGCGGGCAGCCGTCCCTACGCGTACGGCTCGATGTTCTTCGAGTACCTCCTGGAGCGGTATGGCGACGAGCGCATGACGGCCTTTGCCGAGGCCGTGGCAGGGCAGTGGATCCCGTATCGCCTGGATTCGGCGGGCAGGTCTGCGTTCGGTATCTCGCTGTCGCAAGCGTGGCACGAGTGGACCGACTCGCTCTCGACCGTCTACGGCGACTTGGATGCGGACCTGGCTCGGTTCGGTCCGGTGACGGAGCCCGAGCGCCTCACCTACGGCGCGCGCTGGGCGTTCCATCCCACGGTGTCGCCGGACGGTGCGATGCTCGTGTACGCACGCGCCGACGGGCGCTCCGACATCCAGCTCCATCGCCAGGCGGTGGCCGGGGGGCAGTCGGAGTCGGTTGCGCGCACGAACGGGCTGGCTACTTACGGTTGGCTCCCGGACGGGCGTCTCGTCTTCTCGCAGCTCGAGCAGGACGGGCCCTATCGGGCCTACTCGGATCTCTACGTCACCGATCTGGACGGCGCGACCGAGCGCTTGACGCGAGGGGCGCGACTCGAGCAGCCCGGCATCGCTCCCGATGGCGGTTGGGCGGTGGCGATCAAGAACGGAGAAGGCACGAACTCGCTCGTGCGCGTGGACATCGGAAGCGGAGCGGAAACGACGCTGGTCGCCGCGAACGCAGACGTCTTTTGGGCGTTCCCTCGGATCTCTCCGGACGGGCGGTGGATCGCCGCGACGCGGTGGACGCCAGGGGCCTATCACGACGTGGTGCTCCTGGAGGCTGCGAGCGGCCGCGAGGTCCAGCGGGTCACGAACGATCGCGCGGTCGACCTCGCGCCGGCGTGGAGCCCCGACTCGAGATGGATCGTGTGGTCCTCCGATCGCACCGGCATCATGAACATCCTCGCGGCGGAGGTCGACGGCGCGACCGGGCGTGTCAGTCCACCCAGGCTCCTCACGAACGTGCGTACCGGTGCGACGTATCCGTCGGTCGATCCGGGTGGGCATTGGGTCTACTTCAGCGGGTACCACGTGGACGGATGGGAGGTCGAGCGCGTTCCCTTCGATGCGGCTTCCGCGCCCCTGGCCCCGCCCCCCGACCGTCGTTTCGATGCGCCGGGGCCGTGGCTCGCGCCGAGCGCCGAAGCCGGTA
>JBEBGN010000179.1:0-6082 GCA_040081395.1 Longimicrobiales bacterium
GTCCCCTACCGGCCTTCGAGATCGAGTTGGTGCAACCGGAGATCCCGGCACTCGACGCGGACCCGACCGGGCTCGCCCCCCCGCTTCCCCCCGAGAGCGCGTCCGTAGTCCCCGACACGCTCTAGCCGGACGCCGCCCCTACGGGCGCCCGGCGCGGTAGCGCGCCAGCCGCGCCTCGGCCGCTTGCGCAGCCGCTGCGTTGCCCGATTGCCGCGCGATCGCCACGGCCTCTTCTGCCCCGGCCGCGGCGCCCCGCAGATCTCCCGCCGCCGCGCGCGCCGTCGCGAGCGTGAGGAGGGCAGCCGGGTCGGCTCGCCGAGAGATCTCGACCGCGCGCTCCGCCAGGCGAACCGCTTCGGCCGGTTGGCGCACCGAGGCGTCGGGGTAGTTGGCGAGCAGGTCCGCCATGGCGATGAGCGGCTGCGGGGAGTCGGGAACGAGCGCACCGGCCGCGCGGAAGCTCGCGAGCGCGCCGACGCCGTTCCCCGTCTGACCGAGCACGATGCCAAGGCCCATCCGCGAGTCGACGTCGTCGGGATCGCTTGCGATCGCACTCCGATAGCTGGCGATCGCACCTTCCAGGTCGCCGCGCGCGCGCGCCACCTGGGCGAGTCGCCGGTGCGAGAGCGCGAATGCCGGGTCGCTCGCGACCGCTTGGCGGAAGTGCGCCTCCGCCTCCGCGCCCCGGCCCAACTCGTCGAGCGCGACGCCCAAGTTGTGATGCGCGCGTGCCTCTTCGGGCGCCAGCTGTGTCGCGCGCGTATAGACCTGCGCGGCCTCGGCCACGCGGTCCTGCTGATGGAGCACGATGCCGAGGTTGATGAAGGCCTCGGCAAAATCCGGGTCGAGCCGGATGGCGTCACGGAAATGCGACTCGGCCTCGACCGCGCGCCCGCGCGCCGCCTCCGCGATCCCCATGTTGTAGCGGAGGGGCGCGTCTTCGCGGCCCTGCGCGATCGCCAGCTGATACCCGCCCAGCTTCACCTCGGCGATGTGGACATCCACCGCGCGTTGCAGGTTCACCGCGCCGTCACGTGTGCGCGGCACCGTCTGCACGATCAGATCCGCCATCTCGTCGACGGAGCGCGGCCCGTACGACACGCGGACGGGAGGGTTCGCCGGATTCCTCGGATTGTCCGCCGAGTTGTCGAAGGTGTAGCGCATATGCAGCGTCGATCCGGCGGGCAACGCGACGGGCGCGAGGAAGCGGTACTCGTCCTGCCAGTCGAAGTCCCACTGAGGGATCTCCAGAAGCCAGATTCGCTCTCCCGTCGGTGCGTCGGCCCAAGCCTGGATCGTGTCGCCGAGGTAGTGCGCATGCGGGTAGACCGAGAGCACGTCTAGGTCGACCGCGATCCTAAAGGAGTCGCGCACCTCGTACGCGCGCTCACCCGCCGGAATGTCCATCGTCTGTGCGCCGAGCTGGAGCGAGACCGGCGGCCGCTCGGGAGGCCCGTCTGCCAAATAGAGCGCGACGCGCGGACGAACCTCGACCGACTCGTCGATCGGGCGGAGGTGAAGCCGTGCCACGACGTCGGTCCCCGGAGTCAATCTCCAGGATGCACCTGCCGGGCCGCCGTGTGCCGCGTGCCCCGGGGTCCAGCCCAGGAAGACACCAGCCGGGTGCTCGACACCTCCAGCGGATCCCATCCCGTCGAAGCCCGGCTCCGCATCTTCGGCGTCCAGCGCCCGCGAGCCACCGGTTCGGTCGATCGCGAGCGTCGCGTGGTGCACCACCCGCGCGCTCCCGGGGTCCAGCTCGACCGCGGCGATCCAGACGGCGCTGTCGAGCGAGACCGGCAGGATGAAGTTCCGGAAGAGCTCGTCGCCGCCCGCAGTGACCAGGTAGCCTCCTTCGAGCTCGAGCACGACATCCGGGGTGCCGAGCTGCCACCCCTCGGTCCAGGTGGGCGCGTCGGGTACCGCGAGGGAATCGCCGACGGGCATGCCGTCGTCGAGCCACTGGCGGAGAAGGGCCACCTCGGAGTCTTCGAGCCCCCGCTCGTCGGCGAACGCATCCGACGGACGCGAAGGCGGCCAGGGCGGCATGGCCCCCGACTCGACCATCGACACGATTCGCCGCGCATGCTCGCGCGCGTCGTCGTAGTCGAGCAGCGGGAAGGGCCCCGCGCCCTGGTCACGATGGCAGACAGCGCAGTTCTCATGGAGGATCTGCGCCACCCCTCCGCTGAACGTGGGCGCGAGGTTCGCTCCGGCCCGCTCGCCACCGCACGCGGCCAGAGCCGTGGCCGCCGCGACTGCGACGGAGCGCCCGATCAGGCGACGACGCGGAAGTTGCGGATCGCGACCATGAGCATGAGCCCGCCGAAGCCGAGCAGGATGGCCGCTTCGACGGGTACCGGAATCACGTTCCCGAAGATCGTCAGCCCCATGCGGCTCACGATCTCGGGAGGCAGTGCCGAGCCGAGCACGACCCGGCGCAACGGATCCATCCCGTACGCCGCCGGGTCGAGTCGCGTGAGAACGTCCATCCATGCCGGTAGTCCCTGCAGCGGGAAGAGCGCGCCCGAGAGGAAGAACATGGGCATCATGAGGAACGTCATCACCATTTGGAAGCCCTGCATCGACGTCATGCGCGACGCGATGGCCACCCCCAGCGAGCTGAGGGCGAACGCAAGCACGAAGACGAGCGGGATCAGCGCGACCACCATACCGACGGAAAGGTCGATGCCGATGAGGGGCGCCAGTAGGAGCAGCACCAGGCCCTGGACCATCGCCTGAGTGGCGCCCCCGAGCGCCTTGCCAATCGCAACCGCCGAACGATCGATGGGCGCGACGAGGACCTCCTTTAGGAAACCGAACTCGCGGTCCCAGACGATGCTCATCGCACCGAAAATGGCCGAGAACAACACCGCCATTCCGATGATGCCCGGGAAGATGAACTGCGTGTAGGTCAGCCCACCGGGCGCGGCACCGCCGATGCCGCCGGCCGCACCCTGCAGCGCGGAGGAGAGCCCCGTCCCGAAGATCAGGAGGTAGAGGAGCGGCTGAGCGAGCGACGCCACCAGGCGGGCGCGGTCGCGCCGGAAGCGCACCACGTCTCGATACCAGATGATATAGATGGCGCGTAGCGTGTCGGTCATCGGCGCCCCCATGCGCGGCCCATCATGCGGGTAAGATCCTTCTCGCTGCCTTCCTCGGCGCGTATGGCCCGGCCGGTCAGCTTGAGGAACACGTCGTCGAGGCTCGGGCGGCGGAACGCGACCGAGGTCACCTCGACAGGCAATTCGCGCACGAGCTTCGGTACGAAGGCGGCAGCGTCGGAGACCTCGACGCGTAGCGTGCCGTCGCTCGCAACAGGCATCGAGCCCGCGAGTGCTCCCACCAAGGGCGCAGCCGCTTCGTCGTCAGCGGTAGTGATGGTCACGACGTCCCCGCCGACCATGCCCTTCAACTCTTCGGGCGTCCCGATCGCCTGGATCTTGCCGTGGTCGATGATCGCGATCCGATCGCAGAACTCGGCCTCTTCCATGTAGTGCGTCGTCATGAAGATCGTGACGCCGCGCTTGGGCAGCTCGTTCAGGTAGCCCCAGATATGGCGGCGCGTCTGCGTGTCGAGTCCGATGGTCGGCTCGTCGAGGAAGAGGACCTCGGGCGTGTGCAGCATACCGCGCGCGATCTCGAGGCGCCGCTTCATGCCGCCCGAGTAGGTCATGACCATGGACTCGGCGCGATCGGTGAGCTGGACCATCTCGAGCATTTCGGCAATGCGCTTGTCGCGCTCGGCCTTGGGCACCCGGTACAGGAACGCGTGGAACTCGAGGTTCTCGCGGGCGGTGAGTTGGATGTCGAGTGAGGGATCCTGGAAGACGAGCCCGAGCCGGCGACGCACCTCGGTCGGCTGGTGGGCCACGTCGAAGCCCGCCACGGACGCGCTGCCGCCAGTGGGCTTGAGCAGGGTGCAGAGGATGTTGATCGTGGTGGACTTCCCCGCCCCGTTCGGGCCCAGGAAGCCGAAGATCTCGCCGCGCCGCACCTGGAGGTCGATGCCACGGACGGCCTCGATCTCGCCAAAGCGCTTCTCGAGTGCCTTCGCCTCGATGACGATGGGCTGACTCATGCGCTCGCGTACTGCGCCATGAGCGCGTCGTGCGCTTTGCGCAGCGCCTGGAACCCGGCCTGGATGGCGCCCAATTCGTCGATGGACAGCAGATCGAGCATCGCCTTGAAGTGCTCGCGTGCTCGTCCGTCGAGCTGATCGAGTGCGGCCTCTCCTGCGCGTGCCAAGCTCACGGTGACCACGCGACGGTCCTTGTCGCTGCGCGTGCGAACGACCAGGCCGCGCTGCTCCATCCTCGACACGATACCGGTCGCGCTCGCGACGGAGACATCGAGAGCGCGGGCGAGCGCACCGACGGTGAGAGATCCCCCAGACCTGAGCACCATGAGGACGTGGACGTGCGGAAGGCTCACGGACTGCTGGAGCAGGCGGCGTACCCGCCCCCGCTCCTCGGCCACCCGGAACACCCGCATGTGCGCGCGGATCTCCTCGATGCGGGCCTTCCGCTCCGCTTCGGAACCCCGCCTGCGATTCGCTCGTGCCGCGTTGATATTTAGCATGACACTAAATATAGAGGGGCACCCGCTCCCCGAAAGCCAGTGGACGTCGCCGCGCGCCCTGGGTTCCGGTAGCTTCCCGCCTGCGATGCCCCCCCGAGCCCTCCACGCGACCGCCGCGCCGCACCTCTACGGCGCGCTCAAAGCGTTGCATTGCTTGAAGTTCCAAACATTCATGCGAGCGGCATCGTGGTGAGGCGGTCCCGCACGGAGCTGCGCGCGGCGCTCGGCGACTCGTCGACGCGGGAGCGCGAGGTCCGCCTCCTGCGCGTGGCTGTGCTGCTCGGGTTCGGCACCGGCGCTGCGGTCCTGATCGGGCTCATGTTGTGGCCTTTCCTCCCCGCGCTGGTGACGAGCGGCGTGCTCGGCGTGCTCGCTCTGCCCGCACACCAGCGCATCCACACGAAGATCAGGAACGACCAGCTCGCGGCGCTCGTGAGCACGATCATGGTCGTCGTCATGATCGTACTGCCGATCTTCGCGGTATCGATGATTGCCCTGCAGGACCTCGGTGCCGGCATCGACTGGCTGGAGAATCAGCTGCGAACGGGCTTCCCGCTCTTCGACAGCCTGATGGCGTGGGTCGAATCCGTGCTCGCGGCCGTCGGCGTCACCAACCTGGATGTGACCGCGCGGGTCACCGAGCGCCTAGGGGATGTGCCCGAGCTCGTGGTGGGCCGCACCTTTCGCGTCGTGTCCGGGGTGGGGGGCGCCTTCCTGCAGGTCGGCGTCGGCCTCTTCACGCTCTTCTATCTGTTCCGGGACGGCGAGCGGATGGTCGAGGCCGGCAAGGGCCTCGTGCCGCTCGCGAGCGGCCCGACCAACCTGCTCCTTCGACGCACGCGGGAGGTCATCTTCGCCGCGGTCTTCGGGCACGTGCTGGTGGCCATGGTCCAGGGCACACTGGGGGGGCTCGCCTTCTGGGCCCTCGGTGTCCCCACCCCCGCGGTGTGGGCGGTGCTCATGGGAGCACTCTCGCTGATCCCCATGGTGGGGCCCGCCTTCGTGTGGATACCGGCCGGCGCGGTGCTCATCTCGACGGGGGCCACCACCCGCGGCGTGATCCTATTGCTGTTCGGGCTGCTCGTCATCTCGACCGTCGACAACGTGATTCGCGCGATGCTCGTGAGCGCGCGAGCCCGCGTACACCCCCTGGTGGTGTTCTTCGGGGTGCTCGGTGGGGTCCTGATGTTCGGCGCCGTGGGGATCCTGGTGGGGCCTGTGCTCATCGTGGCCGCCGGCGCGCTCATGGAGATGGCCCGGCTGTCGCTCTTCCCCGACGAACATGGCCCCCAAGCACCGGCTGCCCAGCCGACCGAGGCCGAGCTCCCCCCCGGGCCGGCTTCAGCCCCGCCGTCGCCGGGCCCGGCCGCGTCCTAGCCCCCCCGGGCTGGACCTTCGGCCCCTCCAGCCGATACTCTAGGAAGGACCTGCCCCCCCGCCGGTTCTCCTCGGGAGGGTATTGCCTGTGCTCGGAAGCGATCCAACGCTGCTGGTGGTCGAG
>JBEBGN010000040.1:0-21262 GCA_040081395.1 Longimicrobiales bacterium
AGGGGGGGGAGGCCGAAGTCGGTCCCTCGAAGAGAATCCATGCTCCGGCGACCCAGGCCCGTCGCCACAGCCGCCCAGGCAGAATCGAGGGCCACGTGCACGCCCACATCGTCACCCGCCTCCCGGGCCACGTAGGCGCGGTACATCCACGGGTGCCAGAAGTTGATGGTCGCGGGGAAGGACTCCGCTCGCTCCCGAGCGGTACGAGCCTCATCGAAGCGCCCCTGCGCGGCCAGGGCCCACGCCAGCAGGTGCCATCGAGTAGGGTCTTGGTCATAGAGTGCGAGGGAGGCGCGAACGAGGCGCTCGGTGCCCGGAGCGTCCCCGTGCTGGGCCCGAATCCAACCGAGGAGGCTCGGTGCCAGTGCAAACTGTGGGCGTTCGCGCCAAGCCCTCATGAGGAGCACTTCCGCGGTTCCCCAGCGCTCGATCTCCATGAGTCGCTGCCCGATGTCGGTCATGAGCACGTAGTGACTTCCGAGCATGTTGACGGCGAGCCGATAGGACAGCAGTCCCTGACTCACGTTACCGGCCTTCAGGAACTCGTCCCCGAGTATCCATTGTGCACGCCCCGAATGCGGGGCCTCCTCGAGTAGAGTCCCGAAGAAGGTCTGGTTGTCGCGCCAGCTCGGCGTGCGGGTCCACGTCTTCACGGAGAACAGGCCGAGGGCGATCACCAAGGCACCGACCGCCACCCTCGGGCGATCGCGGGCCAGCCTCGACACCAGCCAGCCCGTCGCGAGCGCCAAACCCGCAGATGGGAGGTAGAGCGTGCGTTCGGCGAGCACGACCCCCGTGAGGAAAAACCCGTTCGAGGTCGGCGAGACGGCGATGACGAACCAGACCACGCCGAAGGCGGCGGCCCGCACCCCATCCGAGCCGGGCGCCATCTCCCCCTTTCTCCACGCGAAGAGCGCCAGGACCAACACGCCCAGCGCGGCGAAGACGCCCGTGACGTTGCCCACGTGCCAGCCGAGCGAGATCGGGATCACGTTCGGTGAATAGTCCGCATACAGGTCCACCGGCAGGATCCACAGACGCACGTAGTGGGTCCAGACCTCGCCGAGCGTCCAGATGCGGGGCACCTCGGCGAGCAGATCCGCGCCGAGCGGTGCGAAGGGGTTCGCAACACTCCCGAGCACGAGCACGCGTCCGGCGAGCAGGGCTGCGGCTACGACCGCCATAGCCACATACGCTCGCCAGCGATCCCCCACGTAGGCCCCGAGGTCCCTGAACGCGAGGCGCTGCCGGGCCGCATCCACGAGGAAGATCAACCCCGGGAGCGTCACGCCACTCTCCTTCGCTCCGAACGCAACCGCGTACAGCGCGCCCAGAGCCAGCGCACGGGGCCACCCCGTGACCGTCGGTCCACGCACGTGGACGAGACACGCGAGCAAGGCGGCGATCGCGGACAGAATCTCCGCGAAGCCGACAAGGTTCGAGACCGCCTCCACGTGCACAGGATGCACTGCGAAGATGAGCCCGGCCACAAGCGAGGGCACTAGGGGCATGAGCGCGGCGCATAGCAATACCACAAGCACGGAAGCCGCAGCGTGACCCAGCACGTTGGCCGCGTGGAAGACCACCGGCGACCCCCCACCGAGGACATGGAGGAGTCCGAACGAAGCGGTCGTCGCTGGGCGCCAGAGCCCCAGCTCTTGTCCGTAGGCATCGGGCCAATACGGGGCGGTGAGCGCGCTGGGCAGCGTCCCGAGCGCGTGGATGCGCTGGTTCTGCTCGATGATGTGCACATCGTCGTAGGCGAACTGGTTCCAAAGCGAGTTCACGTAGACCAGCGCGGCGACGAGGCCTACGACGAGCGCCGCCGCACGCATGTCACGCAGGGGCGATCCAAGACCCCTCATACGATAGGTGCTGCCCCCCCCTCAGAAGCGGCGCGGATCCGCTCGGGCGCGTCCCACGAGGCCACCGCGGGCGGCGTCCACCGAGGCACCGGTGGCGGGAATACGTTGTACTTCCAGATACACCAGAGCGCAGACACGCCGTCCCGCCAACCGATCTTCTTTCCCTCCGCGTACGAGCGCCCGTGATAGCTGATGGGAAGCTCATAGATCCGCGCCTCGGCCTGCGCGAGCCGAGCGGTCAATTCCGGCTCGATCCCGAAGCGGTTCGCCGTCAGCGGAAGGGACTGGAGGAGCTCCCTGCGGACCATCTTGTAGCAGGTCTCCATGTCGGTGAGGTTCACGTCGGTGAACATGTTCGACAGAAGCGTGAGCAGCCGATTCCCTACCGAGTGCCAGAAGAACAGGACTCGGTGCGGGCCCCCCAGGAAGCGCGAGCCGTAGACCGCGTCCGCCTGCCCTCGGAGGATCGGGGCGAGGAGAATCGGAAGCTCGTGCGGGTCGTATTCCATGTCGGCGTCCTGAACAACGACTACGTCCCCCGTCGCGTGCTTGAAGCCCGTGCGCAACGCCGCACCCTTGCCGGCGTTTTGCTCGTGCATGATCAACTTGTCGATCAGCGTCCCCTCGAGCCTCGGCAAGATATCTCGCGTCCCATCTTTCGAGCCGTCGTCGACGACCACGACTTCGAGCTTGAGCGGCACTTCACGGACGCGCTCGAGTAGCGTCTCGATGGTGGCCACCTCGTTGTAACAGGGGATCACCACCGTCAGGCGGATCCTCTCCCAAGCGAGATCCTCGGGGGGCGCTTGCGTCACGGGCACTCTGCGTCGGTCCATGGCTATTCCGGGATTCCGTATCGGTTGAGTTTACGGTAGAGCGTCGAGGGATCGATACCGAGCACCTCGGCCGCACGCGTCTTGTTCCCGCCTTCTGACTGCAGAACCCACAGGATATACGCCTTCTCCACCACATCCATGGTGGGATTGGGTGGAGTCTCGTCCGCCACGAGACGGGGGCGAGGGGCTTCCCGTACTCGCGTCGGGAGCGCGTCGGGAGTAATCACGTCACCGGTGGCGAGCACCCACGCGCGCTCCAGAGCGTTTTCCAGCTCACGCACGTTGCCAGGCCAGTCGTAACGAGTGAGTACCTCGAGGGTCTCGGTCGCGAGCGACGCCCCCCCCTCCGGACCGCGCGCGGACGCGAGCTTATCCAGGAAGAACGCGGCGAGTAGAGGGACGTCCTCGCGCCGGTCGCGGAGCGGCGGTAGGTGGAGTTGGATCACGTTCAGGCGGTAGTAGAGGTCGCTGCGGAACGTCCCGCGCATGATCTCTTCCTCGAGATCGCGATTGGTTGCGGCAATGATGCGCACGTCGACCGGCACAGCCTTGGTGGCGCCGACGGGAATCACCTCCCGCTCCTGCACCGCCCGCAACATCTTCACCTGCGTCGACGGGCTCATTTCCCCGATCTCGTCGAGAAAGAACGTGCCCCCCGTCGCGGCGACCAGGAGGCCGTCCTTGTCCCTCACCGCACCCGTGAAGGACCCCTTCACGTGCCCAAAGAGCTCGCTCTCGAGCAGACTCTCCGGGAGCGCCCCGCAGTTGATGGAGAGGAACGCCTTCTCCGCGCGATCCGACAACTGGTGGATGTAGCGAGCGAGCACTTCCTTGCCTGTGCCACTCTCGCCGGAGATCAACACGGTGGAACCCGTGGCTGCCACGGTCTCCGCGAGCTCGAGCACCTCGACGAAGTGCGGCGCAATACCGATGGGGCGACGGCCCTCAGCACGCCCGCGGCGGCGGATTTCCTTCTTCAGCTGCCGGTTCTCGACCTTCAGCTGTCGGGCCTCGGCGGCGCGCTTGCAGATGGCAAGCAGCTCGTCGTTGGCGAATGGCTTCTGCATGTAGTAGTAGGCGCCTTCGTTCACGGCGCGGACCGCGGACTGGAGCGACGCCTGGGCCGTCATGAGGATGACGGGCATCTCGGCATCGATCTCACGTGCGGCCGAGAGCACATCGAGCCCCCCCGCCCCCGGCATTCGGATGTCGGTCAGCACCAGGTCGGGCTTCTCGTCCTCCAGGGCCGCGAGCGCCTTGGGCCCCGAGTCGGCCACGACGACCTCGTAGCCCTCACCCCGGAAGAGGATCTGGAGTGCCTCCAGGATGGCGGTCTCGTCATCCACCACGAGGATCTTCATGCCTTTACCTCCGCGTCCGCGACGGCTTCCGCCGGCACACCCGGCAGGAAGATCACGAACTCCGCGCCGCCCTCCCGGGCTTGATCCACGAACGTTGCTCCCTGGTGGGCCTCGACCGCGCGGTGCACGACCGCCAGGCCGAGCCCACTCCCTTTGGGTTTGGTCGTGAAGAAGGGATCGAAGATGCGCCCGCGCACGTCCGCGTCGATGCCCTTGCCGCTGTCCGCGACCGCGAGCCGGACTGGACGCTCGATCGAGGTCCCGCGGGGTTTGGGGCGGTCGCGTTGGTCGGCGAGCGACACCCGCACCCGGCCTCCGGGGCCCGCAGACTGCGCGCCGTTCAGCACGAGATTGAACAACGCGCGGTGGAGAAGATCGGCATCGCCAACCACATGAATGGGTCCAGCGTCGAGGTCGGCCGAGATGTCGACGCCGGCAGCGTCAGGGTGCTGCTTCACGACGATGAGGCAGCCGCGCACGACGGCGTGCAAGTCGATCTCGTCACGTGCGCTCATGCGCAGGCCCGAGAACTCCAGGAACTCCGTCAGGAGCCGACTCAGGCGATCGGATTCGGTGAGCACCAGCCGCTCGAGCACCGCACGGTCCCCCGCGGACACACGTCCGCCCGCGAGCTGTTCGACCGAGCTGCGAATGGAGGCCAGCGGATTCTTGATCTCGTGGGCCAGCGAGGCCGACAGCGCCGCCACGGCCTCCAAGCGCTCGGCGCGCACGTTCAGCTCCTCGAGCCGCTCGCTATCGGTGATGTCCTGGAAGAGCGCGGTCACCGATGGGGGCTCGCCACCTCCCCGCTCCAGTACCGCGGTACTCACCCCCAGCTGAACGTCGCCGCGCTTGGTGAGCGCGTGCGCCCGCGCCCGGGTTACGGACCGCCGACTGCGGATGGCGCGGTCGAGGATTCCACCCATGCCGGGTGCCACCTGTTCGAGCTCCGCCAGGATGAACTCACCCTCCTTCCCGCGCAGACCGATGCCGAGCAACATGTCCGCCGCCGGATTGGCGTAGGCGAGTCGGCCTTCGCCCGTCACGGTGATGACGCCCGTCGAGAGGTTGGCGAGAATGTCGCCCGTATCGAGGCGGAGTTGCTGGAGCTGTGAAGCCACCGCACCCAGCTCCTGCCCTGCCCGCCGCACGCGGTCACCCACCAGACCCGTGATCACGGCCACCACCGAGAAGAGACCGATGCTGAGCGCGACGTCCTGCGTGAACGAGCCTTGATGTCCCCAGGCGAGGTCCGCGAAGTAGGCGATGCTGACCAGGCCGCCGATGAGCACGCCGCCCGGGAGCGGGAGCAGTAGGGCACCCGCGCAGATCACCAAGATGTAGATGGAGGCGAACCCGCTCGAAGCCCCGCCCGTCACGTGCACGACCCCGGTGACGAGCAGGACGTCCAGAATGACGTGCGCGTAGAGGAAGTTCCGGCTCGGCTCCCGCCCCTGCCAGTCGGTCACCCAGAACGAAGCCGCGGTCGCGACCAGGGCCACCAGGAACATCACCACGACGATGAGCGTGTCCTGACTCCGCGCTTCGTTCCACACCAACAACGCACCGGCGAGGATACCGGTGACGAGGGTGAGGCGACCGACGTAGAGCCAGCGGAGGAGGTTCCTCCCTAGAGGGAGGTGCTCGCCTGGGGGCACCGACGGTCCCGCTTGGTGCATCAGCTCGGCCAAGGACCTCCCGGACGCAGGTCGGGCTACTCGAACGCCCTCCCTCGCAAGATGCGAGGACTCCGCTCTGGCAGTGTGCAAGATAGGGCGCCAGGGACGGGATCCCAAGGCGCCGATCGCTCAGTCGCCCAGCGGAACGTCCAGGACCTGACCCACCAAGATGCGACTCCCGGCCAGCTGGTTGGCGGACAGTAACTCCTCGACCGTCGTTCCGTGGGACCGCGCGATCGTCCAGAGAGAGTCGCCGCGTCGGACCCGGTACGCGACCTTGTCGTCGGCCTCGGGCGCGGACGCGACCTGGACGGTCGCGCTGGGCGTGGGCTGCTTCGTCTGGAGCGCTTCCACGTAGTTCGCGTACTGGCGGGGAAAGACCGCGACGTGGTAGTGGACGGGGAACCGCTCGAGCGTCGCCTCGACCACCCCCGCGCGCTCGAGGCTGAGCAGCACCCCTTCGAGCCAGGAGCGGCAGCGCGCGCTCCTCGGCGTCCTTAGGTCGAGCGCCATACCGGTCGGGTGGACCGAACGGTCGGAGGCGTTCGCCGGTTGCCCGGAGGTGGGGCGGGTCAGGCTCGTGACGACGAGCTGCTCACCGCAGTTGGCCCGATACTGGGATCCGAGCCGGCGCACGAAGAGGTCGACCTCGGGGCGGGCGTAAGGAAACGAGACGCCGCGGAGGGTGAAGTCTCCATTCGGGCGGATGCGCACCAGCCATCCCTGATCCGCGAAGGAGCGGACACGCTCCCCGTTGTCCAAGAAGGTGTAGTCGTGCTGGCGAGCAACCACGTTCTGCTTGTCTACCGACGCCATGGAGCCCCGGAGGCTCTGCCCGGCAGCCGAATCAGCTACCCAAACGGAGGCCACGGCGAGGCAGACGCCGACGACGACGCGTCGGCGCAGCCTGGTCGAACGGGAATACTGGACGGACATCGACTCTGCTCGGCGTCCCAGCTGTGGCTCCGGCGAACCCGAGCCACATTAGTAAACAGATGTTTTGGAACGCACAAGAAAGACGTTGCAGAGTCCGTGCCGCGGTCAGCGGTGCCGCTTCGCCACCACGTCCCAGTTGACCACGTTCCACCACGCGCTCAGGTAGTCGGGACGCCGGTTCTGGTACTTCAGGTAATAGGCGTGCTCCCAGACGTCGACGCCCAGGATGGGCGACTTCCCCTGCATGACGGGGGTGTCCTGATTCGGCGTAGCCACGATGGACAGCTTTCCGCCCTCGTTCACGAGCCAGCCCCACCCCGACCCGAATTGACCCTGGGCCGCGGCCTGAAGTTTCGCCTTGAACTCGTCGAACGAGCCGAACGCAGAGTTGATGGCAGCAGCCAAAGCGCCCGTGGGGGCCTTCGCGCCGCCGGGGGTCATGATCTCCCAGAACAGATTGTGGTTCAGATACCCACCGCCGTTGTTGCGCACGGCCCCGCGAATGGCTTCCGGCACCGCGTTGAGGTCGGCGACGAGCTGCTCGACCGACTTCTTCTGGAGGTCGGGGTGAGCCTCCAGCGCCTTGTTCAGGTTAGTGGTATAGGCTGCGTGGTGTTTGCCGTGATGGATCTCCATCGTGCGCGCATCGATGTGCGGCTCGAGGGCGTCGTAGGCGTATCCCAGATCGGGCAGGGCGAATGGGTAAGGCATGGGCTACCTTGGAGGCGGCGAGGGTTCGCGAAGATTGTAACCCAGCCGCGTCCCTGGCAGCAAACCCGAGCGCACGTGTCCACCGTGGTCGATCAGACGAGCGAGAGGCGGATCCTCCTGGTCGACTGCGACGCGTTCTTCGTCCAGGTCGCGCGGCTGAACGACCCCGATGGTGCCGGGCGGGCGCGCTTGCTCATCGTGGGCGGGTCACCCACCGGGCGCGGTGTGGTGACCTCCGCCTCCTACGAATGCCGGGCCTATGGCGTCCACTCCGCGATGCCGACCGCCCACGCCCTCCGGCTCTGCCCCGAGGCTATGGTCGTCGGCGTGCCGCGGAGCGCGGTAGTGCGGAAGAGCCGCGAAGTGCGCGCCGTCCTCGAGGATCTCGCGCCCGTGGTCCAGGCCGCGTCGATTGACGAGTTCTACCTCGACCTGAGCGGGACCGAACGGCTCTTCGCCACCGAGACCCTCGAGGCCACGGCGAGGCGCATTCGCGAGGGCGTGCTCGCCCGTACGCAGGTCGAGGTTTCGATCGGCGGCGGCACCGGCCGCGTCATCGCCAAGCTCGCGACGGCCAAGGCCAAGCCCGCCGGCGTGTGCATCGTGGCACGCGGGGCTGAGCGAGACTTCCTCGACCAGCTGGACCTCGCAGACCTGCCGGGGGTCGGCCCCGCACTCGCGGACGTGCTCCGGTCGCGCGGTCTCGTGCGGGTGCGCGACGCGGTGGCCGTGCAGCGCGAGTGGCTCGAGCGCTGGCTCGGAACGCGGCGCGGCGCCTGGCTGTACCGGCGGGTCCACGGTCACGACGACGGCGAGGTCGAACCGCGCGAGGCCCGCCGCTCGATCTCCGCCGAGCGCACGTTCTTCGAGGACCTGGGCCGCGACGAAGACCTCGATCGACGCCTGCTCGAGATCTCCGAGAGTGTCTCGTCGGGCCTCCGGAAGGAAGGTCTCAATGCGAAGACCGTCACCGTGAAGCTGCGCGACTACGACTTCCGCACACGTTCGAGAAGCCGCACGCTTGCCGAGCCGGTGGAGTCCGACTCCGGGATTCGCGACGTCGCCCGGGTGCTTCTGGCCGAGCTTCGGAGCCAACGCCGCGTGGCCGTGAGGCTCCTAGGAGTCGCGCTTTCGGGGCTCTCGGAAGGATCCGCCACCCGGCAACTCGGCCTGTTCCCCGAGGAGCCCGTCGCAGGCGAGAGCGAGCGCGACCGCACCGTGTCGCGCACCGTCGACCAGCTCCGGGAAAAGTTCGGCCGGGTCGCGGGGCGGCCCGGCCGATTGCTACAAGACCACGACGGCTGAGGGCGGTAGAGCTAAGCGCCCGCGAGCGCAGTGTCGCAGACGTGCGCGGCTACTGCCATCGCGAGCATCTCGTGCGCGCGGTTGACGATGGCATCGAGCGAGGGGGTCTCGTTGAACATCTCCTCGGCCTTCTCACGCAGCTCTGGAATCGTGGGCAGGTGCGGCAACGACATCTCCGCGAGGCGCTCCTCCAGCTGACCGCGAGCCTTCCTCGCCATCTGGCCGAGGTCCTCGAGCTTATGCGACTCGGCCCAGGCCGCACGTACCTGGTCGGCGTAGCTATCCACCGTGAACGTGGCCGCGAGCTCACCGGCGACCTTCTCCACCACCTTGCGACCCACAGGCTTCTCCCCGCGCATGATCGCCTCGGGGGGCGCGCGCAGATCCCAGATGAGACCGGTCCAGGACAGGGCCTTCAGGATGTAGTACGTCATGTCGATCTCCCACCACTTGAAGCCCTGGCGAGCGGAGCTCTGGTAGTGGTGGTGGTTATTGTGCCAACCCTCACCCATGGTGATCAGGGCGAGCCAGAAGTTGTTGCGGGAGTCGTCCCCCGTGAGGTAGCGCTGGGACCCCATCACGTGCGCCAGCGAATTGATGAAGAACGTGCCGTGGTAGAGCGCGACCGTGCTCCAGAAGAAGCCGACCACGAGCATGGGCCATCCGCCCCAGAGCCAGAGTCCGGTGGCGAGCAGGAAGGCGGGGGTATAGGTGAAGCGGTCGAGGAACGCGATCTCCGGGTTCTTCGTCAGGTCACGGACCGTACCGTAGTCGGGCTTCTTGCTCGACGGGGCGAAGATCCACCCGACGTGCGAGTACATGAACCCGTGATGCCGGGGCGAGTGGACGTCGTGCTCGGTGTCCGAATGCAGGTGATGGTGCCGATGGATGGCAGACCACCAGACGACCCCGCGCTGCGCGGATGACTGGCACAGGAAGGCGAGCATGAACTGACCGAAACGGCTCGTCTTGTAGGACCGATGGCTGAAGTAGCGGTGGTACCCGCCGGTCACCGCAAACATGCGGATGAAGTATAGAGCCACGGCCACCGCGACGGCCTGGGCCGTCACCCCCGTCCAGATCGCACCCAGACACGCCAGGTGCACGAGGACGAAGGGGATGGTCGCGGGATAGACGATGTCGTCGTGCTCGTGCGTGGATTCCACTCCCTGCTCCGGGGATGAGGGCGACGTGGGGGGGAGGGCGACTGCTGAACAGCCGGTCTGCAAGCTAATGGTGCACTACGGGACGGCAAAGGTTCCCGAACGGACGTGCCACAAAGGCCCCCTTGATTCCGATGGTTCCACGCATATGTTCGTATGCACATTCATGAATATAACACCTGCCCCTCCCATCTTGGAGCGCCTGAGCGCGCTCGGCGACGAGACCCGCGTGCGAATCCTCGCGCTCCTCGAGCGCAGTGAGCTCACGGTCACCGAGCTGGCCTCCGTGCTCCAGGCTTCACAGCCCACGGTCAGCCGTCAGCTGAAGACCTTGGCTGCAGAGGGATGGGTCGAGGCACGCGCCGAAGGGCGGAACCGGCACTACCGGATCGCCCCCGAATTGGACAGCGCCGCCCGTGGACTCTGGCGCATCGTCCGGGAGCAGATCGGCGAGGACGGCATCTACGCGGTGGATGCCGAGCGCGCGCGCAGCGTGCTCGAGCGGCGCCGGCTGCGCTCGGCGGAGTTCTTTGCCAGCGCCGCGGAACGATGGGACGAGGTCCGCGAGCAGCTCTTCGGTCCGACGGCCAATCTCGTCCCGCTGTTGGGCCTCGTCCAAGCGGATTGGACGGTCGCGGACCTCGGCGTCGGAACCGGAGCCCTGGCCGAGACGCTGGCTCCCTTCGCCGCCCGAGTGGTCGGAGTCGATCGCTCGGAGCAGATGCTCGCGGCCGCATCGCTCCGCCTCGCCTCCCATGCCAACGTTTCGTTGCAGAAGGGTGAACTCGAGCGGCTTCCGCTCGGAGACCGCGAGCTCGACCTCGCCGTGATGGCGCTGGTGCTCCATTACGTGGTGGATCCACCGACGGTGCTCGCCGAGGTGCGGCGCACCCTCAAGTCTCGCGGCCGCCTCGTCCTGGTGGATATGCGCGTGCACGATCGCGGACCCTCGTACGCCGAGGAGATGGGGCACGTCTGGCCCGGCTTCGAGGCCGATCGGGTGCGGGGCTGGCTCCAGGACGCGGGCTTCGACGCGGTGCGGGTCGTGCCCCTTCCCCCTGCCCGCGACGCAGTCGGTCCCCTGCTCTTCCTCGCATCCGCAGTAAATCCGTAGTCCTTCCTTCCCTCGAACCGTACCCACTCGAAACGTCCACATGAGCAACACCGCCGTACTGCCCAAGGGTCGCAGCAAGCCCAAGACCGAGCGTCTCTCCTTCCAGGTGAAGGACCTCACCCTCGCAGCCTGGGGCCGCAACGAGATCCGTCTCGCCGAGCACGAGATGCCTGGCCTCATGGCCGCGCGTGCCGAGTACGGCCCGCAACAGCCGCTCGCCGGCCTCAAGGTCGCGGGCTCCCTGCACATGACCGTGCAGACCGCCGTGCTCATCGAAACGCTCGCCGATCTCGGCGCCGACGTGCGCTGGTGCTCATGCAACATCTTCTCGACGCAGGATCACGCGGCCGCTGCGGTCGTAGTCGGGCGTAAAGGCACGCCTGAAGATCCCAAGGGATCAGCCGTCTTCGCCTGGAAGGGCGAGACCCTGGAGGAGTACTGGTGGTGCACCGACCAGATGCTGACGTGGCCGGACGGCTCCGGTCCCGACCTGCTGGTCGATGACGGTGGTGACGCCACCTTGGTCCTGCACAAGGGCGTCGAGTACGCGACCGCCGAGAACGTCCCGGACTTCGATCCGGACAGTGAGCCCGAGGAGTGGGGGATCATCATCGACCTCCTGCGGAAGACCCTCACCGAGGATCCCGGGAAGTGGGCGCGCCTCGCGAAGAACATCCGCGGCGTCTCGGAAGAGACCACCACCGGCGTACATCGCCTCTATGACATGGAAAAGGCTGGTACCCTGCTCTTCCCCGCCATCAATGTGAATGATTCCGTCACGAAGTCGAAGTTCGACAACATGTACGGGTGCCGGCACTCCGTGATCGACGGACTCAATCGCGCGACCGACGTCATGCTGGCGGGCAAGACCGTGGTCGTGCTCGGGTACGGCGACGTCGGCAAGGGATGCGCTCAAGCGCTCGACGGCCAGGGCGCGCGTGTGGTCGTGACCGAGATCGATCCCATCTGCGCCCTGCAGGCGTGCATGGCCGGCTATACGGTCGCGCCCATCGAGGACGTGATCTCGACCGCAGACGTGTTCGTCACTGCCACGGGCAACCGTGACGTCATCACGGTCGAGCACATGTCGCGCATGAAGGACAAGGCGATCGTGGCCAACATCGGCCACTTCGACAACGAGATCGACATGGCCGGCCTCGCCGGCGTGAAGGGCATCCGCAAGGAAGAGATCAAGCCGCAGTATCACGAGTGGACCTTCCCCGACGGGCACTCGGTGCTCATCCTCGCCGAAGGACGGCTGATGAACCTGGGATGCGCCACCGGCCACCCGAGCTTCGTGATGTCGGCGAGCTTCACCAACCAGGTGATCGCGCAGGTCGACCTGGCGCTCAACTACAAAACGTACGGCAAGAAGGTCTACGTGCTTCCTAAGCACCTCGACGAGAAGGTCGCGCGGCTGCACCTCGCCAAGCTCGGCGCGAAGCTCACGGAGCTAACGGACAAGCAGGCGGCCTACTTGGGCATCGAGAAGTCGGGGCCATACAAGCCGGACTACTACCGGTACTAGCAGAACGCGCTTACGGGCCCGGGAGTTGGACCGGACGTTCGGTCCGGCCCCGGGCCCGCTCATTTGGGTTGCGGTGGCGCGGGGGACGGCCTGCGGGCTCGCCAGGTCAGCCACGCCGCGCGATGTTGGGGCGCCTCAACTTCAACGGATACCGATGAAACGCGAATTCGACCGTAGATCCCTTCCCGAGACCTTTCGTGGCCGCAACCTATCGGCTTCGCTTACGGTCAAGGACCTGCACGCCAGCCTCGATTGGTACCGCAACGTCTTGGGCTTCACTGTCGACCAGAGGCACGAACGGGATGGTAAGCTGGTGGCGGTGTCGCTGAAGGCCGGTAACGTCCGCATGCTCCTCGGCGAGGACGACGGCGCCAAGGGTTGGGACCGGGTGAAGGGCGAAGGCTTCTCGCTCATGATCACGACGGCGCAAGACATCACGCAGCTCGCCAGAGACATCCAGTCGCGGGGCGGTACGCTCGACTCCGAGCCGGCGGACATGCCTTGGGGGGCGCGCGTCTTTCGGCTGCGCGACCCCGACGGATTCCGGTTGACGATCTCGTCGGAGAGACCGGCATCGAGCTAACGCGGGTCAGCGGGCGACAATCTCCATCCGCCACGCGACCCCTTCCACGTGCACCGCGTCCCGATGGAAGAGGAGCGCGAGCGTCCACGTCGCGGCGGGGAACGCCACGGCCCACAGGACCGCCGGCCAGATGAGCGCGTGCACGTACATCTGGCCGACCAGGAACGGGAGCACGAGCCCCGTGCCGAGCAGGAACAAACGCGCCCTTCCCTCGAGTCCTCCGCGTTCGAACACCGGCACCGCGAAGAGCGCGGCGACGCTCATGAAGCTGTATCCCAGGATATCGACCGCGTAGAGGAACGAGTCGAAGGGCACGAACAGGAACATCTCGATGCCTTCGGTCCGCCCCTCCATCATGCGCGGCCCCACCAGCGTCAGTTGTACGAAGTAGTTCATCGAGATGAGCACCGCGTAGACCGTGCCGAACGCCAGCGCGGCCTGGCTCCAGACCTTCCGCTCGGGCGGCGCGACCTGATGGACACTCACGAGCAGGACGAGAAACGCCACGCCGAGGAGCAAGGACGGCGTGAGCAGCACGAAGATGCCGAGCGGCGTGCTCGAACTCTCCGGGCCACCCGCGGAGCCGAGCCACCCGCCCCACTCCGCCAGTTGGCCCACCACGTAGGAAAGGCTGAACACCGTCGAGGCTACCGCCGCCCAAAAGCCCACCACACGGGTCGAAGGGTTCGCATGCGTCAGCATGGTACGCTCCTGATCTCGTGAGCACGGTCACGCGCTTCAGGTTACCCGACGACAGCGGCCGGATCTGTCGGGAAGTACCCTCTTCAGCTCAGCGGCAATCCCCCCGGCGGTATTCCTGAGGTGGACACGCGAAGCCGTCGACGGCCCACAGGCCCGCGCCTTCGTCCTGGGCCGCGGACTGGGCCGCTCTCAGCAGATCCACGTATTGGACGTTCGGTGGATAGGTGAGGAGGACCGCGTACCCTGCGCGGACGAGCACCCAGTTCAGCATGCGTCCCTCCACCCAGACGTAGCGGAGCGCTCGGTCGAACTGGTCGCGGTCCTCCGCGTCGGGCTCCAGCTGGACAACACCACCCTCGGGGATCATGGCTTCGAGCGCTTCCGTGGCGCGGTCGCCGAAGGGCTCCTGCGCGCGCTCCGGGGTGTCGATGCCGACCAGCCGGACACGACCGACCGGCTCGCAGATCAGCGTGTCGCCATCCACGATGCGCGTAATTGTGCACTCCGTGGTCGCGCGCACCGGAGCCGCCGGCCCTTCCTGCCCGCCGCACGCCGCGGGCACCACGGCGAGTGCGATCCAGGCAAGGGGGCCGCGCACCCGGGTCGACGTCATGCGATCACTGCGGGCCAGGCGCCGGAAATTTCACCAGCACATAGGTGATATGCCCACCCGCCGGCACGAGGAAGCTGTGCGGGAGACCGGCCGGAACATGCACGATCGTCCCCGGCCCGAGCGGGTGGCGCTCACCGCCGTCGATACCCGTGCCGAGGTATTCCCCCGTGTCGGCGTTCCCCCGCGGGTTCACGAGGGCGCCCCCGACCAGGAGCGTGCCCTCGCCGCTCTGGACGATCACCACGTCGATGATCTCGTCGTGCTGCTCCGGCACACCGTCCGCATCCCGATAGAGAAGCCGGAAGCGGTGGTTGCCATAGTCGGCCAACGTCTCGCGCGAGGAGTGGTCGGCACCCACGGTCGTGGAGAGGGCAGCGTCTCGACGCGCCAGCTCCTCCCGCGACCAGACCGCCACTCCCTCCTGGGCCGACAGGGATGCAGGAAGCGTGGTCGCAGCGAACGCGACCACGGATAGGATGCGAGTGAACCGGGACACGAGGCGCTCCTCGGGCAGGGTGCGAGAGCCTACGACGAACCCAAACGACGGCTCGCGACACCCTCCGCGCAAGAGAGGAGCCCCCTACGCCCTCCCCTCGAACTCGCGGATGACCGCACGCACGGCCTCCGGAGCGTCCGCCAGGTTCGGCCCCGACCGAGCCCCTGCTTCGAGCAGGAGCCGCGCGACGCGAGAGTAGTCGCCTCCCCCGTTCCGACTGAACCGCGCACCGTGACAGCACCATCCGAGCGGCGTGCTGCCGTGCACCCCATCTCGGTGCTCGACGAGCGCGCGCACCGCGGGGTACCGCAGCGCGACCTCGATGCACGCCGCCGACCCCTGCCAGGCCGCGCAGTGCAGCACCGTTCCGTTGTCCTGCCCCAATGCCGCCGCATCGAACCCCAGCGAGAGCATGAGATCGACCGCCGACGCCCTGCCGGCCCAGGCGGCATCCGGAAGCACACGCCGATCCTCCGGGCTCAGTGCCGCCACCAACCCTGGGTGCTCTCGAACGATCGCGCGCGCTTCCTCGGCCTGCCCCGAAGCGCACGCGGCGAGCAGCCGATCCTTCGGAGTCGACAGGGACTCCAGGAGCGAGAGCGCCTCCCCCTGCTCGAATTGTGCCGCGACCTGGAGCGGCGAGAGGTGCTGCCCGAGCGTCCATGTATAGATATGGAAGCTGCTCGGCGGCTGCTCCCCGTACTCCCCCATCCCCGTGCGCAGGTCGACGAGCGAGGGATCCCGCGCGAGCATCTCGCGCAGGTGGTCGGTGAGTCCAAGCGCGGCCGCCAGGAACAGGTCCACGGGAGCCCCACGCTCGACCAGGTACAGAGCGAGGTCGTAGCGGCCCACGCCCCGCTTCCCCTGGAGCATCCAGTGTGCCGGCGCGCTCCGGTGATCGACGCAGCGCGCATCGATGTCGGCGCCGTGCGCCAGGAGAAGGTCGACCACCTCGCGCGAGCGCGCGAAGTGAAGGGGGGTCTGACCATCCCCGCCCCGCTCGTGCACGCGGGAGGGGTCCGTCACCAGCAGAGCCCGGAGCAGGTCCGGCCGATCCATCTGCGCGGCGCCGCACGCGTCCGGCACCGAGCCCGCGCGCAGGAGCCGCGCCGCGACCGCACCACGCGCGTGGTGCAGCGGATGGAACCCGCCCGCCCACCAGTCCGTCCGGCGGTTCGGGTCCGCGCCGAGCTCGAGCAGGAGATCGACGGCCTCCAGGTCCTGCTGCGCGGCAAAGTGCACCAACGCCGGCGTGTCGAAGGGGAAGATCGGCTCGTCGAGGAGCGCGTGCAGCGCGGGGTGATCCGCGAACAGCCTGCGCACACCCGCCCAGTCGCGCTGCTCGAAGGCTTCGTGCCACTGCGCGCGCACCGACGGATCCAGCGGCTGGCTCACGGGCTCGACGGGAAGCGGTACTCGATGCTGTACTCGAGCACGACCGCGACCGCGTCCGCATGATCCTTGTCGCCGCGGATGCGCTGCGGCACCGCGAGCAGCGTCCGCCCCGACTTCTCGCGCCAGACGCTCGTATCCCAGGACTGCCCGTCCACCGTGGCGCGGACCGGGGTGCGGCCCCAACCGAGCGTCGCCCCCGGTGCGTGTTCCTTCGGCACCGGCGCGAACACCCACCCGCCCTTTCCCGGGATGCGGAAGAGGGTGGACTCGAACGCGCAGGTGTGGTTCGGGATCGGCATAGGTCGGCAACGAGAAGGACGCTAATCTGGAGGGGTCACGCGCGCTTCTCCAGCCACGACGCCACCATGAAGACCGTTCCGCGCATCGGGCGCGTGCTCGACCTGGTCGGCCTCCTGCTCTTCCTGGGCGGAGGAGCGCTGTTCGTTCGCGCGTGGCTCGGCTTCCAGAGCGTCCCCGACTATCAGCCTTCGGTCGACGACCCCGCCTGGGCGGCTGTATCGATCGCGGACGGATACTGGCGGCTCCAGAAGATCGGCGTCGCCATCATGGTGGCCGGGATCGCAGTGTTCGTCGCGGCCTGGTGGGTGGCGCGAAGGGGGGGGCGGAGCGCGCACACGACGGAGCCGCCGACCCTCTAACTCTCGTCCCTCAACCCTTCGGCCAGGGGGCGCAGTACCTCACCGGCTCGACCTGCGCGATCGACTCGAAGTCCTTGATGTTGGTAGTGACCAGCGTCATGCCCCCTTCATGGCAGGACATGGCCACTAGGGCGTCGTTCAAGAAGGAACGTGGGACCCCACCCCGAGTGAATCGACGCGACTCGATGAGTTTGGCGACCATGGCGCCCGCACGCTTCCACGCGTCGAACGTCGGCGTGACGATCCGCCCGCGGCGCTCGAAGGGTCCGACGATGCCTCGCTCGATCTCTCGCCTCCATGCCGCAGTCGATGCGCCCGCCAGGAGTTCCTGGGCCACGACGGCGTGGAGAAAGATGTGCGGCAGGAACTCCGCCGAGAACGCGGCCAGCTCCTCAGCCTTCGACACACTCCGGGCGGCGTCGATATAGAGATTCGTGTCGAGGACGTAGCGCTTCACCGACGCTCACCCATCCGCTCGAACGCATCATCCACGGCCCCTGAGCCCGCAATCCGCTCGATTCCCGCGACAACCTCACGGCGGAATGCCACCAGGTCGAGCGCCTGCTCGATGGTCTCCGTCTCGGTCTCCGTGCCCAGGATCTTCCTGGCGCGATCGATCTTGGCTTGGGTCAAACGCAGATTCTTCCGCACCGTTCCGCCCTTCGCCATGTGAACTCCGTGTCTGTACGGATACAGTCCATCGTCTGTACACGGAGGATAGGGCGATGGTCCGATGGACGGGAGTGGACGATGCGGGGCCCAGCAGGGCGCTCCCATGGACGGATGGGCACGCACGCCCCGCGGCGTATCTTGGTCCCATGATCCTCGTCACCGGCGGCGCCGGCTTCATCGGGTCGAACCTGGTCGCCCACCTGGTCGACGAGGGCCGCCGCGTGTGCGTGAACGACCTCCCCGAAGCAGATGCCCCATCAACGAACCTGGCCAAGCACGCGATCGAAGAGCGGGTCCCCCCCGCCGAGCTCGATGCCTTCCTGGCACGGCGCGCCGACGAGATCGAGTTGGTCTTTCACCTCGGGGCGATCACCTCGACCACCGCGACGGACACGGCACTCCTAACCGAGACCAACGTGCGGCTCTCGCAGCGGCTCTGGCGCTGGTGCGCCGAGCACGAGGTGCCGCTCGTGTACGCGTCCTCGGCCGCCACCTATGGCGACGGCGCGCACGGGTTCCGGGACGTGGACTCGGCAGAGGAGCTCGAGGTCTTCCGTCCGCTCAATGCGTACGCGCAGAGCAAGCACGACTTCGATCGGTGGGCCGCCCGTGAGGCCGCACGCGGGGCGGATGCGCCGCCGAGTTGGTATGGCGTGAAGCTCTTCAACGTGTACGGGCCCAACGAGTACCACAAAGGGGACATGCAGAGCGTGGTCGCAAAGGCCTACGCGCGTGCCGCGCGTGGCGAGCCCGTCACGCTCTTTCGCTCCCACCACCCCGACTATGCTGACGGGGGTCAGCTACGGGACTTCGTCTGGGTGGCCGACTGCGTGCACATGATGACCTGGCTCGCCGAGCAACGTCCGCCCAGTGGCATCTACAACTGCGGGACCGGGCGCGCGCAGAGCTGGCTCGAGTTCATCGGCGCGATGTATGCGGCCATGGGTAAGCCACCCAACATCGAGTGGGTGGACGTACCGCTCGCGATCCGCGACCGCTACCAGTACCGCACCGAAGCCGATCTCACCAAGCTGCGCGCCGCGGACTACACGCGGCCCTTCGCGCCCGTCGAGGTGGGGGTCGGGGAGTACGTCGCGCGCTATCTCTCGACCGCGGACCCCTACCGCTGAACGATCCCGGCGACCCTACGCCGGAACTAGAAACGCGCCCGGGATCCCCTCGTCCAACGTCACCAACTGGGCGTCTCGCCGGGCGGCCAAAGCCGACAGATGTCCGTCGGTGGTCGTGGCGGGAGCATCGGCCCACGCCGGAAGCGCGTCCGCACCCAGATCATCGGTGAGTCGCACGAATACCGGCCGCGCACTCCCCCGTAGCTGAGCGAGCAGGTCGCACGCCGTCGTCACGTTCGGCGAGAGGCGCGCTTGGGGTGCGATCCTCACGAAGCCGAGCTCCGTGATCGAACAGGTGGCCAGCGTGTGCTTGCGACCCAGCGTCGCCACCCATTTCGCGACGCGCGCGTGGTGGACGTGCGCCGCGTGGCCGAGCGCCAGGAGCGTGTTCACGTCCAGCAGATAGGTCACGGGAAATCCGCCAAGAGCGCGCGGATCTCTTCGGACGAGACCGGCTCGACGCCCGCCGAAGCCTCCATGACGGGAAGCCCCGTCACGGGATCCTTGCCGATCCTATACTCTGCCGGGGGCGCACCAGCCGCGGGCGCGACCGCTCGCCGACGCAGAAACTCGGACAGGGTGAGCCGCTCGCGATGCGCCAGTTGCCGGATCCGAGCGGCCTCTCGGTCCGATACCTTGAACGTGAGCGTCGGCATGGTATTACCGTAATACCCACGCCGAAAGGGCGCCAGCCCGCCCTCAGTCGTCCTTCGCCATGAATACCGTCAGCAGCATCGCGCTGGTCTCCGAAGCGCGTACGTCGTGCGGGACGCCTGCACTGAGCATCAGGACATGCCCCGCCCCCAGACTGTAGTCTCGCCCGTCGGCCGTCACGGAGAGGCGCCCTTCCAAGACGTGGATCGACACTTCTCCATCTGCGTGATGGCGATCGAGTTTCCCGCCCGGCTCGAATGCGAACAGGACGTGCGCCGCGGACGCTCGGCGGAGGAGCGTGATCTGACGGTGGCCGTCGGTGCCCCGATGATCTTCGGCCCGCAGTTTGGCCAACAACTCAGCCAAGTCGAAGTCGTGGGCGTTCCCCGCGAAGCGCTCCGCCGGAGCGCGCCGAAGTCGATCGCCCTGCTTTTCCGGGTCCAAGGTGTTCATCGATGCCTCCGAGGGTCCGCGAGATGCCCTTGGAAGCTGGTTCCGAGGATGGACCCCGGCCATCGCCTGTTCGGGGTAGACGGGATTTCGACGCGCTACGCCGCGGCCAGAGGTGCTGATTCTCCGGGGGTGGGGCGGCTGTGGGCCCACCCTGGTCTTCCGCGACAGCAGCAAACGCTGGCTATACAGCGCGTTGTACGACCTCAATTTCTAGACGCCCGCCCAGCCGATCACGTTCGACGTCCAGGTCGTAGCCGGACTGTAGGTTGAGCCAGAACCGCTCCGAGGTCCCGAAGTACCGGCCCAGCCGGAGCGCAGTGTCGGCGGACACCGACCGATTACCGTGGACGATCTCGTTGATGCGACGGGGGGGCACACTGATGTCCTTGGCAAGCCGATACTGGCTGATACCCATCGGCTCGAGGAACTCCTCGAGAAGGACTTCCCCGGGGTGTACGGGCGGTAGCTTGGCATTTGGCATCGCCGTCCTCCTCAGTGATAGTCGACGATCTCGACTTCGTGGGCGTGCCCAGACCGCCAGCGGAAGCAGATCCGAAATTGTTTGTTGATGCGGATGCTGTGTTGCTCCTCCCGGTCACCCTTCAGCTTCTCCAGCCGGTTTGCCGGAGGAACGCGAAGGTCTTCGAGGGCGGAGGCGGCGTCGAGCATGCGCAACTTCCTCAGGGCCACCTTCTGGACGTCATGGCCGAAGCCCTTCACGCGCTCACGGTTGAAGGGACGTTCGGTGTCGCGGTCCCGGAAGCTCTTGATCAAGTGAAACAGTAACGCCGCCCGTTATTAACGGGAAGCGTTACGTCCACGCGCTACGCCGCGGCCAGAGGTGCTGATTCTCCGGGGGTGAGGCGCGGCTGGCCCAAGCGATCCAACACAGCGTTGATCGCCTCGAAGGACACCTGGCCAGGTGCCGTGATCTCCAACCCGATCGGCGTCCCGTCCCCCGCGTAGTCCACGATCAAACCGGCAGCGACGGCCTCAGTCCGGGCACTCTTGGCGCCGGCTCCCCGTCCCATGAAGAGATACGCTGCGAAGCGCTTCCCATCGCGAAACGTGATCTCCAGATATCGATCGGTCATGGGCTCTGAAGCGTCACGATCACCCTGCACCACGCCTTTGCTAGGCGGCCGCGAGCGGGGCAAGGTCCGCCGCATCCGGCCTGGCCAGTCCAAGCCCGTCGAAGACGGCGAAGATCTGGCCGGTGGTGACGCTCTCCGGGTCGACAACTTCGACCCCGATGGGTCGACCATCCGCCGCGAAGTCGACAACCAGGTCGGGCGACCACTCGACGGAACGAGCGCTCTTGGTTCCTGCCCGTTGGCCGAGCCAGATGTACGCGGCGGAAGGCCTGCCCCTTCGGTACGTCACCTGGAGCGAGATCGATCTCATGAG
>JBEBGN010000180.1:0-6029 GCA_040081395.1 Longimicrobiales bacterium
GCGTCATCGGACAGGATGCGGATGCCCGCCTGAGCCATCTCGTCGATCGCGCCCACGGGGAGCAGGTAGCCGGACACGCCGTGCTCGACGACCTCGGGGAGCCCCCCCGCGTTGGACGCTACCACCGGTGCGCCGCACGACATCGCCTCCAGCGCCGCCAACCCGAACGACTCGGACGCCGACGGGAGCAGGAAGAGGTCGGCGCAGGACAGCAGCTCCTCGACCGAGGTGTGCCGCCCGAGGTAGAGCACGTCGTCGCCGAGGCCGAGGTCGGCGGCCAGTTGGAGCGCCCGCGGCCGCTCGGGCCCGTCGCCGACCAGCACCAATCGGGCCTTCACCTTCGCGCGGATCTTCGCGAACACCGCGACCACGTCCTGCACGCGCTTCACGGCCCGGAAGTTCGACACGTGCATGACGATCTTCTGGCCGTCGGGGGCCAGCTTCGAGCGGTGGCACGGCTCGCGGTCGCGGCGCCACACGTCGGTGTCCACGAAGTTCGGGATCACGTCGATGCGATGCTCGGGCACCGAGAAGTCGCGCACGGTCTCGTTCTTCAGGAACTGCGACACCGCGGACAGCCCGTCCGACTGCAAGATCGAGAAGCGCGTGATCGCGCGGAACGACGGGTGCAGCCCCACCAACGTGATGTCGGTGCCGTGCAGCGTCGTCACGATCTTGATGTCCCGCTCGGCCGCAAGCATCTGCTTGGCGAGGTAGGCCGCCGCCGCGTGTGGGATCGCGTAGTGCATGTGCAGGATGTCGAGATCCTCACGGCGCGCGGTGTCGTGCAGCGCCACGGCGAGCGCGAGCGAGTACGGCGGGTACTCGAAGAGCGGGTAGTCCTCCATCTCGACTTCGTGGTAGAACACGCGCTCGTGCAGCCCGACGAGCCGGAACGGCTGCGCGTAGGTCACGAAGTGGATCTCGTGACCCCGCTCCGCGAGCGCGAGCCCCAGCTCCGTCGCCACGGCTCCCGAGCCGCCGTACGTCGGATAACATGTGATGCCGATCTTCACGTCCCCACCTCGTGTTGGGCTCGAGACAGCGCGCCACCCGCCCGTTCGTACGCCGCGAGCGCCAGGTCGGCCAACTCCTCCCCCGGCACCGTCGCGTCCAAGCGCACCGCACTGTCCGGAAGCTGATGGCGGAACCAGGTGAGCTGACGCCGAGCGTACTGACGCGTGCTCACCCGAACCGCCTCGATCGCGTCCTCCAGCGACACCTCACCGCGGACGTATGCTGCGATCTCACGGTACCCCGTCCCGGTCATGCCGGGTGCGTCCGCGTCGTACCCTGCGTCCAGCAATGCGCGCACCTCGTCCACCCACCCCGCATCCACCATCGCCCGCGTGCGCGCCTCGATGCGGCGGTCGATCTCGTCGCGCGGAAGATCGAGCACCACGATCACCCCTGGAAGCCCTTCGGCCTCCGCGGGGGAGGCCCGGTGCCACGAGGAGAGGGGGCGCCCGCTCAGGAGCGCGACCTCGAGCGTGCGCGACAGGCGTTGCGGCCCACCCTCGCGCGCGAGCGCGGCACGCTCGGGGTCGAGGGCCTCGACCCACCGCTCCAGCAGGTCACGACTCTGCGCGCGCATCCAACCGCGCAGCGCGTCCAGTCGCGTTGGGTCGAGCGGCGGCTCCGCGAAGATCGGATCGGTCACCGCGCGCAGGAAGAACCCGGTGCCCCCCACGAGCAGGGGCAGGTGCCCTCGCGCGCGGATCTCGCCGATCCACAGGCGCGCGTCGCGCGCGAAGCGCCCCGCGGAGTAGCGCTCCGCCGGCGTGACCAGGTCGAGCCCGTGGTGCGGCACACGCGCGCGTTCGGACGCGCTCGCCTTCGCCGTGCCGATGTCCATGCCGCGGTAGACCTGGCGCGAGTCCATCGACACGACCTCGGCATGCACGCGCTCCGCGATCCGGAGCGCCACCTCCGTCTTCCCGGTCGCGGTCGCTCCGACCAGGGCGAGGAACTGAGGCCGCGCGGCGCTCACGTGCGTCCGAACTTCCTCGACAGCTCGCGCGCCGACAGGCGCACCACCGTGGGTCGCCCGTGCACGTCGTGGTGCGGCAGCTCGGTGGCGAAGAGCTGATCGAAGAGCCGCTGCATCTCCGGCTCGGAGAGCCGCTGGCCCGCCTTGATCGCGCTCTTGCACGCGAACGTCATGGCGATGCGCTCGTGCTGGTTCTTGGCCGACCGCACCAGCTCGGAGCCGTGCGTGAGCTCGCGCACCATCTCGCGGATCGCGCGCTCGGCGTCGAACCAGGGGTGCGGGTTCGGAACCGCGTGCACGATGACCGTGTCGCCGCCGAAGGGCTCGACCTCGAACCCCGTCTTCGAGAACAGGCTCTCCAGGTCGCGCAGGCACGCGACCTCGGGCGCAGTCAGGCGCAGCGTCAGCGGGAACAGGAGCCGTTGGCCGTGCTGCCCCCCCGCGGCGAACGCGTCCATGAGCCGCTGAAAGAGGATGCGCTCATGCGCGGAGTGCTGATCGATGATCAGGATCCCGTCGCGCGTCTCGGCGAGCACGTAGGTATCGAGCACCTGCCAGAGGCGCGGCCGGCCCACGGGCAGCGCGGGCTCCGCCTCGACCGCCACCTCGTCGGTCGGGGCACGCGCGCTCGCACCCGACACGAAGAGCGCCATCTGTGAGTCCGGGGTGGCGCGCTCGGGCGCCGACGGGCCGACCCGCTCGCGCACCGTGAGGTGCGGCATCGCACCCGCGCGGTCCAGCGTCGCCGCGCTCCCTTCCCCTTCCAACGCGCGGCGCACCGCCTCCTCCACCAGCGACTCGACCCGGCCCTGGTCGCGGAAGCGCACCTCGGCCTTGGTCGGGTGCACGTTCACGTCGACCTCCCCCCCGGGCACACGCAGGTACAGGAACACCCAGGGTCGCGCCGCCCCCGGGATCGTGGTTCGGTAGCCACGGTCGGCCGCGCGCAGCACGCCACTCGCCCGGAACGGCCGCCCATTCACGAAGAGGTACGCGCGGCGCATTCCGGGCTTGGCCGCGTCGGGGCGCTGCACGAGCCCACCGAGGTCGTATCCACTGGTGGTGCCTTCGGCGGCCACGAGCGTCTCCGCCGCCTCCCTGCCCCACACCTGCGCGACCCGCGCCCCCGCGTCACCCACGCCCGGCAGATCCAGCAGCACGCGGTCGTCCGAGGTCAGCTCGAAGGTCACGCGCGGGTTCGCGAGCGCCAGTGCGGTCACCACCTCGCTCACCGCCCGCGCCTCGGCTGCGACGGCCTTGAGGAACTTGGCGCGCGCGGGCGCATTGAAGAAAAGGTTGCGCACCTCGATGGTCGTGCCGCGCTGACGCGCGAAGTCCTCCACCGAGGCGATGCGCCCCCCTTCGACGGCCACGCGCGTGCCGCTCTCGCCGCCATCCGCAGCGCGACCCTCGCTCGTCTCGAGCGTGAGCTGCGACACCGCGGCGATCGACGGGAGCGCTTCTCCGCGGAAGCCGAACGTGCGCACGCCCTCCAGGTCCGCGGCCGAGGCGATCTTGCTCGTAGCATGCCGATCGAGACAGAGCAGCGCGTCCTCTCGCCCCATGCCCGAGCCGTTGTCCCCCACGCGGATACGTCGCTTGCCCCCCCGCTCCATCGCCACGTCCACGCGCGTGGCCCCGGCGTCCAGCGCGTTCTCCACGAGCTCCTTCACGACGGAGGCAGGGCGCTCCACGACCTCGCCCGCGGCGATCTGATTCGCCACTGCGTCCGGGAGGACCTGGATGCGTCGTGCCATGGCCGACCCCTACGCGACTCCGTAGAAACGGCGCGCGTTCTCGGTCGTGCGTCGGGCGACCTCGTCCACCTCGAGCCCCAGGTGCCGCCCCACCGCCTCGGCGACGCGCGCCACGAATGCGGGCTCGTTCCGCTTGCCCCGGTGCGGTACCGGAGCGAGGTAGGGGGAGTCGGTCTCGATGAGCAACCGGTCGGCAGGTACCTGACGGAGCAGGTCGGCCGCACGGAAGCTGCCGAAGGACGCGATCCCCGAGAACGACACGTACCAGCCGGCCGCCATCGCTTCCGCGAAGGCCGCCTCACCCCCGGTGAAGCAGTGCAGCACACCGCACGTGCCGGAGGGCATGGCGCGCAGCGCGGCCGCGATCTCCGCGTCGGCCTCCCGCGCGTGCACGATGACCGGGAGCCCCGTCTCGGCCCCGAGCGCGAGGTGCGCCTCGAACAGTTCGGTCTGCACGGCGCGCGGCGAGTGGTCGTAGTGGAAGTCGAGCCCCGTCTCGCCGATCGCCACCACTTCGGCGTGCGTCGTGGCCAACTCACGCACCGCGTCGACGTCCCCCGGCGCGGCGTTCCCCGCCTCGTGCGGGTGTACCCCCGCGGTGCACCACACGCCGGGGCATCCCTTCGCAACCTCGAGGGCCGCGCGCGCGTCGGCCAAGTGGGAAGCGATGGTGACCATACGCGTCACTCCGGCCTCCGCAGCCCGAAGCAGCACCGCCTCCCGGTCATCCCGGAAGGCGGTGTCGGTCAGATGGCAGTGACTGTCGAAATACTCGATCACACCGGCGCGGGTTCGGCGCGCTTCGGCTTCTCCTTCACGTCCCCCATGCCCCACCGGTTCTGGATCTCGACGAGCGCGGCGGAGCCGATGAAGATCGAGGAGTAGGTCCCGACCACGATACCGAAGATCATGACGACGGCGAACTCCCGGATGACCGGGCCGCCGAGGATGGTGAGGGCCAGCAGCACCGCGAGGGTCGCACCGCCGGTGAGCACCGTGCGCGGCAGGGTCTCGTTGACGGAGCGGTTGATGAGCTCGATCGGGTCGCGCTTACGCGCGCCCTTCATCTGCATGTTCTCGCGCACGCGGTCGAAGACCACGATGGTGTCGTTCAGCGAGTAGCCGAGAATGGTCAGGATCGCCGCGACCGTGGTCAGCGAGATCTCCATGCGGAAGAGCGCCAACAGACCGAGCGTCAGGGCGATGTCGTGCGCGGTGGCGATGACGGCAGCCAGGCCGAAGCGGAGCTCGAAGCGGATCGCCAGATAGATCAGCGTCAGCGCGAACGAGATCAGGATGGCCATACCCGCGCGGCCCTGGAGCTCGCTACCGACCTTCGCGCCCACCAACTCGGTACGCTCGACCGTGAACGCGCGCCCGGGAAGTCCGGAAGAGATCTGAGCTTCGATCGCTTCTCGGACCGCATTGATCGTCGTGCCCTCTTCGAGGGGCGCCCGGATCACGAACTCGTTCGCCTCGGCCTCCCCGAAGCGCGTGATGGGCGGCGCGTCCGCTCCGCCCAACGCGTCGCGCAGCTCGCTGTCCTGCACGGGTACGCTGAAGCGCACCTGCACCAGGGAGCCGCCGGTGAAGTCGACGCCGTAGTTCAACCAGCTGCCGATCGTCGCGACGTTCGCAATCATCGCGACCACAGTGATCAGCCCCAGGACCCCGGAGAGTACGAACGCCTTGGACCGGTTCTCGATGAAACGGAAGTTGGCGTTCTCGAATACGCGCATGGACATGATTGGGTACCGTGCAGCCTAGATGCTGATGGGATCCGAAGCCTTCTTCCCTTGCAGATAAATCAGGAAGAAGGTCTTGGTCACGAAGATGGCGGACACGAAGGACGCGAGAATGCCGATGCTGAGCGTAACCGCGAAGCCCCGCACGGGCCCGGTCCCGAACTGATAGAGCACCAGGCCGGTGATGAGCGTGGTGATGTTGGAGTCGACGATCGCGGAGAGCGCGTTCACGAAGCCCTCGTCGACCGCGGTTCGCGTAGCTCGGCCCGCCTGGAGCTCCTCACGGATGCGCTCGAAGATGAGCACGTTGGCGTCGACTGCCATACCGATCGACAAGATGATGCCCGCCATACCCGGCAACGTGAGCGTGGCATCCATCGCCGCCATACCGCCGAGGATCAGGAGCACGTAGACCCCGAGCGCCCCGACCGCCAACACGCCTGCGAGCCGATAGTAGCCGATCATCATGATGATCACGGCCAGCGTTCCCACCACGCCCGCGATCATGCCGGCGTCGATCGAGTCCTGACCCATCGA
>JBEBGN010000041.1:0-21200 GCA_040081395.1 Longimicrobiales bacterium
CATGGACATGTCGGCGCTCGCGCCGGACGTCGTAGCCGACGAGATGGTGATGGACCTGTCGGCGCTCGCACCGGACGTCGTAGCCGACGAGCCGGTGATGGACCTGTCGGCGCTCGCACCGGATCTGGCTCCCGCCCAGGAAGCGAAGCCGCTTGCTCCGCCCGCTCCACCGCCCCCGGCCGCCGAGCCGGCGCCCGCGGGAATCTCCTACTTCGACGAACCGATATTCGACCTCGATACCCTGGCACCCACGCGCGCGAGCGCGGAGGTGCCCGCGGCGGCGAGTCCGACACCGCCTCCCATCGATGACGTGGTCGACATTCAGTTCCTTTCGCCCAGGCAGCCGGACGAAATCGTCATCGACCTGGATGCCCTCAAGGCGGAGAGCCCCCCTCCACCTCGCGTCGAGGTGCCGGCGCCCCCCGTCGAGAGCGTGGCGCCCATCGCTGCCCAGGTGGTGCCGCTAACGCCCGTCGAGACAGTGGCTCCGATTGTGGCCGCCGCGCCGCCCGCCCCGCCGAGCGCCGACGAGGAGGACGAACGCGAGGCCGAGGCCCCAGCGGGACCGGAAGATCAGGGTCAGCCGGTCTTCACGCGGACACTTGCTGAGCTCTACGCGGCGCAGGGTGCGTCGACGCAGGCGATCGAGGTCCTCCGCTTCCTGCAGTCACAGGATCCCGGAGACGCCGAGATCGCGCGTAGGGTGTCGGAGATCGAGGCGGCTGCGCTGCCGACCGAGCCTGTCGACGGAGGCGCTGCCGCAAGGAAGGACGCGGAAGTCGAAGCGTTGGCGCGCGACTTGGCGGAGGGGGGGGCTGGTCGGCACGAGGTGGAGTCGCCCTTCGCCTGGACCGAGAAGGAGCCCGAAGCGGCCGAGATGGGCGGGCCGACCATCCGCGAGTACTTCGACGGGTTGCTCAATTGGGAACCGCGAGGGGACGCATGAAAGTCGCGGTGATTCATGGGCCCAACCTCCGCCTGCTGGGCAAACGCGAGCCAGAGGTTTACGGAACCGACACCCTCGACGACGTGAATCGCAAGCTGACCGAGCTGGCGAAGGGGCTCGGGGTGGAGATCGAGACATTCCAGTCGAACCACGAGGGAGCCATCCTCGACTTCATTGCGGAGGCTGCTCCCCGCGTGAGCGGCTTTCTCATCAACCCCGGCGCCTTCACGCACACGTCGATCGCGCTCCTGGACGCTTTCTTGGGGGTGAGTCGTCCGTTCGTGGAGGTCCACCTCTCCAACCTCGCTCGGCGGGAGGAGTTCCGGCACCATTCGTACCTCTCCGGGGCCGCGGTGGGCGTGGTTTATGGCTTTGGGGTGCAGAGCTATCTTCTAGGCCTTCGGGGCTTGGTGGCCCGGCTGGGAGCCGTCTAGCGCGCCGCCGCGCGCCCGGACATACCCAAAGCGGTAGGACGCTCATGGCCACCACGGCCGAATTCCACAACGGCATGGTCCTCGAGGTCGAAGGTGCCCTCTGGACGATCACCTATTTCCAGCGCGTGAATCCTGGGAAGGGTGCGGCCTTCGTCCGCACGAAGCTGAAGAACGTGAGGACGGGTGCCGTGGTGGAGCGGACGTATCGCTCGGGTGAGAAGGTCACCGACGTGCGACTCAGCCGCCGTCCTGTGACGTACAGCTACACGGATGGGAACCTGTACTACTTCATGGACGACACCTACGAGCTGGTCCCGATCTCGCGCGAGCTGCTCGGGGACGATCAACTGAAGTACCTGAAGGAAAACCTCCCCTGCGAAGGTGTCGTACATGAGGACAAGATCATTCTCGTCGAGCTGCCGCAGTTCGTGGAGCTCGCGGTGAAGCAGACGGATCCAGGGGTCCGAGGCGACACAGCGTCCGGCGCTTCGAAGCCTGCAATCCTCGAGACTGGGGCGGTGGTGCAGGTGCCGCTCTTCGTCGAAGAGGGAGACGTGCTCAAGATCGACCGGACGGAAGACAAGTACCTGTCACGGGTGGCCGTATGATCGACCTCGACTTCATAGAGCGCCTCATCAAGGTCTTCGACGCGAGCGGGGTGGATTCGCTCGAGATCGAACGAGGTGGCTCGCGCATCCGACTCGCCAAGACTCCCCCTGTTGCAGCGGGTGCGGTCGTCCTCTCACCGGGGGCTACGACGGCGGGTGCGGTGCAGGCTCCCGCGGCTTCGCCGGCGAGCGAGGCACCGCGTTCCACGGAGCGCCCGTCTTCGACGCCCGCCCGTGAGCTGATCGAGGTCACGTCCCCGATGGTGGGCACGTTCTATCACGCGCCCGCGCCGGACGCTCCGGCGTACGTCTCGATCGGCCAACGAGTATCCCCGGGCGACGCGCTCTGCATCATCGAAGCGATGAAGCTGATGAACGAGCTCTTGAGCGAGGTCTCCGGGACCATCGTCGAAGTCTGCGTCCAGAACGCCCAGCCCGTCGAGTACGGGCAGGTTCTGTACCGCGTCGATCCGCGCTGACCTTGTTCAAGAAGGTCCTCATCGCCAACCGCGGGGAGATCGCCCTGCGGATCGTCCGCGCCTGCCACGAGCTGGGCGTGCAGACGGTTGCCGTGTATTCGGAGGCGGACCGGGAGTCGCTGCACGTACGCTTCGCGGACGAAGACGTGTGCATCGGACCTGCGTCGGCGGCCGAGAGCTATCTCAACATCCCGCGTATCATAGCCGCAGCCGAGATCACCGGCGCCGAGGCGATCCACCCGGGGTATGGCTTCCTCGCAGAGAACGCCGAGTTCAGCGAGATCTGCGCGCGCTCCGGGATCACCTTCATCGGACCGCGGCCCGACCAGATCCGGTCCATGGGCGACAAGGCGACCGCGCGGCGGATGATGGCCAAGGCGGGCGTTCCCACCGTGCCGGGAACGCCGGACATCATCGACGACATGGAGCAGGCCAAGGCGGCCGCCGCCGAGATCGGCTATCCGATCATGATCAAGGCCTCGGCGGGCGGGGGCGGGAAGGGGATGCGCATCGCCGAGGACGAGCACGTCTTCGCCAAGATGTTCACCACGGCGCAGGCCGAAGCCCGCGCGGCCTTCGGCAATCCCGGTGTCTACCTGGAGCGTTGCCTGATCCGGCCGCGCCACGTCGAGATCCAGGTGTTCGGCGATCAGTTCGGTCGCGTCATGCACTTCGGCGAGCGCGAGTGCTCGATCCAGCGTCGGCACCAGAAGCTGGTCGAGGAGGCTCCGTCCCCGGCGCTCACGCCCAAGCTGCGTGAGGCGATGGGGAAGGCCGCGGTGAAGGCGGCGAAGGCGATCGACTACGTGGGCGCGGGCACGATCGAGTTCCTGCTCGACCACGACCGTTCGTTCTATTTCATGGAGATGAACACGCGCATCCAGGTCGAGCACCCCGTCACCGAGGTGACGACTGGGGTCGATCTGCTCAAGGAGCAGATTCGCGTGGCGGCCGGCGAGCCGCTCGCCGCACCGGAGAACGTGACGCACCGCCTGCATGCGATCGAGTTCAGGGTCAACGCCGAGGACCCCGCGCGCGGGTTCGCGCCGGCGCCTGGCAAGATCACCACCTTCCACCCGCCAGGCGGTCCCGGCGTGCGGCTCGATACGCACGTCTATGCGGGGTACACGGTCCCTCGCCACTACGACTCGCTGCTGGCCAAGCTGATCGTGAGCGGCAACACCCGGGACGAGGCGATCGTTCGGGCACGACACGTGCTGGATCAGTTCATCATCGAGGGTATCCCGACCACGTTGCCGTTCCTGAGGCGAATCGTGGACGACGAGGCCTTCGTCCGGGGAGAGGTGGACACCGGCTTCGTCGCCCGCCTGATGGCTGAAGACACCGCGAACGCATGAGGATCGAAACGTACTTCACGGTCGCTGAGGTAGATCCGGCGACCCTGGAGTCGGCTGTGGTTGTGGTGGTGGACGTCGTACGCGCCACGACCACGCTGCTCGAGGCGCTCGCCAACGGCGCGCGCGGGGTCTATCCGATGTCCTCCACCGAGGAGGCCGTGAAGCTCGCGCATACGCTCGGCCGCGAGGACACGCTCCTCTGCGGAGAGCGGAAGGGTTCCAAGGTCGAGGGCTTCGATCTAGGCAACTCCCCGCGCGAGTTCACGCGCGAGGCCGTCGAGGGTAAGCGCCTGGTCATGAGCACCACGAACGGTACGCGCGCGCTCATCGTCGGGCAGCATGGTCAACGCGTGATCGCGGGCGCGTTCACCAACGTGGGTGCGGTCGCGCGTACCGTGCAGGGAGCCGATCGGGTCGTAGTGATTTGCGCGGGGCGCGAGGGTCGTTTTTCGATGGATGATTCTCTGTGCGCGGGCCACCTCGTGCGCAGAATCCTCGGGGACGCCGAAGGGGACTTGAACGACGCGGCGCGGGCGGCCCGCGCGCTCGCCGGGTTCCGCAAGCCGACGCGGAAGCTTCTGGAATTGACGGACGGGGGCCGGGCTCTCACGGAGATCGGGCTCGGGGACGATCTGGAGATCTGCGCCGAGGTCGATCGGCACGACATCGTGGCCGAGATGCGAGATCAGGTCATCGTCCTGACGAGCGACTGACCTACCGATGTTCACCGAAGAGCAGAGGCGCGAAATCGGGGGTGTCGGCCTCCTGGCGGTATCGCTCTTCCTCCTGCTCGCACTGCTTCCTGTGCCGCTACTCGGTCCGGGAGCGACGCAGTGGTTCCCCTCGGGAAACATGATGGGGCCGGCGGGCAGATTGATCCGTCAGGGGCTCGAAGTCTCGTTCGGGGTGTCCATGTTCCTCGCGCCTGCCCTCTTCGCCCTGGGTGGTCTCAAGGCCGGAGGGTGGCTCGCGCCCGCCCGCGCAAACCGGCTGGTCATTCTCGACGCGGGCCTGTCGATGCTCGCGCCCGCGATGCTCTGGGTCCTGGGCGCCGAGCCACTCGCCGGGTGGATCGGGTCGGGGCTGGGTGAGCCGCTCGTGGGTGTGCTGGGTCGCTTGGGTGCGGCATTGGCTACGGGGGTCGCCCTGGTGGTGCTGTCGGTGGGCACGCTCGGGTGGAACCCCCTACGGTCGGTCGGCAGGGGTGTGAAGGTCGGCGGGGACGTCGCGGGTCGCACCGCCCGCTCGCTCGCGGATACCCTGTCGACGAAGGGGAAGGAGATCGCCGACGCACGCGCATCGCGCCGCGAGCCCGCGCCCACGCTGGCCGCAGCGGCGCCGCTGCCCGGGCTCGCGCCCGCATGGCTCGAGGAGGACCAGCCCGACGGGCCCACCGAGGAGGAGCCAGCCGAGGTTGCCGAGCCCTTGCCGGTCGTGATCGGCGCGCCGGCGCTCCAGGGCGCGGCGGTCGAGGCGTTGCGTCTTGCCGAGCCAAACGCGCCGACCCCTGTGGTGGCTCCGGTGGATGCCGTGGTCCCCGACCCGGTGGCGATCGACGACGACCTCGCCCCGGCCGATGGTGTCACCGAGGGCGTGTTCGACCACGAGGTGCCGCCCGTCGACCTGCTCAGCGCGCCCGAGCACGTCGACCGCGAGAGCATGGATCGCCAGCTGGACGACCTGGGCCGGGTCCTGGTCGAGAAGCTGAAGACCTTCAATGTCGAGAGCGAGCTCGGCGGGCGTACCACCGGGCCGATGGTCACCCAGTTCGAGGTGATCCCGGCGCCGGGCGTGAAGGTGAACCGCATCGCCAACCTGGACGCGGACCTCGCGCTGGCGATGAAGGCGCACGCCATCCGCATCGTCGCGCCCATTCCAGGGAAGGGCGCGGTGGGCGTCGAGATCCCCAACCCGCGCCCCGAGATCGTGAACCTGCGCGAGATCCTCGAGGCCCCGGCGTTCCGCAACGCCAAAGGCGAACTGCCCCTCGCGCTCGGCAAGGACCTGAACGGACGCCCCTACGTGGCGACGCTCGAGTCGATGCCCCACGTCCTGATTGCCGGCACGACGGGCTCCGGCAAATCGGTGTGCCTGAACACGATCGTCACGAGCCTGGTGTACAAGCACACGCCCGAGACGCTCCGCTTGCTCATGATCGACCCCAAGATGGTCGAGTTGTCCGTGTACTCACGGCTTCCGCACCTGCGTCACAACGTCGTGACCGACCCTCGCGACGCTGCCGGTGTACTGAAATGGGCAGTGTTGGAGATGGGGCGCCGCTACGCGCTGCTCAAGGCGAACTACGTCCGCTCCATCCAGGAGTTCAACCGCAAGGTACGCGCGGGAAAGCCCTTGCAGCGGGTGGAGCCGAAGGGGCCGGAAGGTGACGAGAACCGCTGGGTGTACACCGATGGCGTGCTGCCCTACATCGTGGTCGTCGTGGACGAGCTCGCCGATCTCATGATGACCGTGCAAGCAGAGATCGAGAAGCCGCTCACGCAGCTTGCCCAAAAAGCGCGCGCGATCGGGATCCACCTCATCGTGGCCACGCAGCGCCCGTCGGTAAACGTCATCACCGGCCTCATCAAGGCGAACTTCCCGACCCGCATCGCGTTCCGCGTGGCTTCCAAGACCGACTCGCGCACCATTCTCGATCAGAACGGGGCGGACGCCCTGCTCGGCAACGGCGACATGCTCTTCCTCCCTCCGGGCAGGAGCGATCCGGTGCGGATCCAGGGGGCGTACCTGCCCACCGAGGACACGGAGCGGTTGATGAACTGGTACGTCGAGTTGCTCGAGCGACATGGCGTCGTCGAGGAGGCCGAGGCGCGTCCTGGTCTGGAAACGGACATCCTGGAGGAACTGAAGGGCCAGGAGCTCGAGGAGGCCGAGGCGACCGCCGAGGAGATCGGAGGAGATTGGGACGAACTCTTCCGGCCCGCGGCGGAACTCTGCATTCAGAACGGCGGCGGGTCGACTTCGCTCCTGCAGCGCCGCCTTAGCATCGGGTACGGGCGCGCAGCGCGCATCGTGGATCAGCTGCAGGATGCCGGCGTGCTCGGCCCGTCCGAAGGGGCGAAGGGAAGGGAGGTCCTGATGGGTCTCGACGGGTTGGACGCCATGTTCAGGGGGGAAGGATGATGCGGGCGCGCATGTGGCTCGGCTCGCTCGCGGTCATCGCCCTCGCTACGTCGCGGGTCGAGGCACAGGACCGCGGTATGGCGCTCCTTCAGGAGGCGTCGGCACGCTATGCGCCAGTATCGACGCTGTGCGCGGACTTCGTGCAGCATCTGGCGGTCCCGCTCCTCGACCAGGAGCGCAGCGCGCGTGGGCGACTCTGCCAGTCCCGTCCGAACCTGTTCGCGATGCGTTTCACGGACCCGGCGGGGGACGTAGTCGTGATCGACGGGACCACGTTCTGGTACTACCTCCCCAGCAGCGACCCCCGACAGGCCTTCCGGGCCCCCGTGGAGCGCGCCGGTGGGCGCGACTTCCATCGTGAGTTCCTGGAGAACCCCGAGCAGAAGTACACTGTCACGTACGAGGGGGCCGAAACGCTGGAAGGCGCGAGCACGCACCGACTGCGCCTCGTGCCTCGGACGCGGCAGTCCTATCGCGCCGCGATCCTCTGGATCGAGCAAGGCACCGCATTGCTCCGGCAGATCCGAGTAGAGGAAGACAACGGCAACCGTCGCACGGTGGCGCTCAGCAACATCCAATTCGACGTCGCGCCCCCCAGTGGCTTCTTCGTGTTCACGCCGCCTGCGGGTGTCACCACCTTGGACGTCCGTTGAGAGCGGGGACGCGCTCGCTCCCGGTTTTTCCGCTCTCTCCGGAGCCGGTGCGCGCTGGCGTTCCCCACGACGTCGTCGCGGCTCGGCACGTGGCCTCGGAGGCCGGGTCGCTGCACGGACCACGCGTCGCGCTCGTGACACTCGGATGCGACAAGAACACCGTGGATTCTGAGCGCATGCTCGCGGCCCTGGTGGGGCAGGGCGCGCGCATCACTTCGGAGGTCGACGAGGCCGACGTGGTGATCGTGAACACGTGCGGCTTCATCCAAGAGGCGAAGGAGCAGTCCATCGAGACGATTCTCGAGGCCTGCGAGGCGAAGGGGCGGGGGCGTCTTGCTGCGGTGGTGGCGGTGGGGTGCCTGGTCGAGCGGCATGGCGCCGAGCTGGCCGCGGAGATTCCCGAGGTCGATCTGTTCTTGGGGCTCACCGACCTGCCGAAGCTGCTCCCCGAGCTCCGTCGGCGCGGATATCTGCCCGAGCTGGATGCGGCTATTCCCGTCATGGAGCGACCACTGCGCATCCTCTCCACGACCACCCCGCACACTTCGTACCTGAAGATCAGCGAGGGGTGCGACCATACATGCGCGTTCTGTGCGATCCCACTCATGCGGGGTCTGCACCGTTCTCAGCCAGTGGAGGACTTGGTACGCGAGGCCGCGGGGTTGGGCGCCGCGGGTGTGAGGGAGCTCAACATCGTGTCGCAGGACACGACTTGGTATGGACGGGACCTACGCCGCCACGACGCGAGCGCGCCCTTGCTCCCCGACCTGCTGCGCGCGCTGCTGGCCGGGACCGATGTGCCCTGGTACCGCCTCTTCTACATGTATCCCTCAGGCATCACCCGGGACATGGTGGAGTTGATCGCGAACGAGTCGCGCATCCTCCCCTATCTCGACATGCCGATCCAGCATGGGAGCGATCGGATTCTCGAGCGTATGCGCCGCCCCGAGCGTCGCGCGACCATTCGCGAACGGGTCGCGTGGCTGCGAGATGCCGTGCCGGGACTGACGCTCCGCACGACGGTGATCGTGGGCTTTCCAGGCGAGACCGAGTCGGATTTCCGTGACATGCTCGACCTGCTCGAGGAAGTCGGCTTCGACCGGGTGGGTGCGTTCCCCTATTCGCTCGAGGAGGGCACCCGTGCCGCGGACCTCGATGGCCAGGTCGACCCGGCAGAGGCTCGCGACCGGCTCGAGGAGCTCATGGACGCGCAGCGCATCATCTCGTTCGAACGGAACGCCGCGTTGGTGGGCTCGACCGCGCTCGCACTCGTGGATGAGCGGATAGAGGGCGACCCGGAGTACGTGGCCGTGGCGCGCACCCCGGCGCAGGCGCTCGACATCGACGGCGTGACGCATATCCGGGGACCCGTCGACGTGGATCCGGGCGCCATGGTCGAAGTACACATCGTGGACGCGCTCGATTACGATCTCGTGGCCGAAGTGCGCACCGCTCGACCCCAACCGACGTGAGGAGGATGGCGCTAGTGCGAGGGATGCTGGGGGTGGTGGCGTGCGCGAGCCTGCTCGTTCCGTCGGGGGGGTGGGCGCAGGAGCTCGCGGACCTCGACTACGAACACCTGTCCTTCCGCGGGGTCGGGGTCGACTGGGGATATCTGTGGCCGACGCGGATCGAGCCGGCCCAAGGCGTCGGACTCCGTTTCGATCTGGGATACGCCGGCCCCGGACTCCGCATCATGCCCCACGTGTCGTATTGGTCTTCGCCCCTCGAACAGGGCGAGATCACCGAACTCGAGGACCGGATCGAGGCGCTCATCACGGCTCAGTCGGGATCACCCTCCCCGCAGCTCGACCTCGGCACGATCGAGTGGCGCGATATCGCGATCGGAGTCGACGCGCATGTGGTGTGGGACTCTCTACTCGACGTGCTCACCTATGGCGGCCTCGGAGTCACCGCGCACATCCTCGACGGCGATGGCAACGCCATCGCGGGTACCTTCATCGACGATCTGCTCGACTCGGTGACCGCGGGGGTCAACCTCCACTTCGGCATGGAGTATCCCGTGACGCAGGGGATGCGCGTCTATGGCGTGTCCAAGTACGAGGTCATGAGCGACCTGCAATTCTTCACCGCACGGGCTGGCATGCAGATCATGGTCGGCCCGAACGCCCCGGGTGAGGGACGATGAGCGAGAACGCCTCCCGAGTCCGAGTCGGGGTGGTCGGCACCGGCGCGATCAGCCAGGTCGTCCACGTACCCATCTTCGCCGAGCGCGAGGACGTGGAGCTGGTGGCGGTGGCGGATGCGGACCTCCACAAAGCCGAGGCGCTCTCGCGCCGCTTCAAGATCCCGAACGTGTGCGACGCCGACTCGCTCATCGAACGCGAGGACCTGGATGCCGTCGTCCTGTGCACGCCCAACCATCTCCACGAGGAGATGGCGATCGCGGCACTGGGAGCGGGCAAGCACGTCTTCGTGGAGCGACCGCTCGCTACGACATCCGAGGGAGCGGCTCGTGTGGTCGAGGCCGCAGAGCAGTCCGGCAAGGTGCTCGTCGTTGGTATGCCGCACCGGTATCGCCCAGGCGTCATCGCCCTGCGCGACTTCATCGCGGGGGGCGAGCTGGGCGACGTCTATGCGGTGCGAGGAAGTTGGATGACCCGGCTCATGCCGGGGTCTCGGCACAGCTGGCGATACGATCGAGGCGCGGGGGGCGGGGCGCTGATCGACTTGGGCGTGCCCGCGCTGGACCTGTGTATGTGGCTGGTCGGCTACCCGAAGGTGACGCGCGTATCCTGCGTGACGAGCCCCAAGGCCCCCTCGGTCGAGGACGCCGCCACACTGATGGCCGAGACGGATGGGGGGATCGCGCTCTCGCTCGAGGTGAGCAACCGGCTCTTCGCCGCGGATGACCGCTACTTCGCGCGCGTGATGGGCACGGAGGGATCCGGCTCGCTTCCCCCGCTCGAGGTCTACAAGCAGTTGGGGGGCCGGCCGATCGAGGTCACGCCGCGGCAACCGAAGCCGAGCGGAGGCGAAAATCCCTACACGAACGCGTATCGCCGCCTGTTGGACGACTTCGTCCAGAGCGTGGCGGGGCGGAGTGACGCCGCGGTACCCCGTGAACAGGTCGCCCTGATGGAGTTGATCGAAGCAGCGTACCGCGCAGCCGAGACCGGGCGCGAGGTGGAGCTATAGCCTCCGTGCCGGCCGGGGGTCGGTTGGCTGCGGTGAAGGGTCTGCTCTGGCCCCGTCAGGGGGAGCGGCTCGTGCCGGCGGTCTCGGCCGTCCTGCTCGCGCTCTCGTATCCGCCCTTGCACCTCCTCGTGCCTCCCTTCGTCGGGCTGGTGCCATTCGCGCTCTGGGTGTTTGCGTTGCCAGGGGATGCCGAAGGGCGCCGGGCGGCGATCCGGGGCTCTGTCACCTTCGGGGCCGTGCACTTCGGCATCGTGTTCTACTGGATTCTCATCGCGCTGATCTGGTTCACTCCGCTCGCGATCTTGGCCTTTCTCGCCTCCCTGGTGGGGCTCATCGGCATCGCGGTGCTGTTCGGGTGGATCCTGCACCGTGCCCTCCATGGAGTGCGAACCCCGCTCTGGCTCGCCCTACCGGTCGCTTGGGTCGCTGCCGAATGGACGCGCGCGCACTTGCCGAGCACGATCGCGTTCCCGTGGCTGGACCTCGGGACCTCCCTCACGGGTTTCCCCGAGCTCGTCGGTATCGCGGAGTTGGTGGGGAGCCGCGGAGTGTCGTTCTGGATCGCGATGGTGAACGGCCTCCTCGCGCTGGTGGTGCTTCGCGTGCGGGAGCGGGGGCGATGGGGGTTCCCGGCCTCGGCCGCGGTGCTTGCCCTCGTCCTGCCGATGGCTTGGGGCGTGTGGCGGGCCGACACGCTGCCCATGCGCGAGGCCGGGACCGTGGTGGTCGTCCAGCCGAATATTCCCGAACACATCAAGCTCGATGCGCGCGCGGGGCTCGACAGCACCTACGCATCCCTCGTGACGCTCCTCCCGGGCGTGTCGGCGCGCGGCGGGCAGGATCTGATCGTGATGCCGGAGGTGGTCCTGCGCATCTTCCCCGAGGCGGAGATCCACCGGGGGTTCCTCGATCCACTCATCGAGTGGTCACGTTACGCGCAGACGCCGATCCTGATGGGCGCCCTCGGCTACGACGGTGACCTGACCGGCGCGTTCACGCCCTTCAACTCGGCCTTCGTGCTGGATTCGATGGGGCTGTGGGACTACCGGTACGACAAGCGCTACCTGGTTCCCTTCGTCGAGCGCGTACCCCTCATTCCCCCGGCGTGGTTCGGCAATCTCCAGTACTTCGGGGGGTTCGGGGTGGGGCAGGAGTGGCCCATGGTCCGGGTGGGGGAAACGGACTATGGCGTCCTGATCTGCTATGAGTCGTCGTACCCCCAGGGGGCGCGGCGCTTTCGGCAGGAGGGTGCCGATGTGTTGGTCAACATCACCAACGACGCCTGGTACGGACGGGAGCCCCTCTATGCCCGCACGACGGCGCTCTGGCAGCACCCCGCGCACATGGTCATGAGGGCGATCGAGAACCGCGCCGGAGTGGCGCGGGCGGCCAACACTGGGATCTCGATGTTCATCGACCCGGTCGGACGAGTGACGGATGCCACGAACCTGTTCGAGCCGGACATCAGAACCGGCCAGGTCCTGACGACCGACGTCACCACGCTCTACACCCGTTTCGGGGACCTGATGGGGACCGGTGCCGCCCTGGCGGCCCTGCTCCTGGTCGTGGCTTCCTTCAGGTTCGCCCGCCCGCCCGGATCCCTGGACCCCTCGGGGCGCCCGGTGTAGGTTTTCCGGCTCTCGTTGGGCGACTCAGGCGTTCGGAGTGGGACATGAAGCAGGGTATCCATCCCGAGTACAAGGCCGCTACGGTCTCGTGCGCGTGCGGGAATCGGTTTCAGACCATGGCCACGGTCGGTGAGATCCACGTGGAGATCTGCGGCGTGTGCCACCCCTTCTATACGGGCAGGCAGCGCCTGATCGACACCGCCGGCCGTGTCGATCGATTCAAGCGGAAGTACGAGGGCGCCGAGAAGGCCGAGAAGGCCGGGAAGTAGGGGGGCACCCACGCCCAGAGCGTGTGGGGTGGCGCGACCATGAAGACCGCGACCCTCGACCCCAAGCTGGACGAGCGCCTTCGCGATGCCGAGCGTCGATTCGCGGAAGTGAACGACGCGTTGACGAGCCCGGACGTCTTGTCGCACCCCGACAAGCTCCGCGACCTCGCCCAGGAGCGCTCGCATTTAGAGCCCATCGTCTCCACGGGCGCACGCCTCCGCGATGCGCTCACGGAGCATGGGGGTGCCATCGAGCTCCGCGAGGGGGACGACCCCGACATGCGCGCCATGGCCGAGGTCGAGTTGGCCCGGCTCGACGGAATCATCGCGAAGCTGAATGCCGAGGTCCGCGATCTGTTGGTTCCGCAGGATCCACTCGGAGACCGCGCGGCGGTGGTCGAGATCCGCGCCGGGACCGGAGGGGACGAAGCAGGCCTCTTCGCCTCCGACCTCATGGAGATGTACCGGCGCCTCGCCGAGGGCCAAGGATGGTCGATCGAGCTCGTGAGCCTTTCGCACGGCATCCCGGGCTCCATCAAGGAGGCGATCTTCACCGTGCGGGGGCGCGGGGCCTACGGCAGGCTGCGTTACGAGTCGGGGGTGCATCGCGTGCAGCGCGTGCCCGCCACCGAGGGGCAGGGGCGCATCCACACCTCGGCGGCGACGGTCGCAGTGCTTCCGGAGGCGGAGGAGGTCGATCTCCAGATCGACGCCAACGACCTGCGCATCGACGTGTATCGCTCGTCGGGACCCGGGGGCCAGTCCGTGAACACGACGGACTCGGCAGTGCGCATCACACACATTCCCTCTGGGCTCGTCGTAACCTGCCAGGACGAGAAGTCGCAGCACAAGAACAAGGCGAAGGCGCTCAAGGTGCTGCGCAGCCGACTGCTCGATCAGATGATCGCGGAGCGGGAGGCCGTCCGCGCCCGCGAGCGGAAGACGCAGGTCGGGACCGGCGACCGGTCGGCGAAGATCCGCACCTACAACTTTCCGCAGAACCGGGTCACCGATCACCGCATCGGGCTCACACTGCACAAGCTCACCGAGGTGCTCAACGGCGATCTGTCCGAGATCACGGCTGCGCTGCGTCTCGCCGAAGAGGAAGAGCGGCTCGGGGGTGCGGCATGAGCGCAGCGGCTCAGCCGCGTGGTCAGGCGGATGGGGAACCGTGGACGGTGCTCCGCATGATGCTCTGGAGCGCCGATTACCTGAAGACCAAGGGGGTGGACAGCGCACGCCTCGACGCCGAGTACCTGCTCGCGCACGTACTCGGGCTGGGGAGGCTGGAAATGTACCTCCAGCACGAGCGACCGCTGACCAGCCGGGAGCTGGACGAGTTCCGTCCCCTGCTGAAGCGCCGCGCCAAGCGTGAGCCCCTCCAGTACGTGCTCGGCCGACAGTCCTTCCGCACGCTGGAGCTCGAAGTGGGACCGGGCGTGCTGATTCCGCGGCCGGAGACGGAACAGTTGGTGGAGGCCGTGTTGTCGTGGACGAAGGAGCCCGCACAGGGGGGCCGAACGGACATGGTGGGGCTCGACATCGGTACCGGCTCCGGAGCGATCGCCCTGTCGCTGCTGGCGGAGGGTCCCTTCGCGCGGGTCGTGGCCACCGATGTTTCGCCTGTTGCCCTCGATGTCGCGGCCCGCAATCGTGCGGCCCTGGGGTCGACCGCAAAGCTGGATCTACGGCCGGGGACGCTTTTCGAGCCCCTCGCCCCGGAGGAGCGCTTCGACGTCGTGGTCTCCAATCCCCCCTACGTGTCCGAGGGCGATCGGGGGGGCCTGGCACCCGAGATCGTTGACTGGGAGCCCTCGGAAGCTCTCTTTGGCGGCTCGGACGGGCTCTCGGTGATCCGATCCATCGTCGCGGGCGCGCCTGCGCACCTCCGGCCCGGGGGGCTGCTGGCGCTGGAGATCGGGCTAGGGCAGGCGAGGGCCGTCGCGGCGCTCGCCGAGATCAGCGAGGATTACCGCGACGTGAAGATCCGCAGAGACCTCGCGGGCAAGGAACGCATCGTGACGGCGACCTCGTCCGCGTCGAACATCGAACGGGGAGCTTGATCCATGGCGAGCGTCTACGATATGGCGAAGGAGTTGGGGGCGGCGCTCGCGCGCACCGAGGAGTACCAAGCCTTCAAGCGTGCCATGGACGCGGCCTCGGACGATCGCGATCTGGTCGAGATGCGGAACCGCCTAGAGGAGTTGGAGACGCGTATCGAGGCGGCGCTCCGCGGCGGTAACGAGCCGGACGACTCGGTGAAGTCGGACTACGAGGCGGCCACCTCCGAACTCCAGACGCTCGCAGGCTACCAGCGCCTGATCGCGACGCAGGCGAATTTCGACAAGGTGATGTACAAGGTGAACCAGACGGTCGCCCAGGGCATCGAAGAGGGCTCTCGCAGCCGTATCATTCTTTCGTCCTGAGCCGACGGACGAGCCAACCACACGAGGACCAGACGTGAAGCAGCCTTCAGAGATCAAGCCAGCCACGGGGAAACTCGGAGTCCTACTGCCCGGGTTCGGGGCCGTCGCCACGACCTTCGTCGCGGGCGTCGAAGCCGTACGCCAGGGCATCGCGCAGCCGATCGGCAGTCTGACCCAGCTCAACACGATTCGGCTGGGCAAGCGCACCGACGGACGCACGCCACTCATCAAGGACTTTGCTCCGCTGGCGAGGCTCGAGGACCTGGTCTTCGGCGCCTGGGATCCGATCCCGGACGACGGCTACGCGAGTGCGGTGAAGGCCGGCGTGCTCGACAAGCACGTCCACCTCGACCCGATCAAGGGCTTCCTGTCGAGCATCAAGCCGATGCCGGCGGCGTTCAGCACGTCGTACGTGAAGAAGCTCGACGGCCCCAACAAGAAGCCGGGCTCGAAGAAGCAGCAGGCCGAGGCGATCCGGGAAGACATCCGGCGCTTCAAGAAGGAGAACAAGTGCGATCGCGTGGTCATGGTGTGGTGTGGATCGACCGAGATCTTCCTGCGGCCGGGACCGGCCCACGAGACGCTCGAGTCGTTCGAGGCGGCGCTCGCCAAGGACGACCCGACCATCGCGCCCAGCATGCTCTACGCCTACGCGGCGATCATGGAGGGCGTGGCGTACGCCAACGGCGCGCCGAACCTGTCGGGTGACATCGCGGCGCTCGAGAAGCTCGCCCGCGACCGCGCGGTACCGATCGGCGGCAAGGACTTCAAGACCGGACAGACATTCCTGAAGACCGTGCTCGCGCCCGGTTTCAAGGCACGCATGCTGGGCGTGTCCGGTTGGTTCAGCACGAACATCCTCGGCAACCGAGATGGCGAGGTGCTCGACGATCCGGAGTCCTTCAAGACCAAGGAGGAGTCGAAGCTCGGCGTGCTCGAGCACATCTTCCAGCCCGACATGTATCCGCAGCTGTACGGCGACATGTACCACAAGGTGCGGATCAACTACTACCCGCCGCGCGGTGACAACAAGGAAGGCTGGGACAACATCGACATCTTCGGCTGGATGGGATATCCCATGCAGATCAAGGTCGACTTCCTCTGCCGCGACTCGATTCTGGCCGCGCCCATCGTGCTCGACCTCGTCCTCTTCATGGATCTGGCGCAGCGCGCGGGCATGGGCGGGATCCAGGAGTGGCTGTCGTTCTACTTCAAGTCGCCGCAGACCGCGCCCGGGCTCTACGCCGAGCACGACCTCTTCATCCAGCACTGGAAGCTGAAGAACACGCTGCGCTGGATGATGGGCGAGGAGCTCGTCACGCACCTCGGGGTCGAGTACTACGACTAACGGGGGACCGCTGGCGCGCCCGACGGGGTGGTCGTGAGCGGCACCTTCGTCGTCCTCGAGGGCCTCGACGGGGTCGGCAAGTCGACCCAGGTCGCGCTGTTGGCGGCCTGGCTCGACGGCGCCGGCGTGCGCCACCTCGTCGTACGCGAGCCCGGGGGCACGCCGCTCGGCGAAGCGATCCGTGAGGTCGTGCTGTCGCGCGACTTGGACGTGGGTGCCGAGTCCGAGCTGCTGCTCATGCTGGCGGCGAGGGCTGCTCTCGTCCGCAGCGTGATCCGGCCGGCCCTGGCGGACGGGAAACTCGTGATCGCGGATCGGTTCGCGCTGTCGACGCTGGCGTACCAGGGGTACGGGCGCGGGCTCGATCCGGACCGCGTGCGGCCCGTGCTCGACATCGCCACGGGGGGACTGCGTCCGGACCTCTATGTGGTCCTCGACCTGCCTCTCCAGGATTCAGCCGAGAGACGGAGCGGCAACGCCGCACGCCCCGACCGCATCGAAAGGGAAGGAGAAAGCTTCCGACACAAGGTTCGGGAGGCCTATCTTGCCTTGGCCGAGATAGAGCCGGGAGTCGCGGTGCTCGACGCTCGGGGCACGCCGGAGGACGTGCACGGGCGCGTGCGGGAGATCCTCACGACCAGACTGCCGGCGCTGGCGCACTCGGGCCCGCGTATGCCCCGGGGACAGGAAGAGGAGTAGCTCACGATGTGCTGCCAACCGACGAGGGACCGCGCTTGAAACGGAGCTCGATCACCCCACTTGCCGTGCTCGCGTTGTCGGCGGTGACGGGAGGTTGGCTGCTCCAGGAGGGGGTCGACCGGGCGGAGAACGTGTATGTCCAGGTCCGCGTGCTCCAAGAGGTTGTCGACCGCATCGAGTCCTCCTTCGTCAACGAGGTGGACGAGGGCACGCTCTACGACTCGGCCATCGACGGGCTCATCGAGGACCTCGGCGACCCGCATACCTCGCTCATTCCCGCGTCGGACTACGAGGACCTGCGCATCCGGACCGAGGGCGAGTACGGCGGTGTCGGCCTCGAGGTGAGCGACCGCAACGGCTACGTGACCGTGGTGAGTCCGATCCCGGGTGGCCCGGGCGAGCGCGTGGGCGTGCGATCGGGGGATCAGTTCTACGAGATCGAAGGCGTGGCGGCCGATACGATGGCCACCGACCAAGCCGTCGCGCTGCTGCGCGGCCGCCCGGGCAGCGAGGTGACCGTGCGCATGCTTCGGCCGGGCGTCGATGAGCCCATCGAGTTCACCCTCGAGCGGGAGGTCATCCACCTCAAGGCCGTGCCCTTCGCGCTCATGCTGGAGAATGACGTGGGGTACGTGCCGCTGCTGACCGTGCGCGAGACGTCGTCGGCGGAGGTGTCGGCCGCGGTCGACTCGTTGCGTCGCGAGGGCATGCGCGCACTCGTGTTCGACCTGAGGGGAAATCCCGGCGGGCTCCTCGACGAGGGGATCGCCGTCACGGACCTCTTCCTCGACGAAGGTCGAGTGGTGGTGGAGACCCGGGGGCGCGCCGAGAACCAGAACGAGACCTTCCGCGCCTCCAACCCCGAACAGTACGAGGAGATGCCCGTGGTCGTGCTCGTCGACGCGTCGAGCGCGTCGGCGTCCGAGATCATTGCGGGCGCGCTCCAGGATCACGATCGCGCGATCGTCGTCGGCGAGACCACCTTCGGCAAAGGCTCCGTACAGAGCCTCTTCCGGCTGACGGGTGGCGATGTCCTGCGGCTCACGACCGCCAAGTGGTATACGCCCCTCGGACGATCGATCCACCTGGATCCCGTCGAGCGCGCGGCGGAGGGCGAGGAAGAGCATGCCCTTTCGATCTCGGGGCAGGCGGTCGCCATCAACACCATCGAAGGGCGCCCCGAGTACCGGACGCCGTCGGGTCGCGTGTTGTATGGGGGCGGCGGCATCACGCCCGACATTTTTGTCACCGCGGAGACGCTTGCACCGGAAGAGGTTCTGGGCGTGCGGAGCATCTTCCCGCTCTTCGGTCGCTTCTCGCTCGCGATCTTCAACTTCGCGGTCGAGTACGTGCCTGACCATCCGTCGCTCCAACCCGGGTTCACGATCAGCGACGCCGAACTCGAGCAGCTCTTCGCGTCGCTCCCGGAGTTCGATGCGCAGGTGACGCGCGCCGAGTTCGACGCTTCGCGTCGCTTCATTCGTTATCAACTCGAGCGGGAGATCGCGGGGCAGGCGTGGGGGCAGTCCGGGGAGTTCTTGCAGTCGAGAGCTTACGATCGACAACTGGAGGCCGCGCTCGCCCTGTTGGGAAACATCGACTCGACCGACGAGCTGCTGGCGGCCGCGAGGACGCGGGAGCCGCTCGCCGGCCGGTAGCTCGGAGAGTCCGGCGGTGCGACAGCTCATCGGCCTGGTCGGGGCCGTCCTCATTCTGGTGCCCTTCGCCGGTAGTCAGCTGGGCCGCCTGCGCACCGCGACGTGGACCTACCAGGTGATGAATTTCGTCGGCGCGAGCCTGCTCACCTGGGTCGCGGTGCTGGAGCGGCAGTACGGCTTCATTCTGGTCGAGGGGGTGTGGGCCCTCATGAGCGTGGTGGGGATGGGCAGGCTCTGGGTGGGGGCGCGCCAGGCGACCTAGGCCACGGTCGGGCGAGGCCCCGGGCCGAGCGAGGTTAGATTCTCCGCCGGTCCCGTTCTCGTATGTCGTCGTCCCGCCTCCCGTTGTCCATTCCATGATGATCCGCCACCTGAGCCGCCGCGCGCGGTCCTGATCCATGTTCGTCGACCGTGCGATCATCGATGTGCGAGGGGGGGACGGGGGTTCCGGCACTGCGGCCTTCCGTCGCGAGAAGTTCGTGCCCAGGGGTGGTCCTTCGGGTGGTGACGGCGGGCGAGGGGGCGATGTCGTGCTGGAGGCCGATCCTCAGCTCAGCACCTTGCTCGACTTCAACTACCGGCGCCTCTACGACGCCGAACGCGGCAATCACGGTGAAGGCAGTCAAAGGACGGGGCGGTCGGGTTCTGACCTGGTGCTGAGGGTACCGCTGGGGACCGTCGCCTACGACGCCGACACGGACGAGATGTTGGGGGAGATGGTCGAGCAGGGTCAGCGCCTCGTCGTCGCTCGGGGTGGGCGCGGTGGCCGCGGGAACACGCACTTCAAGACCTCCACACATCAGGCTCCGACCGAGTATGAGCCGGGCGAGGAAGGCGTGGTGCGGCGGCTCCGTCTCGAGCTCAAGCTCATCGCGGATGTGGGGCTCGTCGGGGAGCCGAACGCCGGCAAGTCCACGCTGCTCGCCGCCGTGACGGCGGCGCGGCCCAAGGTGGCGGACTACCCCTTCACCACGCTCGAACCCGGACTCGGGGTGGTGGGCCTCCCGGGCTTTCGTTCCTTCGTGCTCGCCGACATTCCCGGAATCATCGAGGGCGCGCACCTCGGCAAGGGGCTCGGCCACCAGTTCCTCCGCCACATCGAACGCACGCGCGTCCTCCTGCTCATGGTGCCGGTCGACGCCGAGGACCCGCAGGCGGTCTTCGACAAGCTGCGCGCCGAGCTCGCGGCCTACTCGAAGGACCTCGCGGCACGGCCTTACTGGGTGGGCCTCTCGAAGACGGATCTCCTCCCCGCGGGCGACGCCGTGCCTCACATCGTGGCCGAGGGGGCCCTCGGCGTACACGTTTTCTCCGCGGTGGCCCGGAGGGGACTCGACGAGTTGATCGAGTCGCTCTGGGCGTCGAGTCGTCTCGCCCAGCGCGCCGCCGCGGAGGACGACCTGGAGTGGTGAGCGGTTCGCCCGGGCTGGCGGCTAAGGAACGGGCGGAGGTACGCGCACTCCTCATGTTGGACGCTGCCCCGGGCATCGGGCTGGTCCGGTTGAGGCGGATCGTCGAGACCTTCGGCTCGGCCGAGGCCGCCCTCGCGGTGCCAGCGCGTGACTTCGAGGCGGTCGCGGGGTCGGTGGCGGCGGCCGGGCGCGAGGATCCCTCCCTCGGCGCGACCGTGGATGCAGCCCTTGCCATAGGCGCGCGGCTGCGCATGGAGACCTGCACCTGGGCGAGCGCAGACTACCCGCCCGCGATGCATCAACTGCATGATCCGCCCCCGGTGCTCTTTCTGCGCGGACGGCGCGAGCTGCTCACTCGGGGGTCGGTCACGATCATCGGGGCCCGCCACGCGACCTCACGCGCCCGGGAGATCGCCGATCGACTCGCTCAGGCCATTGCCTATGCCGGCCTGCCCGTGGCGAGCGGGTTGGCGCTGGGCGTCGACGGCGCCGCGCACCGCGGCGCGCTCAAGGCCGGAGGGGACACGATCGCCGTGCTCGGGCGCGGGGCGGATCTCGCCTACCCGGCGACCCACCGCGCGCTCTTTCGCGACATCGTGGCTCGGGGCCTCGTGGTGAGCGAGTTCCTGCCGGGCACTCCGCCCCTTCCCCATCACTTCCCACGCCGCAACCGAATCCTCGCAGCGCTGTCGAGGGCGGTCGTCGTCGTGGAAGCGGGTGCGAAGAGCGGCTCGCTGATCACGGTCGACCACGCCCTCGACCTGGGCGTGGACGTGTGGGCCGTGCCCGGCCCGATCGAGGTGGCCATGTGCGAAGGGAGCAATCGTATGCTGGCGGACGGCGCCCGCCCCCTCCTGTCGATCGCGGGGTTCGTGGAGGCGCTCACCGGAGGCGACTCGCCGGGCGCGCGGGTGACGCCCGCCGCAACGGGTCCAGGGGGCCGCCTGCTCGCGTGCCTCGGTGCCGAGACGCTGGGCGTCGA
>JBEBGN010000181.1:0-6020 GCA_040081395.1 Longimicrobiales bacterium
GCCCCCGCGGTCGAGGGGTTGGGCCCTCGCGCCGTGAACGTTTCGTAGCGGTACCATGTCTCTACCCAACGCACGAGAATCACTTGTGAAACAAAAGCATTGTCACGCGCCTCCGGCCCCTCCAGGAGATCTCGAATGACCCGGCCCACACACGCGGTCCTCTCGATGCTCGCGCCCCTTGCCCTCATGGGTTCACTCGAGGCCCAACAGGGTCCCGCGCGCCCCAACGTGGCGCCGAGCGGCAGAGTCACGACCAGCGTGGCGTTCGACGGCAGACTCCTGTTGGGCCGCGGTTCCGACTGGGGCTGGTTCACCGGAACCCCGGCCCACTCCGGTCCGTCCAGGATGATCGTCGACTACGGCCAGCCGCACGCGCGGGGGCGGACGATCTTCGGCGACCTCGTCCCCTACGGAGAGGTGTGGCGCCTGGGAGCCAACTGGGCGACCACGCTCATGCTCGATGTCGAGATGCGCATCGGCGACCTGGAGCTGCCGCGCGGGGAGTACACGCTCTTCTTGCTTCCACGTCCCGACGGCGGCGAGCTGATCGTGAACGAGCAGACCCGCCAATGGGGCACCGACTACGACGCGACGCGGGACTTCGGCCGGACGCCGGTCGAGCGGCGGAATCTGGCCGAGGCGATCCCGAGCCTCACCATCACGCTCGAGCCCGACTTCCCGCAGGAGAACGGTGCGGTCCCGTCGGGGACGATCCGCTTCGCCTGGGGCGAAGGGGAGTACTCGACGAGGTGGCAGATGCTCTGGCCCTGACGGTCGCGGGATGTCGCGGTCGTCGGTGCGGTCGACCCGGCGACCGGTCAGGGAATGCGTCGGGCCAGTGCGACGGCGCTGCCCGCGTCAGGTTCGAGTGAGGGCGCGCCGAGCGGGCCACTCATGTGAAGCCCGAGATCGAGTGGCCTCCCCGACATACGTAGCTGCCCGACGACGCCCGGCCCGATCCCGGTGCGGCGCAGCGAGATGGCTTCGAGCTGGCTCGCCGGGAGTGAGAGCGCGACCGAGACATCCGTGTCGCCTGCCAGGCTGAGCGCGCCGCCGAACACGACACGGCCGAGCGCCCCGCGAAGGTCGGACTCCTCGATGCGCACCGCCCAATTCTCGAGTGCCAGCTCCGTGTTCCAAGAGGAGAACGGGACCTCCGACCAGTGTCCGGCCTCCAGGAAGTCGGAGAGCGCCGCATTCAAGCCGGTGTCCGAGAGGACGCCGTCGCGCATCTCCATCCGCGCGCGGCCGGCCAGGCTGTCCCCCACCGGCAGCAAGAGGCCGTCGGTCAGGCCGTGGATCTCGATGTCGGCGTCGAGTCTGCCGGCGACGCTGTTGCCGAAAGGAGTGAGGCCCGCGAAGAACGGCATCGCGTCCACGTCGTCGAGTCCGAGCGTCAGAGCGAAGGGCTCCTCGGCGGATGACCCGAGGGCCAGCGCCAGCGATGCGTGCCCAGCGCCGCCCCAGGTCGAGAACCTCATGTCCGGAATGGAGACCGAGGAGTCCGTCAGAGTCACCGTTGTCTCCACGCGTTCCAGCCGGAAATCTCCGTAGGAAAGAGTGTCGATGGCGAGGGTGAGCGAACCGATCGCGGCCGCGCGCGCAGGGCGGGTGAGGCCCTTCTCCTGTACCACCGCACGGGCCGTGCGGCCTTCGATCGTTTGCCCGGCCAAGTGGGCGAACACGAGCTGCGTGTGCGACGCATGCGGGCTGCCTGGTGGCACGGGGAAGAGGAGGTTCAGATCGAGATGTCCGCCGGTCACATCCAGGTGCACTCGAGTGCGCTCATCCTGGCCGGTGCGGAGGGCGGCCAGGTCCTCGATCGCACCCGTGACGGTCAGCGGGTGAGTGCCGACCATGACCTGGAGGTCCTGCCAACGGAGGGACCTCCCGTCCAGGGTCACCACGCCAGCCGGTACATAGATGGGTGCGGCAAGGCGCGTGTGCTCGACCTGGGTTCCGTCCAGCGTCACCGTACCCACCGCTTCTAGGCTATCGGGGGCGCGCAGGGGGCCGTTCAACCTCGCGTCCACGGAGCCGCTACCCGACAACGTCAGTCCCTCGGGGAGGAGGCGGAGTCGATCGAGCGCGTCGAGGTCCGTGCGGCTGCTGGCGACCAGGGCCATCGTCAGCCGGTCGTCGCGTGCGATCGTGCCTCGTAGGTCGAAGGGACCGCCGGCCAACCGGCCGCTGAGCGCTTGGATCTCGATGAGCGACGAGTCGATCTGGACGACACCGTCGATGTGCTCGGCCACGACCTCGCCGCGGAGGCGTAGGGTCACGTCGTCGAGGCCTGCCGTTCCGTGCATCACGGGTCGGTACGCCGCAGCGAGTCCCCCCTGCACCTGTACGGTCAACGACACGGTGCCCTCGACGACCGGGAGCAGGCTCGAGCGGGCATTCAGTGGGAATGCCGCCACGAAGGCCCCTGCACTGAGTCGTTCGTTGGTGAGCTGGACATCGAACGACGGATTGGCTTCGTCGAGGCCTTCGATGCGTCCCCGCACGAGGAGTGTATCGCTGCCCAATGTGATGTAGCCGTCGTCCATGCCGATCGAGTGGAGGGGCGCGTCACCGGCCACCCACAATGCGACGGTCGGTCCGGCAACCCTGAGGATCCCCTCGCCCAGGGAGGGCACCCGCACGTGCAAGGAATCGGAGTGGATCACGACCCCTGCACGCCAAGCCCCCTCGGCGGTCGCCGAGAGGTCGGCGGTCCCGTCGCCATGCGTGACCATGAACGACCGGTCCCGGGCGGCGTCGAATAGGGACAAGCTGCCGTCCGACATGGTGATGCTTCGCAGAGCCGCTCCGAATGGGGCCGGCTCCGAGTCCGGCGTACGCCGCGCCCGACTCGGGACGAGGTCGCCGAAGTTCGACGAGCCGTCCGCGGCGATCGCCAGATGGACCGCGGGTGCGCTCAAGTGCACGCGTTGCACCATGGCACGACCGACAACCAACGGAAGCCAGGCGATGTCGAGCCGTACCTCGTCGAGGTGGACGAGCGCTGGGCCACCGAAGCCCGGCGGATTGTCCACCGTGACATCGGCGAGGCGGAGCGAGGGACGCGGAACCAGGTCGATGCGTGCTTCCCCGACGGTCACGACGCGATTGAGGGCGGACGACGCACGCGGCTCCACCCACGACCGCACACGGTCGGAGTCCACGAGCAAGTCGAGCGCGATCGCAGTAAGCACATAAGTTGCCACCAATGCGCTGCACGCGATGAGGAGCAAACGGCGCGTCCACACGTGGTGATCGGCTTCGGACCGGACCTGTGCGAGCCGCTGCTCGAGGTGGTCGTCGACGGTCGCCGCCTCGGCGTTCGGATCCGGCGGGGAGATCTTCACACGACGCGGTCTCATGGAGCTGCCTCCGGTCCGTGGGCGTGTCTCGGAGGAGAATCAGAGCAAACTGGGTGCCACTCTCGGCAGGGCTTTGACTTAGGCGAACGGCGCCCTTTGTTTCCGGAATGAAAACGCGCATCACAGAGCTGTTCGGAATCGAGCATCCCATCATCCAAGGGGGGATGCACTTCGTCGGCTACGCGGAGCTCGCCTCGGCCGTGTCGAATGCCGGCGCCCTCGGCATCATTACCGGGCTCACGCAGCCTACGCCGGAAGACCTCGCGCAAGAGATCGCGCGGTGTCGCGAGATGACCGACCGCCCTTTCGGCGTGAACCTCACGATCCTGCCGACGTTCAAGGCCGTGCCGTACGAGCAGTACGTGCGCGTGATCGTCGAGAGCGGCGTGAAGATCGTGGAGACCGCCGGCCGTAATCCCGAGCCCTTCCTGCCTCCGCTCAAGGCGGCCGGAGTCAAAGTGATCCACAAGTGCACGTCCGTGCGGCACGCGCTCAAGGCGGAGCGTATAGGCTGTGACGCGGCCAGCGTGGACGGATTCGAGTGCGGCGGTCACCCGGGCGAGGATGACGTGCCCAACATGATTCTCCTGCCGCGTGCTGCGGAGGAGCTGTCGATTCCGTTCGTCGCCTCCGGAGGCATGGCGGACGGGCGCAGTCTGGTCGCGTCGCTCGCGCTGGGCGCGGACGGCATGAACATGGGCACCCGCTTCATCGCCACGAAGGAGGCGCCTGTACATGAGAACGTGAAGCGCGCGCTGGTCGAAGCGGACGAACTCCAGACGCGTCTCGTCATGCGGCCTCTGAAGAACACCGAACGGGTGTTGAACAACGCCGCCGTGGAGGAGGTCCTGCGCATCGAGCGCGAGAAGGGCGCCTCGGTCACCATCGAGGATATCCGCCACCTCGTCGCGGGTCAGATGGGGCGGCAGGTACTCCAGGACGGGAACCTCGACGCGGGCGTGTGGAGCTGCGGCATGGTGGCGGGGCTGATCCATGACATCCCGACGTGCAAAGTGCTCATCGACAGGATCATGGCCGAGGCGCGCACGATCATCCGTGAGCGGCTCGAGGGGTTCCTCGCGGCGTAGCTACCGCTCCGGCGCCTCTCCGGCGTATCCCGTCAGCTCGACGTAACCGCGCCCCGCGACTTCTGCGCCACCATCCCCCGTTCCCCGTACGGACACCGCGCCCTCCCAGTACCGGAAGGATAGGTCGAGCTCCTGGTCGGTGAGGCGCGGCGCGACGGTCAGGCTCCACCCGCGACCCGGCAGCTCGACGCGCCAACCCGACGGGTAGGCCGAGCCGTCGATGGGAGATGTCCAGGTGCCCGTCGACTGCATGGTGACGTCTTCGTCCCAGACGAGTGCATCGTAGGTGCCGTCGGGAGCGACGAGCGTGCCTGCGCTCCACGCATCGGCGCTTCCATCGGCGCGACGCAAGCGATACAGCATGAGATCCCATCCGTCGTCGAGCTGGAGGGCCGCCCAGTCCCAGCCGACTTGCCCCTCGGAGAGCGCGGATGTGCTCCACTCCCGGTCCATCCACGCGAGGCCGGTCACGGCGACCGTGTCCCCCCCGTGCACGAGCTGCCCCGTCGTGGGCATGCGCGTGTGGGAGTAATAGAAGGATGCGTTCCCAGGCTCGGGTCCTTTCTGGCTGAGGCCGGCGTCGCCGTTCAGGACCACAGGCTTGCCAGCTTCGAGCGCGAGGTCGAGCGCGACGCCGTCCTGTGAGGCGCGCAGGCGGACGGGGAACAGGTTCGTGGCCGACGCGCCCTCGATCGTCCAGTCTTCGACCCAGACCCGGAGGGGAAGGTCGGTCGCGCCCGCGAGGCCGACCGCTCCGCGCGCGAAGCGCTCGAAGGCACGGAAGGTCCCGGCGGCCACATCGGTCACCGTGAAGTGCGCCATGTAGGCCTGATTGGTGGCCCAGGCGGACTGTGCCTCCGGTGCTTGTGGCGAGAGCGCGCTGCGAAAGATCGTAAACTGGAAGCCGAAGTCGCGGCCGTCGCTCGACGTCAGGTTACCGGTCACGTACCACCACTCGGTACGGAACCCGACGTGCGGGCCGTGGTCGGTGGGGAATGCGAAGTCACGGGGGACGAGCGCCCGCTCGTATCCTGCGGTGTCCGCGCCGGCGAGCGTCTGCGTGAGCGATAGGCGATCGGTGCGCCCAACTCCGGCATCGCCTCCACATGCGGCGAGGCACGCGAGTGCACCCGCAGTTGCCCACGCGCTCGCGACTGCACGCCGGCCTCTCTGCCGAGGACCCATCCCGGGGGTGCCGGGTTTCACCCCGCCCCCTTCCGGGCCGGCCCACGCAGGAGCGAGACGTGAACGTTCGAGGATACGCGGCGCAGACTTCTGACTCCCCCCTCACTCCCTGGACGTTCGAGCGTAGGAGCCCAGGCGAGAACGACGTCACGATTCGGATCGAGCATTGCGGAATCTGTCACTCCGACATCCACTTTGCGCGAAACGAGTGGGCGTTCACGAAGTATCCCTGCGTTCCAGGACATGAGATCGTTGGCCGGGTCGAGGCGGTCGGCCGAGGGGTCGAGCGGTATGCGAAGGGGGACCAGGTCGGCGTGGGCTGCTTCGTCGACTCGTGCCGGACCTGCGGCAGTTGCAAGGATGGACTCGAGAACTACTGCGA
>JBEBGN010000182.1:0-6008 GCA_040081395.1 Longimicrobiales bacterium
GGGTGGGGGTTGGGGCGGGGGCGGTGCGGGAGTGTCTCGAGGCGCTCGGGGGTCAGCAGGCGGCTCCTGCGCTCGACGTCATCGTTCCGTGGGACGACTCGATTCCGGAAGTCGGTGCGCTCCAGAAGGACTTTCCGCGTGTACGGTTCCTCGCGATGGGGCCGATTCGGACCGAGCGCACCTTGGCCAGCCCGGGTGGCCAGCACGAGCTCTTCGATCGGCGCAGGTCGGCAGGCCTGAAGGTCACCAGCGGCGAGATCGTGTGCATCCTCGAGGATCGCGGGATTCCAGATCTGGATTGGGCCGCGACGGTAGCGCGACTCCATGCCGCGCTCCCCTACGCCGTCATCGGGGGCGCCGTGGAGTGTGGTATCGACGCCCCGCTCAATTGGGCCGTGTACTTCTGCGACTACGGGCGCTACCAGCTCCCGCTGGTCGCTGGACCCCGGGAGTACGTGACGGACGTGAACATCTCGTATAAGCGTGCCGCGCTGGAGCGCGTGCGGAGCCTGTGGGAAGCGAGGTACCACGAGACGACCGTGCACTGGGAGCTCGTGCGGCAGGGCGAGACGCTCTGGCTCACCCCGGATCTGGTGGTTCGCCAGAGGCGTCGCGGGCTGAGCGTGAAAAGCATCCTGCGCGAACGAATCGAGTGGGCGCGCCTCTTTGCCTACACAAGGGTCAGGGAAGCGAGTACGCTCGCACGTGTGGCTTACACGCTACTGGCACCTCTTCTGCCGGTCGTTCTGTTCGTCCGTCACGCTCGCATGCAGGCGGAGAAGCGTGTTCATTTCATGCGGTTCGCCGCCGTGTCTCCATTTGTTGCGCTCTTCCTGGCGGCATGGAGTCTCGGTGAGTCGATCGGGTACCTGAGCGGGAGACCTTGAGCGCTTATCGCGCCTCGAGGGCGCTCCGAAAGGTCAGGAGCCGCCGCAGGCCGTCCCGCTCGAGGACCGCGATCCCGGCCAGGTAGACCACCACGAGTGCCGCAGCAGCGACGAGTGGCGACGCGGGGGACCACAGGCGCAGGAGCAGGCCGGCGGTTCCCGTGAAGACCAGCGGTCGCGCGAGGCCAGCCACGACGCGCAGCTGCGGAACCGAACGCCCCAAGAGCACGCTTGCCGCGATGAGTGTCGTGGTTTCGGCGGCCACGAAGATCCAGGCTGCCGCCACTGGGGTGAGGCGCGAGCCGAGCGCGAGGCATCCCCCCACCGATACCAGCGCGCCGGCTATGCTCGCCGAGAACTCGGCGTTCTGGCGCGAGAGTGCGATCAGCCCGAAGCGATGGTGCCCCGAGACGAAGGCGGCGGCGAGCACCCAGACCATGACCTGGAACGAGTCGGCGGCGACGGCGAGTCCGTCTCCGTAGACGAGCGGGATCAGGACTGGCGCCAGAGCGGCGCCGATGGAGGCCCCGCAGAGGGCGACCCAGCCGACCAAGCGCATCGATGTGGTGAACACGTCCTGGAAGCCCGTGAGCTGCGGGTCGGTTCCGAGACGGGACAGCGTCGGCAGCAAGTTGAAGAAGTAGAGCCAAACGAAGGTGTGGACCGCGATCACGAGACGGTGGCCTGCCCCGAAGACCCCGACGTCGGCGGAGGTCGTGAAGAGACCGAGGGCGAGGAGGGGCGCAAACAGCCGTATCGCCCACACGACCGACGACCCCGCGAGAGGGGCGCTCTCGACCACGACCGTCCGGATCCCTGCCACGAAACGGAAGGGATTGATGCTTCCGCCGGCCCTGGTGAAGAGAAGCACCTGGAGCCCCACGGCCAGGCCGAGGCCGACAGCGTCCCACAGTGGCACCTGCCAGACGTCGTCGGGGCTGCGGACGAGTAGAAGTACGCCCACGGCCATGACCACCTGTCGGATGACCGAGGCCATGGAGACCACGTGCATCTCGTCGCGCGCCTGGAAGACCCAAGACAAGACGAACGGGGCCGGGAGCAACACGAGCCCCTGGAGCACGATCAACGAGCGCGCGAGCGGGTCGCGCGGTAGGGCCAGGGCTACGGCCGCCAACAGCACCAGCGAGATCACGACGAGACCCCCGCGCACCATGGCGACCTGGGCCACGAGGCGGTCCGTCTCGGCGGGGCGTTTAGCCGTCTCGCGCGCACCGTAGTGCCCGAGCCCAGCGTCGATCACCAGGTTGAGCAGGAAGAGGATGCCGAGCGCGAACTCGAGGTCGCCGTAGCGAGCTGCGAGCAACACGCGAGCCAGGTAGCCGAATACGACCAGCCCGAGGATCTTGCCGAGAGTCTCGGCGGCGTACAGCAGGACTAGGTTGCGACGGAGTTGGGCTAGCATGGGCTCATTTCTTGACGTGAACCAAACCCGCGGAGAGATGCAAGCGTGTTGCTCGGCTTGACGCTCTCGGCTCTGCTCCTAGAGCTTGGTCCCATGGCGAACAGCGAAGTCTCGATGGCCACACCGGTGAGTGACTGGATCCAGCTCTTGCGCCCGAAGCAATGGGTGAAGAATGCGTTCGTGCTGGCGCCAGTGTTGTTTGCCGGTCGGGCCGGCGATCTCCGCGCGGTGCTGGCCGCATTGTTGGCGGCGGCGCTCTTCTCGTTGCTGGCGAGCGGCATCTACGCCATGAACGACGCGTACGACGCGAAGAGTGATCGGGAGCACCCCCGCAAGCGCCTCCGTCCCATCGCCGCGGGACGCATCGACGAGAGAACGGGACTCTTCGTCGGCGGTGTGCTCGCCCTGGTCGCGGTGGGTGGGGCGTGGCTGTTGGAGCCGAGGTTCGGATTGATCGCACTCAGCTATGTAGTCGTGAATGTGCTGTACACGCTCAAGCTCAAGGAAGTGGTCATCCTCGACGTCTTCGCGGTGGCCTCGTTCTTTCTCATGCGCCTTCTCTCGGGGGCGGCGGTGGTGGAGGTGGAGCCGTCGATCTGGCTCCTCATCTGCGGAGGCCTGCTCGCGCTCTACCTCGGCTTTGCGAAACGTCGCAACGAACTCGTCACCCTGGGGGCGGGATCCTCCAAGCACCGGGAGGTGCTCACGAAGTACGGTGCCGAATTTCTCGATCAAATGTCGGCGGTGTTGCTGAGCGTGACGGTCGTATCGTACCTCATGTACACGCTCACTTCCGAGACCGCGCAACGCGTGGGCAGCGACGTGCTGAGCTACAGCGTGGTCTTCGTGCTATACGGTGTCTTTCGCTACCTCTACCTCTCTCATCGGCACGGCGAGGGCGGCGACCCCTCGGAGACGTTACTCACCGATCGACCCCTCATGGGGAGTGTGATCGTCTGGTTCGCGTACTGCGGCTGGGTGATCTACCTGGCAGGTTGAGGGGCGGCGTCCGGTCCAGGTCCCCCAACGTCCGCCACGGTCCGTCGTAGGCCCTCCTCGAGCGGGGTCGGCGGCCGCCAACCGAGCCAGTTGGACAGGCGCTGGATGTTCACGGGGTCATGCGCCATCTCCTCGCGTCGTGTCGGGAGAGCGCCGAACGCCAGTCGCTCCGAAGCGATGCCCAACAGTCCCGCACAGACACGTACCGCCTCTCTCACTTCCCTGAGGCGGCCGGTCGCGAGGTTCACGGTCGCATACGGCAGACTTTCGGCGGCTCCCGCGCGGAGGAGGCCGTCGACTACATCCTCGACGTACGTGAAGTCACGCCTCTGGCGGCCGTCGGTCAACGGGATCTCCCCTTGATGGTGAGAGGCCTCGATCAGCGACGGTACGAGGCGGTTCGACTGCTCTCCTGGTCCGTACACCATGAAGAGACGGGCTGTAACGGCCCGAATGCCTTGCCCGACCGCCGCTTCGATGGCGCGAGTCCCCGCGAGTTTGGTGCGGCCGTAGGTTGTCGTGGGTCGGGGCTGTGTGTCCTCGTTCAGGTCACCCCCTACCTCCCCGTACTCCAGCGCGCTGCCCACGTGAACGAGTCGCTGGCCCGGCCAGCGCTGCCGCCCCGGCGGGCGGGCGGCGAGAGCGGAGCACAGAGCTTCCACGAGCTGAGCGTTGACCCGCTCCGCAGTGGACTCGTCACGCTCCGTCGCATCCACACCGTAGGTCGCGAGATTGAATACCACGTCGGGGCTTGTACGGTCGAGTAGATCGCCGACTCCAGCTGGCTCGAGTACGTGTTCGACGAGATCCACCTGTCCCGAGCCCACACCCTCGACCTTGCGTCGGCCTTCGTCGCTACGAACCACCGCCGTTACCCGGGCGCCTGCCCCCACGAGCGCGCGGGTCACCCAGAGGCCGATGAAACCGGAGGCTCCGAGCACGGTGGCATGCGCGCCTGAGTACGGTCCGGCGGCCGCCATGCGATCGATCACGGACCCGCGTCGCCCGCGAGCGACCCGGCGGCGAAAGGTCCCTCGGCCACGCGGTATCCACTCCCCGTCACCGTGGGACCTTCCACGAACCAGATGGCCCGGTCCGGATAGGCCGCGAGCACTTCTCTCCGCGCTGACGGCGAGCGATCCCAAGCGTAGATCGGTGCGTCCGCGTTCCAGTCCAGTGGATTGTAGAAGGCGGCGGAGGCATAGTCGGGATGGCGATCGCCGCGGATGAACACCAGGTCCCGCCCGAAGCCCTCCGCTTCGGCGAGACGTCGAATGCCGGCTTCCATGCCACGGTAGTGGTGGTATTTGTCGAAGGACCGCCAGGGGACGAAGGTCACGACGGTGACCACGGACAAGAGCACGAAGGTTGCTGCAGTCCGGCCTCCAAGTGGTCCGGGGGAGTTACGCGGAGCGTCCCACAGCACCGCGCCCCTGGCTGCGAGCACCACGAGCGGCACGATCGCCAGGAACCAATAGCGTGCCCCGAAGTCGGGACCGCCGCTGAACCAGTAGAAGCTGTGTAGTCCGGCAACGAAGGCTGCGGCGCCCAGCGTGGCGAGGTCAGCCGTTGTCCATCTGCGGCTCACGCCCACCAGCGCAACGAGAAGGAGTGAGCCCGTGGCCCATCCGAGCAACTCGATGTTGATTGTCGAGACGTTGAGCACGGCGTTGAGCACGACATCGATGGCGCCGTGGCCCGGGAACGGATCGAGCCCCGGCCAGCCGATGCCACGGTTCGCGCCGAAGCCGAGCGCGTTGGTGCCCTCTCCGTACTGTGCGTCCGTATATGCCATCAGCGGGAACGTCGTGGGCGAGCCCGTGAAGATGCGGTTGTACGGCAAAGTCAGCGCACTGACTGCGAGGGAGCTGACGGCGAGCAATAGCGTCGAGCCGATGCGGAGCCGCGTCGTGCCGGTCCAAAGCAGATAGAAGCCGAGCACCACCGCTGTGGCCACCGCATCGAGCGGGCGGGTGAGGCCGATCCAGCCGATGGCCGCGCCGCCGAGCACCACGGACCCTGGGGCTCGCATGCGGCGCGCTCGCTCCACCGCCGTCGAGGCGAACAGGGCGCATGTCAGCGTCAGCAGGTGGGTCATGAAGCTCATGGAGAGGAACAGGAGCCAGGGCGAGGAGGCGAGCATGAGCGCCGCCAACCGCCCGGTCCGCGCGTCGTAGACCTTCGACACGAACTGCCAGGTGAGCAGCACAGCGAGGCCACCGAGCACCGGGTTCACCAGCCAGGGCACGCCGAAGAACGACCCGATGGCGAGGATGGCGGGCCAGCCCGGGGGCACGGGCGAGTACCACCGCACTCCGTCGTTGGCCATCAGGTCGACGTCGAAGGCGTCCGCGACCGGCGGGGCGGCAAGCGTCAAGACGCCGTCCGCGAAGTAGCGTGCCGGCAGGAGGTACACGACCTCGTCCGGAACGTGCGGATGCGCTTCATACACGAAAACGCAGAGCAGGGCGGCAACCACCGTGACGGCGGCCGCGGCGAACAAGATCTCCCCCGGGACCCCGTGCTCGCAGGGGCGGTCCAGCCACGCCGCGAGTCTGGCGACCGTATCGGTGGGTAGCGCTTGCACCGCCAACAGCGCAGTGCACAGGTGAACCGCCTGCAGGACGCTGGACGCGACGAGCTCGAGTGCGTAGGCGACTGGGTCGGCCGATGGTACAGCCGCCATGGCGGCGAGGAGC
>JBEBGN010000183.1:0-6007 GCA_040081395.1 Longimicrobiales bacterium
TGACGGAAGGATTTTACGGCCTGTTGGACTTCCGCGCGCCCACCCGACCGCTGCCCCTCCGATTCGGCAGCGGGGACACCCCACAAACGGCCGGGGGGCGTCGGCCTTACCTCGCCGACGCCCCCCCAACCTTCCTGCTGAACTGCGGACTACTGCATCACGAACCCGAGATCGTGAAGACCTTGCCGACCGTGAAGATCAGCGTGATCTCGCCGTCGACCTCGTCGCTCAGCATCGCGTCGTTCATGAGGCCCGCCACCGAAAAGTCCATGTCCCCGGCGGAGAAATTGTACCCGGCCGTCGCGTACTGACCGCCGAGGTCCTTGTCGAAGGCGTCGCTCAACGCGTCGCCGAACCCGGTGTTGTACGCGACCGTGCCCACGGTGCCGAAAAAGCCGTTCTGCGCGGCCGTGGCGGACAGGAAGAAGTACTTCGGGTCACCGGGCACGTCGTACGTGCCGAGCGCTCCGGCGATCGAGAACACGCCGAACGCGGCGCCGAAGTTCCCCTCCAAGTACGTGTTATCGAAGTCGTCAGTGTAGAAGTACCCGGTACCGCCGAGCGTCAGGGTCGCGCTCTCTCCCAGCGGGAGCGCGTAGCTCGCGAACAGATCCACTTCCGAGCCCGAGCCCACGTCCGCTGCCCAGGTACCGGCCGACAGGCCCCCCGAGGCGACCGTCAGCCCCGCGCTCGCCGACGAAGTCTTCTGCAGGATGCCGCGGTAGTAGTACTGGCTCATGTACCCGACGTTGGCCGTCACGGTCGCCTGAGCCGCCACGCCGACCGGAAGGAGCACCGCGCCGGCGAGAGCGAATGAAATCAGCTTCCTCATGATTGTCTGTCCTCTTTTGATATCTGGTTGATGTGTTTGAACCGTCAGGCCACCGGAGTGACCGCGGCTGAGTCCCGCTCAGCCGTCCGGATCCGGTGCACCGCCTCGACGGGGAGCACGAAGATCTTCCCGTCGCCCACCTCCCCCGTCCGCGCCGCATTCATCACCGCTTTGACGGTGACGTCGACGAACGGCTCGGATACCCCGATGTCGATCACGATCTTCTCGACCAGCTCCATCTTCACCGACATACCGCGGTACGTCTCCACCTCTTCGGTCTCACCCCCGTGTCCCTGCACACGGGTCACCGTCAGCCCCCTGACCTCAGCCTGATACAGCGCCTTCAAGACGTCGCTGAGCTTCTCGGGGCGAATAATCGCCTTGATCAGCTTCATGGTCATGTCCTCTTGATTTGAGATTCGCGTGTAGCCAAGTAGCCCGAACGGGTCTACTTCTTCCCCGCAGTCCCGTTGAGCTCCTCGTCCAGGATCAGGATGGCGCCCTCACCTGTGGCGTATCCCTCTTCGCCGTGCGAAAGGACGTCCATGCCCTTCTGCTCGAGGTCTGCGGAAGGCCGCAGGCCACCAAAAGCGCCCACGATCTTCAGGATCACCACGGTCACGATCGCGCTGTAGATGAACACGGCGCCCACCGCGATGAGCTGGATCACCACCTGACGCGGGTTGCCGTACAGCAGTCCGTCCTGGCCAGCGGGGTTGAGTGCCGTGGTCGCGAACACACCGGTCAACAGAGCGCCGGTGAATCCGCCCACGCCGTGCGCCGCGAACACGTCCAGAGAGTCGTCGAGGCGGGACTTCGCACGCCACCTGAGTATGAAGTAGCTCGGGAAGGTCGCGAGGGCACCGATCGCGATCGCCGACATCGGCGACACGAACCCGGCTGCGGGCGTGATGGCCACCAGCCCGACCACGATCCCGGTTGCTGCGCCGACCGCGGTCATGTGCTTCGCAAACATCACGTCCAAGAGCGACCACACGACGAGCGTGGCCGCGGGGGCGAGCAACGTGTTCACCACGCCGAGCGCCGCGAGCCCTGTCGCGCCGAGCGCGCTGCCGCCATTGAAGCCCATCCATCCGAACCACAGGATGCCTGCTCCCAGCAGCACGAACGGAACGTTATGGGGCAACATGGCGCGCCGGTGGTAATCCACGCGGGGACCGAGCACGATCGCGGCCGCAAGCGCCGCCGCACCTGCATTCACGTGCACGACCGCGCCGCCGGCAAAGTCGAGCGCCGCCATCCCGAAGAGCCACCCGTTGGCGTTCCACACCCAGTGGGCGACGGGAGCGTACACCACCAGCCCCCAGATCGAGATGAAGGCTACATAGGACCCGAACTTCATCCGGCCGATGATGGCGCCGGAAATCAGGGCCGCCGTGATGATGGCGAAGGTGCCCTGGTACGCCATGAAGAGAATGTGCGGGATCGTGCCCGAGGCCTCGAGACCGACGCCATTCAACAACGCCATGGATGCGTCGCCGATGTACGGGCTGCTCCCTCCGAAGGCGATCGAGTACGCGATCACCGCCCACAGCACGCCGCTGAACCCGAAAGCGATGAAGCTCATCATCATCGTGTTCAGCACGTTCTTCGACGGCACCAGACCGCCATAGAAGAACGCCAAGCCTGCCGTCATGAACAAAACGAGAGCGGTGGAGATCAGCATCCACGCCGTATCTCCACCGTTGATCGCTGCCGCCTCTTGCGCGCTCGCCAAACCGGGAGCCGCGAGGAGGAGGAGGCCCGGGAGCGCAAGACGAATCGCCCCGCTGAGCAGGGGGGTCAGCCCCTCTCCGGCCCTTCCCAGCCGTGTGGTGTACGCCATTGCTTGTCCTTTGGATCGTTGAGTGCGCCGCGGTGCACCCGCGGCTACCGCAGAGTCGGGAAAGCAAGGCTCGTACCAATCTGAACAAGCCCTCTCCGGAAAGGCATTCGTCGGCATAACTGTATTTATAGCAATGAGTTACGGCGACGGCCCCAACGTCACGCGCAACGAGGGGAGTCCGACGAGATCGTCACGGGGCCCCCCATCAGCTACAAAAACGTAGGAATCCGACTGGCCGGAAGGTCGTCAGGGGCGTCGCGAGCCGCGATACCGATCGGGATCGATCCCGTACTTCCGCAGCTTGTAGCCGACGATACGCGAGCTGGTCTGGAGGAGACGGGCCGCTTCGGCCTGGTTTCCCCGCGCCGTCTTGAGACTGTCCAGGATCAGGTCCCGCTCGTACGCGCCGACCATCGAGTCCAGCGACGCCTCTGGTAGGGTGTCCGATACCTGCGCTGTCTGGAGCGTGGGGGGAAGGTCATGCCCGTGGATCACGGCACCCTGACACACCAGAACCGCACGCTCGATGCAATTCTCCAATTCGCGCACGTTCCCCGGCCAGTGATAGGCCATGAGCATGTCGATCGCCGGGGTCGAGATGCGCCGGACACGCTTGCCCAGGACCGACGCGTACTTCTCGACGAAGTGGTCGGCCAACAAGAGGATGTCGGGCTTACGATCACGGAGCGCGGGCATGAAGATGCTGAATACGTTCAGGCGGTAGTACAGGTCCTCCCTGAACTTGCCCTGCCTCATCGCGTTCTCGAGGTCACGGTTGGTGGCCGTGATGAGGCGCACGTCGACGGTGATCGACTCGACCCCACCTAGACGCTCGAACTCCTTCTCCTGCAACGCTCTAAGGAGCTTCACCTGAGTCGAAGGTGAAAGCTCACCGACCTCGTCTAGAAAGAGCGACCCGCCGTCGGACAGCTCGAAGCGCCCCTTCTTCCGCTCGCGCGCGTCGGTGAAGGCGCCCGGCTCGTATCCAAACAGTTCGGACTCGATCAGGGTATCGGGCAAGGCCCCACAATTCACCTTCACGAACGGCCCCTCAGCGCGGGGGGAGTTGTAGTGAATCGCGTGGGCGACCATTTCTTTCCCCGTGCCCGACTCCCCCCGGATCATCACCGTGGTGGGGCTCCCGGCCACCTGAGCAATGGCCTGGTAGACGTCCCGCATCTGGCGGCTGTTCCCGATGATGTTCCGGAAATCGTACCGCTCCTTCAGTTCCTGACGAAGCTGGTCGTTCTCGGTGAGGAGCCGCTTTCGCTCGGTCTCGACCAGGCCGTGAACCCGGACGGACTGTCCGATCATCGAGGCGACCACGCCGAGGAACTCGACTTCGGGCTCGAACTCACGTTCATGGGCGAACGGGTAGGTCACGCCCAGGCTTCCCCGCGTCTTCCCGTCCACGGGGATGGGAATCGACACGAAGCTGAGCTCTTCATGTCCGCTCCCCTTCCAGACTTCGGTCCGATCCAGAAAGAGGGGCTCTTGGCTCACTCTCGGCACGATCACGGGACGGCCGCTCTCCACGACGCGTCCGGTCACCCCCTCCCCGACCTTGTACTTGGCACGACGCTGTGCCTGCCAAGGGATGCCGGTGGCCGCTTCGATTCGCAGCTCACCCGACTGGTCATCCAGGAGGGTCACGGTCCCGGCTACGGTGCCGTGGTTTTCCTCGAGGAGCTCCAGCACCTGGATCAATGCGGTGCGGAAGTCGAGGGAGGAGGACAGCGTCTGCGAGATGTCCAGCAGGGTCGACAGCTTCCGGACGTTCGTAACGCTCATGCCTGACCGTTCACTTTAGAAGAAACCGGCGGTCAAGATGACGATTTCGAACGATCTACGCCACATGCGTACAATTTTGTACGCATCGTGGGGCCCGCGCGCCCGAGACGGGCCGAAACCCTCGCTGTGCCCTACCCCGCCGTTTAGTTGGCGAGGGGCGCGACGTTGACCGTGACTTCCTGGTCCGCGTATAGAGACCCGTCGTCCGCTCGGCCTCGGAGCACGTAGGTCCCCGGCTCGTCGAAGGTCACCCGGACGACCCAGTGGTTGTCCTCGGGGACCTCCGGGGCTTCCCAGAAGGGGGCCCAGGGTGAGTTCTGCCAGGCCCGGGTATCCTCCCAGGGCTTGATCTGGATCGGCTCGAACTCGGCTTCGGCCTCACCCCGGTAGACGAACCAGGTGAAGTGCAGACCGAGCGCTTTGCTCACCGTGACCCGGTCTGGCTCCGTGAACGCCCGCTGCAGGGCTCGCATCTCGGCGCTGATGGTGTCCGAAGCAGGTGCGGCCGCGGCCTGCGCAGGGTCCGCGGCCGGGGTCGCTGCCTGGCGTGCGGCACGGGCTCGCTCCCGTCGCTGCGCCGTGGTGAGCGGGAGCCCATCATCGGTGACCCAAGCGGAAAGTGTGACCGGTTGGCCCACGCGCGCATTCACGGTGCGAGGCCCATCCAGCATGATCTGCGGGGGCACATTGGAGCGCGTCTCGGGGTCGCTGCGCCCAGCACCAAGCGCGCCCGTTTCCGATGCGATCACGATGTTGTCGATCAGGAGGTCCTGACGAAGGGATGCGTACGCCACCTTCGTCTCGCCCCGCGTTCGCAGCGTCCAGACCAGCTCCTGGTCACCGAAATCGGCCGGTACCTGGACTTTGAACGTGAACCGGTTGCGCCGCGGCAGGAAATGCGTCGGCTGACCCCGGTCCGCGGGGCCCGGGGAGAAGAAGTTGTCCTCCCCCACCGGCACGTCGAGCTCCTCCAGCCAGTTCCGGTTCAGGTAGCCGAAGATCAGGTTGTACGACCCATCCGGGTTCACCTCGAACCCTTCGTAGGCGGGGGAAACCGTCTGCCCCGTCGAGTAGGAAAGGGATTGTCCCTCCACCCCTTGGACGGAGACCCCGAGGACGAGAGCCAGCAACCCGCCGAACCGACCGATTCCACCGACTCCCGCCCGGGTCATGGCCTACTCCCGATCGCCCGAGTCCCCGGCCACCGGCGAGGGGACAGGGATCGCGTGCAGGCAGAGCGGGCACCCGATCACATGGTCGTTCTTGGTGAGGCCTTGGACCGCAACCCGTTGCTGCATCTCCTCCAAGAGCTGCTCGTCCGTAAGTGCGACGCGCATGCCGAGGTCGATGAACATATTCGAGACCGACCGGTTCCCCGAACCGGACCAGTTTCGCGGGTCGGGCACGTTCGTGTTCGTCGGCGTGTTGTTCATGTAACCGACGATGTGAAGTACCGTACCCTTAGGCAGGAGCGGCTGATAGCCGTCCTCGTACGCGTAGCCCCTCACCCAGTTGTGGTCGTAGCCCACACACGAGAG
>JBEBGN010000042.1:0-21092 GCA_040081395.1 Longimicrobiales bacterium
ACGACCACCAAGGACCTGACGGCCGCGGCGGTGGGGTCCGCCAAGCGCGTGCACGCCACCCGCGGCAACCTGAACAACCGCGTCGGCATGCCCCTCACCCTGCTCGCCGTGCCCGCCGACGCCGAGGCAGTCGTGCTCGAGCTCGGCACCAACGAGCCCGGAGAGATCCGCACCCTGGCGCAGATCGCGAGGCCGGACATCGGTGTGGTGACCACCGTGGGCGAGGCGCACCTCGAGAGGCTCGGGTCCCTGGAGGGCGTGCTCGACGAGAAGCTCGACCTGCTGCGTGGCCTCGCTGCGGGAGGACGGTGCCTGGTGGGCGACGAGCCTGGAGTCCTGCCGGCGCGCGCCCGCGGGATCTGTGCCGGGGTGCGCGTGGCCGGGTGGACCGAACGCGCCGACACGGACCTGCGGCCCGAAGGCGCCGAGGCCGACGCCGCCGGTCGGTACACGTTCCAGTGGCGGGGGCAGCCGGTGTCGGTGCCGATCGCGGGTCGTCATGCTGCGACGGACGCCCTGCTCGCGCTCGCGATCGCCGAGCTGCTCGGGGTGTCGGCGGCGGACGCCGCGCGCGGCCTCGCGAGCGCCAGCACGCAGTCGATGCGTGGCGAAGTGCGCCGGGTCGGAGCGCTCACGCTCATCGTGGACTGCTACAACGCCAACCCGCAGAGCGTGCGGGCGGCGCTCGACCTGCTGGCCGGCCAGGTCGCCCGGCGCCGCGTGGCCGTTCTCGGCACCATGCTCGAGCTGGGCACCGAGTCGGAGCGGTTGCATCGGGACGTCCTGGCGGCGGCCTTGGCCAAGAAGTTCGACCTGGTGGTCGCGACCGGTGCGTTCGCGCGTGCCGCGGAGGCAGTGGGTGCCGCGTCGAAGGATCTCATCTCGGCGCCCGATTGGCAGACGGCGTATCCGCGACTGCGCGAGCGGCTCGAGGGGGACGAGGTCGTCCTGCTCAAGGCTTCGCGCGGCATCGCCATGGAAGGGATGCTCCCGCTCATCGACGCCGACTTCGGCGCCGCGTCGGCACCGGGCAGGAGCCACTGATGCTCTACCATCTGCTGCCGGGGTTCGCAGAGGTACACGGCGTCTTCAACGTGTTCGTCTACATCACGTTCCGCGCAGCGGGGGCGGTGGTCACGTCCCTGCTGATCGCCTTCGCGCTCGGACCGATCGTCATCCGCAAGCTCGCGGCGCTGCGCGTGGGCCAGGTGATTCGTGAGAGCGGGCCGGCCTCGCATCACTCGAAGGCGGGCACTCCGACCATGGGCGGGGTCATCATGATCGCCTCCGCGGCGATCTCGACGCTCCTTTGGGCCGAGCTCACGAACTGGTACACCATCGTCGCGCTCATCTCGTTCTTGTGGATGGGTGCGATCGGCTTCCTCGACGACTACCTGAAGGTCGTGCAGGGGAAGACGCGTGGCCTGGTCGCGCGCTACAAGATGGTGGGGCAGTGGACCTTCGGGCTCGGGCTCGGCGCCTTCCTGCTCTGGAATCCGATCTCGCCGCACCCCACCACCTGGACGACCGTCCCGTTCTTCTCGGATCTCGCCGCGGTGTTTCCGGCGCCGATCTTCGTGCTCTTCACGGGGTGGGTCGTGTCGGGGTCGTCGAACGCGGTGAACCTGACCGACGGCATCGACGGCTTGGCCGCCGGCCTGGTCGCGATCTCCGCGGCTACGCTGGGCATCTTCGCCTACATCGCGGGCCGTACGGACACGTCGGCCTATCTCGGCTTCTTCTACCTGCCGGGCGCCGGCGAGCTCACGATCTTCGCGGTGGCGCTGGCCGGTGCGGCGATCGGGTTCCTCTGGTTCAACGCGCACCCGGCGCAGGTCTTCATGGGCGACACGGGCTCGCTCGCGCTGGGTGGTGCACTCGGCGTGATGGCGATCCTGCTCAAGGCCGAATTCCTGCTCGCCATCGTCGGCGGCGTCTTCGTCATGGAGACGCTCTCTGTGGCCATGCAGATCGGCTGGTTCAAGTACACCCGCGCTCGCTTCGGCGAGGGTCGGCGGATTTTTCGGATGGCCCCGATCCATCACCACTTCGAGCAGCTCGGCTGGCCCGAGACGAAGGTGGTCATCCGGTTTTGGATCCTCGGCGTGCTCTTCGCGATGCTCGCGGTCAGCACCCTGAAGATACGGTGAGCGAATATGATGCGGTATGGCGGAAAGTAAGTGGGTACGCAGCAGCTGAACGGAACGAAGGTGGCGGTCCTTGGCCTAGGCGCGAGCGGCGTTGCCGCGGCGCGACTGGCCCTCGCAAAGGGAGGAGAAGTCTATGTCTCGGATTCGAGCACTGATGCCGCAACTGCAGGTCGTGGAGCCCAGCTCCGAGCTGCCGGAGCCGACGTCGACATCGGGCGACACGACGTCGGGCGAGTGGCAGGCGCCGGCCTCGTGGTGGTCAGTCCAGGGATCCCGCCGGGTGCGCCGGTCCTCCGCGCCCTCGCGGAGCGACGCATCCGCTGGGTCAGCGAACCCGAACTCGCCGTTCGGTTCTACGCAGGTCCACTGATCGCTGTCACCGGGACCAATGGTAAGACCACGACCACTCTGCTCATCGGCCACCTGCTCACGCAGGCGGGCCTCAGGGCGGTCGTCGGCGGGAACGTCGGGGGCGGACTCGCACCCGCAGCCTCGGACCTCGCCATGCTCGACGAGACTCCGGACTGGTACGTGCTCGAGATGAGCTCCTTTCAACTCGCCGGCGTGGAGACCTTCCGCCCCGACATCGGGGTGGTCACGAACCTCCAGCCCGACCATTTGGACCGGTACGCGACCGTCGCTGAGTACTACGCCGACAAGAAGCACCTCTTCGACACCGCCGATGCATCGAGCCGTTGGGTGCTGCCCGCCGGCGACGCCGATGTGGCCGCGCTCGCCGGAGATGCGCCCGGAGGCCGCTACTTGTTCGGCGGAGATGGGCGCACGGCCACGCACGCGTTCATGCAGGACGGCGCGCTCACACTGCGCCTCGACCGAGACAGGGAGACCCTGCTGCCGGCGTCGGACCTTCCGCTCATCGGCCGGCACAACGTGGACAACGCACTTGCCGCCGCGCTCACGGCGCGCTTGGCCGGTGCGGGCGCTGCCGGAATTGCGCAGGGGCTCCGCTCCGTGCGCCCGTTGCCTCACCGACTCGAGCCGGTGGCCGACCGAGGCGGCGTGCTCTGGGTGAACGACTCCAAGGCGACGAACGTGGCCGCGACGAAGAGCGCGCTCGCGAGCCTCGACCGCCCGGTCGTGATCCTGCTCGGCGGCAAGGACAAGGGGGAGCCCTTCGCTCCACTGGCTTCCGCGCTCCTGGGCCGCGCGCGCGCGGTGCTGGCCTATGGTGCGGTGGGGCCACGCATCGTCAGTGAGCTGCGCGGGGAGCTGGGCGACCAAGTGCCCGTCGAGCTCTTGGGTTCGGACTTCGCAGCGGTCGTGACGCGCGCCTCGGGTCTCGCTCGGTCCGGGGACGTCTTGCTGTTGTCTCCGGCCTGCTCGAGCTACGACATGTTCGACAACTACGAGCAGCGTGGACGCCGCTTCGCCGAGTTGGCTGCGCAGCACGCGGGAGGCCACGCATGAGCCGCCCCCGCCCGATCGACGTCGCCCCGGTCGGTCCGGTCCGGCTACCCGACTCGGGCCTGGGGCGTGGATGGGAGGCGGCGGCCGTGCTCGGCCTGACCCTGACCCTCCTGTCGATCGGGCTGGTCGCGCTCTACTCGGCCTCGTCGGTCTATGCGCTCCGCCAGGGGCTCCCGGACACGTACTACGTCATACGACAGGCCGCTGGGGCGGGGGTGGGGATGACCTGCCTCGTCGCATGTGCGCTCCTGCCCTATCGCGTCTGGGAGAGGAGCGCGTGGCCGCTTCTGATCCTGAGCGGGCTGGCGCTGCTCGTCGTGATCCTGCCGTTCACGCGTTCGATCGCGCCCGAGATCAACGGCGCACGCCGCTGGCTCCAGGTGGGCGTGACCGTGCAGCCCTCCGAGGTGGCCAAGGTCGCGGTGATCGTGTGGACTTCCGCGCTCGCTGTGAAGAAGGCGTCGCTCTTCCGCTCGCTCGGGAAGGGGCTCGGTCCCTTCCTGGCAGTCTGGGGCGTCGTGCTTCTGCTCATTCTGGCGGAGCCGCACCTGTCCACCGCGCTCGTGATCGGACTGCTCGGCCCCGTCATCGTGTTCGCTGCGGGCGCTCGCATCTCGCACTTCGTGCTGCTCGCACTGATGGCCGTGCCGGTGCTCTGGCACCAGCTCTCGGTCGGCTTCCGCGCCGCTCGCATCGATGCATTCCTGAATCCGGCGGCCCATTCGGGTGGCGCGGGCTTTCAGGTGCATCAGTCCCTGGTGGCGCTGGGTTCCGGCGGAATCTCCGGCGTCGGTATCGGGCAAGGGCGCCAGAAATTCGGATTCCTCCCCGAGGCCCACAACGACTTCGTGTTCGCGATGATCGGCGAGGAATGGGGCTTTCTCGGCGTGCTCGCGCTGGTGGCGCTCTACACGGCCATCGTGCTCGTGGGGTTCCGCATCGCGCGGCGCGCGCCCGACCAGTTCGGCGAACTCATGGCGATCGGCTGCGCCAGCCTCATCGCGCTGCAGGCGTTCCTGCACATGGCGGTTGGCCTCGCGCTCGCGCCGCCGACCGGCCTGCCGCTGCCACTCGTCTCGTACGGACGCTCGAATCTGATCGTCACGCTCGTCGCGCTCGGCATGCTCATCTCCGTGGCCCGCGCCGCACCGGGCGGAAAGGCGGCCCGTGCATGACGGCCCTGTCGTCGTGGTCGCGGGGGGAGGCACGGGTGGCCACCTCTATCCCGCGCTCGCCATCGCAGATGCGCTCCGGGCCCGTCGCCCTGATGTCCGCGTGCTCTTCCTCGGTGCGCAGCGAGGCATCGAGGCGCGCGTGCTCCCCGAGCGGGGCGAGTGGCACGAACTGCTCCCGGTGCAGGGCTTCGACCGGTCGCATCCGGCGCGCGCGTGGCGCGCCGTCGTGGGGCTCGTCCGCTCGGTGGCGCGTGCTCGAAAGCTTCTTCGTGACCACCGGCCGGAGCTGGTCGTGGTGACGGGCGGGTACGCCGCGGCGCCGGCCGGCATCGTGGCCGCTCTGGGTAGGGTGCCGCTCGTGCTACAGGAGCAGAACTCCGTTCCCGGCTGGGTGACGCGCCTGCTCTCGCGCTGGGCGCGGCGTGCGTACGTCGCCTATCCCGAGGTCGAGGCGAAGCTGCCCGCCCTCACCGGGCGCGTGCGCCTCACGGGCAACCCCGTGCGTGCGGGTTCGGCGCGCCCGGCTGTCGAGACGCGAGCCTCGTTCGGCGTTCCGGCTGATGCCCGCCTCGTGGTCGTTGCCGGCGGCAGCCAGGGCTCCCTCGCGCTCAACAACCTGGTCGCGGAGGTGGTGCGGGGGGTCGTATCGGGACGGCTCGCACGCTCCCCCGACCTCCACCTCCTGTGGGTGAGTGGTCACGCCCACGCGGACGCGGTCGGGCGCGTGGTCACCGAGTGCGGTTCCCCGGCCTGGGTGCATACGGTGCCGTACTTGAACGACATGCCCAGCGTGTTGGCTGCCGCCGATCTGGCGGTCTCGCGAGCGGGTGCCATGTCGACCGCCGAGCTGCTCATTCGCGGGCTCCCGGCCATCCTGGTGCCGCTGCCGACCGCGGCTGCCGACCACCAGACCGCCAACGCGCGCTCGCTCGAGCGGGCCGGCGCGGCGCTGGTGGCGCCGCAGTCGGACCTCACGGCCGAGTCGCTCTGGGCGGCCGTAACCGGACTCTTGGCTTCGCCCGAGCGTTTGGCGCAGATGCACCGGTCCGCGCTCGCGCTCGCCCGACCCGCGGCTGCCGACGACATCGCAGCGGATCTGGAGACCTTCCTATCCACGAAGGGGGCCTCGCGATGACCGGCAAGCCGGTGGACCTGCGCGCCCTTTCCAAGGAACGGCCCGTCCACTTCATGGGTGTGGGTGGGGCGGGGATGTGCGCGCTCGCCGAGCTCGTGCTACGAACCGGCGGTCGGGTGAGTGGATGCGACCAGAAGGACGGTGCTGCCTTGGACGACCTGCGTCGCCTCGGTGCCTCGGTGCACATCGGCCACGCGCCGGGTCATGTCGCGAAAGCCTGCGCGCTCGTGATCACGTCGGCCGTTCCCAAGGACCACCCCGAGCTGTTGGCCGCGGGGGCAGCTGGCATCCCCGTGCTGAAGCGCGCAGAAGCGCTCGGCGCTTGGGTCGCCTCCGGCAAGGTGGTCGCCATTGCCGGCACGCATGGCAAGACGACCACCACCGCCATGACCACCGAGGTGCTCGCGCGCGCGGGTTGGGACCCCACTGGGCTCGTGGGCGGTCGCGTGGCGGCCTGGGGCGGCAACCTGCGCTTCGGCTCGCCCGAGCTCTATGTGGTGGAGGCCGACGAGTACGATCGCTCCTTCCACCAGCTCACGCCGGACATTGCCGTCGTCACCAACGTCGAGGCGGATCATCTCGACATCTACGGCGACTATGCGGGAGTACGCGCGGGCTTCGCGACCTTCCTCGACAAGGTCCGCCCGGGCGGCCGCGTGATCGCTTGCGCGGACGATCACGGGGCTTCGTCTCTACTCCCTCGCGTGGCGGGCAAGGCCTACACGTATGGAACGGCGGCCGGCGCGATGCTGCGCGCCGTGGATGTCTCCATCGGCGCTGCGGTCACGCGGGCCACGGTCATCGAGGACGGCGCCCGGGTCGGCACCCTCACGCTGCGGAAGGGCGGGCGTCACAACCTGCTCAACGCACTCGGTGCAGCCGCAGCCGCGCGTACCCTCGGCGTCGAGTGGATCCCGATCCGCGAGGCGCTGGCCGACTTCGCTGGGGTCGCGCGACGCTTCGAGCGACTGGGTGAGGTCGGCGGTGTGATCGTCGTCGACGACTACGCTCATCACCCCACTGAGATCTCGGCGACGCTCGCCGCGGCGCGCGCGAGTTTTCCCGGCGCGCGGCTCGTGGTCGCGTTCCAGCCGCACCTCTACACGCGGACGCGTGACTTCGCAGCCGAGTTCGGGCGCGCGCTCGCCGCAGCGGACGTACTCTGGATCACGGACGTGTTCCCCGCGCGCGAGCCGCCGATCGCCGGCATCACGGGCGAGACGCTCGTGCGCACTGCGCGTGAGGCGAGCGCGGAAGACGTTCGCTACCACCCTGCGGTCGAGACGCTGTCGGAAGCGCTGGTCGACGACCTCCAGGCGGGGGACGTCCTCATGACCCTGGGCGCCGGCTCGATCGAGGTCGTGGGTCGCGAGGTGATCGCACGCCTCGGGGAGGTCGTCCATGCGTAGAGACATCCGCATTCTGCTCGCCACAGCGTGCCTCGGTGCAGCCATCGCTTGGGGAGGCGGGATCCCCGCCGCCGTCGTCGCCATGGAGATGTTTCGCGTCGAGGATGTCGAGGTACGCGGGCTCCGCTACCTCGAGGAAAACGAGGTCGAGGGACTGCTCGCGCTCGCGCCCGAGACCTCGATTTGGAGCGACAAGGCCCCGTGGCACGAGCGCGTCGCCGCACATCCGCTGGTGAAGGACGTGCGCGTGAGCCGCCGTCTGCCGGACCGCTTGCTCGTCGTGGTCACCGAACGGACGCCAATCGCGCTAGCGCCGACCCCGACACTCGAGGCCATGGATGCCGAGGGCCGTCGGCTGCCGCTCGACCCCGCCGAGTTCCGTCTCGACCTGCCGGTGATCCACACCGCGCGGCGACCGCCGCGGGGATCGAGACACTTTCCGCAGGATGTGCGCCGTCTCGCCGCGGAAGTGGAGCACCTGATGGCCAGTGACACGGCGTTCCTCCAGCTCGTGTCCAGCGTTGCCTGGAGCGGTCCGGGCGCGGTCGCGGTGCGCTGGACGGATCCGGAGGTGGAGTTCCTGCTTCCGATCCACGCGTCGCCGGCTCGGCTCAGGGAAGGACTCGGCGCGCTCGAGGATGCTGCCACAAGAACACGGGACGGGATGCCTGATGTGATTGACCTGAGATTCGCGGACCAGGTAGTGGTCCGGAGGACACAGAACTGACGATGCGCGCGAACCTGATCGCCGGATTGGACATCGGAACGTCGAACACCTGCGTGGTGATCGGCGAAGTCGCGAACGATCCGCGACGCCCCGGTCTCACGATCCTGGGGGTGGGACAGTCGCGTACCGGCGGGCTGCGCGGCGACCTCGTGACCAACATCGACGGGATCACCGAGTCGGTTCGCGCCTCCATGAAGGAGGCGGAGTTGATGGCGGGCGTCACCGTCGACCGCGTGTATGCGGGCATCGGCGGCGACCATATCCGCGCATCGAGTTCGATGGGCGTGGTGGCGATCACCGAGGACGAGATCGCCCAGGACGACATCGATCGGGTGCACATCGTGGCGCGCGCCGTCGCGCTTCCGCCGGACCGCGAGATGGTGCACGCGATCCCGCAGGAGTACCGCGTCGACCACCAGAAGGGCATCAAGGACCCGGTCGGTATGGCCGCGGTGCGCCTCGAGGCCGAGGTCTTCCTGGTGACCTGTCAGATCACGGCGTCAGCCAACATCTGCAAGGCGGTCAATCGCGCGGGGTACCGCGTGCAAGAGCTCGTGCTCGAGCCGCTCGCAGGTGCCCGTGCGGTGCTCACCGAGGACGAGAAGGAAGTCGGGGTCGCCATGATCGAGATCGGCGCGGCGACCACGGACGTCGCAGCTTACTACGAGGGCAAGGTCCAGCACGTCTCGATCCTTCCCTTCGGGGGCGCGACGATCACCGCCGACCTCGTGCGCGGGCTGTCCGTGCCCTTCGCCGAGGCCCACAAGACCAAGGAGCACTACGGCGTCGCGCTGGCGCAGTTGGTCGACCCGAGAGAGACGGTGGCGCTCCCGGGTCCGGTGCCCGGGCAGACGCGTCGCGTCTCCCGGGAGCTCATCGCGCACGTGATCGAGCAGCGTCTCGACGAGCTCTTCGGCATCGTGCAGGGGGAGCTTCAGGGTCAGGGCCTCGACCACCTAGGTGCGGGCATCGTCCTTACCGGCGGCACCGCCGCGCTTCCGGGCATCGTGGACCTCGCGCAGCAGGTCTTCGCTTCGCCGGTGAGGCTCGGCGTGCCGTCCGAGGGCCTGGGCGGATTGGCGGATTCCGTGCGCAGGCCGCGCTTCGCGGTCGCCGCGGGCCTCGCCCTCTGGGGCGCAGACAAGTTCACCGAGACAGGGCGGGGTGCGTCGACCGTCACGTCCGGCGTGTTCACGAAGCTGGGAACGTGGCTGAAGGAATTCTTTTGATACTTCCTATCCGGGAGAAACCATGATGATGTTCGAATTCGAAGAGGCACCCATTCGGAACGCGCGCATGAAAGTCGTGGGAGTCGGCGGCGCCGGCGGCAACGCCGTCAACCGCATGATCGACGAGGCTCTGGAGGGGGTCGAGTTCATTTCCATGAACACCGACGGCCAGGTCTTGAAGACGTCGAAGGCGCCCGTCACCATCCAGATCGGTAAGAAGCTCACGCGTGGGCTCGGTGCCGGTGCGCGTCCCGAAGTGGGTCGCCAGGCCTTGGCAGAGAGCGAGGACGAGGTGCGCCGTGCGCTCGAGGGCGCCGACCTCGTGTTCGTGACCGCCGGCATGGGGGGCGGAACCGGAACGGGGGCGGCCCCGCTCGTGGCCGAGATCGCGCGCGACCTCGGCGCGCTCACCATCGGTGTGGTGACGCGTCCTTTCTCGTTCGAGGGCAAGAAGCGCGAGCGCGCGGCCCAGCAGGGCATGGCCGAGCTCCGTCGCTGCGTCGACACCATGATTGTGGTGCCGAATGACCGCCTGCTCGCCGTGGTGCCGAAGGGCACGTCCTTCCGCGACGCGCTCAAGAAGGCGGACGAGGTCCTGCTGCATGCGACGCAGGGCATCTCCGACCTGATCAGTGTCACGGGTGACGTGAACGTCGACTTCGCCGACGTGCGCACCGTGATGGCATCGCGTGGTCCGGCCCTCATGGGCTCGGGCTTCGGCGAGGGGGACGACCGCGCGGAAGTGGCCGCCAGGGGCGCCATCTCGTCGCCGCTGCTCGACAACGTGTCGATCAAGGGCGCGCGGGGCGTGCTGATCAACATCACTGGCGGGCTGGATCTGGCCATCGACGAGGTCACGACCGTGTCGTCGATCATCCAGGCCGAGGCCGGGGACGACGCCGAGATCATCTTCGGCGCGGTCCACGACCCGAGCCTCCAGGGGAAGATCCGGGTCACGGTGATTGCCACCGGCTTCGACTCGGCCACGGACGAAAAGATCATTCCGGCGGCGGACTTCCGCCGCACCCGGACTCAGCCCCAAGCCACCACTTCTACCATCGTCCCCCCTGCGCAGGAGCCCGTCGTGGCCGATATTGCAGAGGTGCGGCAGATGGAGGCACGGGTGGCCGTCGGGGGAGGCCGGGCGGCCCCTGTGGCTCAGGTCGTCCCGATGACGCCGCGCTACCCGGAGCGGCCCCTCACCCGGGAGCCGCTCGCAGGGTTGGACATTCCGACGTTCATCCGGCGTCAGATGGAGTGAGGCCGGCGGAGGCATACGAGGGTGATGTCGACACGAGTACAACAGCCGCTGAAACGGGCGGCGGTCGCGATCGCGGCCGTCGCCTGTTCGGCGTGCGGCTTCGAACCGCCCGAGGCGGGAAGGATCGAGGCCCTGTACGTGCCTCCCGCGGAGACGGTGCGCATCGTCTCCCTGGGTCGTGGCGACACGTTCGGCGAGGTGCTCGATGGCCTCGTGAACGCAAACGAGCAAGCGGCACTCCTGATGACGTTCCAGGAGCACGCGTCACCACGTAGACTGCGGGAAGGTACGGAGATTTCGCTGCGCTTCTTGAGGGACCATGACGACGTGCGCGGCGTCGACGTAGCGCTCAACCCGGACTCGACGGTGCGATTGTCGCGTGAGCCGATCGGCTGGGTGTCGGACCTCATCCAGACGCCGGTGTTCGTCGACACCTTGTTCGCGAGCGGGGAGATCGAGTCGCTGCTCTGGTATGCGGTCCTGCGGAATCCGGCGCTCGCCAGCATTCCCGGTGGAGATCGGGCCGAGTTGATCAACAGGTTGGATCAGGTCTTCCAGTGGCAGATTGATTTCTCGCGGCAGATCCGCGTGGGTGACACCTATCGGTTTGCGTTCGAGCGCGAGGTGCGGCCCGACGGTTCGATGCGTTCGGGGACCCTGCTCGCCGCCGAGTTGGTGAACAGCGGTACGCCATATCACGCGATCTGGTTCGACCCGAACGGCGATGGCAGGGGGTCGTACTTCGACCTCGAGGGTGAGTCGGTCCGGCGGGCCTTCCTGCTCAAGCCACTCGAGTTCCGGCGCATCTCGTCGCGCTTCACCAACTCGCGCTACCACCCGATCCTCAACACTTGGCGCTCGCACCGTGGCGTGGACTACGCGGCCGATGCGGGCACCGAGATCATGGCGACATCGGATGGAGTGGTCACCGAGCGGCGCATGGACGCCAGCTACGGCAACACGATCCTCATTCGCCACCCGAACGGCTACCAGACCCGGTACGCCCACATGCGCGCCTTCCGCAACGGGATCGTCGTGGGGAGTCGCGTGCATCAGGGTGACGTGATCGGTTACGTCGGCCAGACGGGACTCGCGACCGGCCCGCACCTCCACTACGAAATGCTCATCAGCGGGCGTCACGTGGATCCGCTCTCGGTGGACCTGCCCGCGGGGGACCCGGTTCCGTCGCAGGATCGGATGCGCTGGCTCGAGGAGTCGAGCGTGCGCGTGGCCCTGCTCGAGGGTGTTCCGAGCGCAGGTCCGGTCCGTACGCTGCTGGCCGAGGCGCCGACCGCCGGCGGATCGGCGCCAGCCGCGTCCACCGGGGGGCTGCAGCAGTAGCGCGTGGGTGCGTAGCTTCCCCGCGTGATTCGCTGGACCCTACTCCTGGCCCTCGCGGCCGGGCTCGTCGCCTACTCGTTCTGGCTCTATCTCCGCCTCGAGATCGCCGTGCCGGCGGCTCGATGGCTCGCGGCCGCGCGCGCGGCCGCGATGGTATTGGTGCTCCTTCTCCTTTTCGACGTCCGCCTCCCGTTCGGAGGGGCCGGAGGGGGATCGGACGACTGGGTCCTGCTGGACGCCTCGCTGAGCATGAGCGCGGGGGCCGCGGGGGGCAGTTCGGCCTGGGTGGATGCGGTCGACCGGGCGCGAGACCTCGAGCGGCAAGGGTGGCAGGTCGTCACCTTCGGTGACGCTTCCGAAACGGTGGAGCTGCAGGATGACGCGGAGCCCGGTGCACTGCGCACGCTCCTGGCACCGGCCCTCGATCGCGCGGCCGAGGCCGGCGTGCGACGGGTGCGGGTGCTCTCCGACTTCCGCTTGGATGATGCCGTGGCGGTACGCTCGGCGCTGGCCGGGCTCCCCCTCGAGGTCGAGCTCGAGCGTTTCGGCGCCGAGCTGCCCAATGCGGGGATCTCCCGGCTCGACGTGCCGGATGTGACGCGCCCGTCCGAGCCCGTGCATGCGGAGGTCGAGATCCATGTCGCTTCGGCGACCGACTCCGTCACCGTGCGCGTGTTCGAAGAGGGATCAGTGGTTGCCGAGCTGCGCGCCGAGGCACCAGCGCCGGGGCTGCGCGCGCGTGTACCCGTCGAGCTTCCTCCCGCGGGCGCGACCGGCCGGGTTCGCTACAGCGCGACCGTCTCCGTCGACGGCGACGCGTTCCCCTCCGATGACGAGGCCGTGGCCTATGCAAGCATCGGCCATGAAGAGGGAGCCGTGGTGCTGGTGTCCCTCCGTCCCGATTGGGAGCCGCGCTATCTGCTACCCCTGCTCCAGGACGTTACGGGACTGCCGGCCCTCGGCTACCTGCGCGCGGGCCCGGACCGCTTCGTCCCCATGGGCCGCGCGCCCGACCGTAGCGTGCCGGTCGATTCGGCGACGGTGCGGCGCGCCGCTGCGGATGCGACGCTGTTCGTGCTGCACGGACTCTCCGGGGAGGCCGACGCGTGGGCGCGATCGCTCGCCGGGCGGACCGGTCGCACGGTCCTCTTCGTGGCCGACGCCGACGGTGCCGAGCTCGCGGGGATTCCGAGCGGACAGCCGCGCGCGGGTGAGTGGTACGCTTCGGGAGAGATCCCCGTGTCCCCCATCGCCGGATCGCTCGCGGGCGTGACGGTGCAGGGGCTCCCCCCCCTGTCCGATGTGCTGCTGCCCACAGACCCCGCCAGGGTGCGGGGCGCGCTGCTGCTACAGCTGCGCGGTGCGGGCACGCCGGAGGCGGCGCTCCAGCTGGACCAGCGTCCCGCCGGGCGGGTGGCTGTCGTGCTCGCCGCGGGGTTCTGGCGGTGGGCTGCCCGCGAGAACGGCCGCGAGGTCTACCGGCGGCTTTGGTCGGGGGTTGCGGGTTGGCTGCTCGCGGGCGAAGGTGCGTCGCCGCTCGAGCCTCGCCCCACTCGGTGGGTGGTGCCGCGCGGCGAGGCTGTCATGTGGAGCTCGCCGGTGGATAGCGTTCCGCGGCGCGTGGTGGTGACGGCCGCCGATTCCGCCGGGCCCACAGGTGCCGCGATGGTGGACGCCCCCCTGACGGGCGGGGGCACGCAGTCGACGGGGGTGCTGCCTCCGGGGTCGTACGCCTATCGGGTCGAGGGTGCGGCGGGGGACGTGCTCGGGACCGGGCGCTTCGACGTGGCCGAGGCCACCGCCGATATGGCGCCCCTGTCCTTGGTGCCCGAGGCCGCGGAGCCCGCAGGAGTATCCGCCGCTGCCGCGGACGAGCGTTCGGGGTCGCCGCTGCGAACGCGGCCCTGGCCGTATCTGCTGATCATCGGACTGCTGTGTGCCGAGTGGATCGGTCGGCGCCGGAGCGGCTTGAGGTAGCAGGTCGACACGCATGCGCCTCTTCAAGACCCCCCTCGAGAAGAAGAAGGGCCTCTGGCGGCGGATCGTCGACCTCGGGCTCACGGACGTGCGCGTGCTCGCGCGCGGCGTGGACCACGCGTCGATCGAGGATCTGGAGGAGACGCTCCTCCGCGCGGACTTCGGCGTGAAGGCGACCCTCCGCCTCACGGATCGTGCGGAGGAGGCGCTGCGCCGCGGCAAGACCAAGGGGGGCGAGGCCCTCGTGGAGGCACTCAAGTCCGAGATCACGCAGATCGTCGGCGCGCCCGGCTCGGGCGATCTGGGCGTGGCGGACTCCGGGCCTACGGTCTACCTCATCATCGGCGTGAACGGGGTCGGGAAGACCACCTCCGTCGCCAAGCTCGCGAACATGTTTGCCAAGGACGGCAGGCGTGTGATGGTCGCGGCGGCCGACACCTACCGCGCGGGGGCCGTCGCCCAGCTGGAGATGTGGGCCAAGCGCATCGGCGTGGACTTCCTGAAGGGCCAACAGGGGGGCGACCCCGCGGCGGTGGCCTTCGACGCGCTGGAGGCCGCGACCTCGCGCGGCATCGAAGTGCTGCTCATCGACACTGCGGGCAGGCTGCACACCAACCGTGGGCTTATGGAGGAGCTGATCAAAGTCGACCGCGTGGTGCGCCGCCGTGTGCCCGGCGCGCCCCATGAGACGCTCCTGGTGCTCGACGCCACGGTGGGGCAGAACGCGGTCCGGCAGCTCGAAGCGTTCAAGAGCGCGGTCGGCGTCACCGGGATCATCCTCGCGAAGCTCGACTCGTCGTCGAAAGGGGGCATCGTGGTCGCGCTCCGCGAGGAGTACGGCGTTCCGGTGAAGTTGGTCGGGACCGGGGAAGGGATCGAAGACCTCGCGCCCTTCGACGCCGAGGACTTCGTCGACGCGCTCTTCGCCACTCCGGCGTGAGCTACTCGCACCTCGACCGGCCGGTTCAGTTCCTCAAGGGCGTGGGGCCCAAGCGCGCCGACGCGTTCGGGCGGCTCGGTATCATCACGGCGCGCGACCTGCTCTACCACGTGCCGCGCCGCTACGATGACGCATCCACCGTGACGCCGATCGGACGTCTCGAGGTCGGAATGGACGCGACCTGCGTGGGCCGGGTGCGCTCCAAGGGCATCATCCCGACGCGGCGGGGACTGCGGATCTTCCAGGCGGTCCTCGAAGACGACTCGGGCATGATCACCGCGGCCTGGCCCGGCCAGCCGTGGCTCGACCGGAAGATCCGCGAGGGGGACACCCTGCTCGTCACCGGAGCCGTGAAGTTCTTCCACGGGCGACAGATCCAACCCAGGGAAGCGACGGTGGTCGCGCGCGCGTCGGAGTCGGAGGCCGAGCCCGGCGCGGCGGGCGCCCGCGGACGCATCTACGTGACCTATCCCGCGAGCGAGGATCTGCCGCAGTGGGTTCTGCGCACCGTCTTCGATCGCAACTTGGACGCGTTGCTCGGCTGGGCCGACGAGGACGAGTACCTCGGTCGCGACGGCATGGGACGCCTCGGGCTCCCTTCGCTGTCGAAGGCGCTGACCTGGATCCACCGCCCGGAGCGCATCCAGCAGGCGGAGGAAGGGCGGCGTCGCCTCGCCTACGACGAGCTCTACTTTCTCCAGCTGGTGCAGGCGCAGGCAAGGCGGCGCGCCACCGAGCTCGAGCCCGGCATCGCGCACGTGCGCACCAACGAGTTGATTCGGCCCCTTCACGAGGGCCTTCCGTTCGCGCTCACGGGCGCGCAGGCCCGCGCGCTCCGCGAGATCTATGCGGACATGGTGGCCCCGGCGCGCATGAACCGCTTGCTCCAGGGGGATGTCGGTTCCGGTAAGACGCTGGTGGCGCTCTTCGCCATGCTGCTCGCCGCCGAGGGGGGGCATCAGGCGGCGCTGATGGCGCCGACCGAGATCCTCGCCGAGCAGCATGCACGCAGGATACGGGAGTTGGTGGCGCCGTTCGGCGTCGAGATCGCACTCGTGACCGGGGGCATGACGGCGCTCGCTCGTGGCGCCGCGCTCGCGCAGCTCGCGTCGGGGCAGACGAAGCTCGTGGTCGGCACGCACGCGCTCATCCAGGAGGGTGTCGCGTTCCGGTCGCTCGGCCTCGTCGTCATCGACGAGCAGCACCGCTTCGGGGTGCGCCAACGCATGGCGCTGCTCGAGCGTAAAGACGTGCGTCCCGACGTGCTGGTCATGTCCGCGACGCCGATCCCCCGTTCGCTCGCGCTGGCGCTCTATGGCGACCTGGACCTGAGCGTGCTTGACGAGCTGCCGCCGGGGCGCACCCCCGTGGAAACGCAGCTGTGCGGGCGGGACGAGCGACCGCGCATGTACGACCTGGTCCGGCGGGAGGTGGCGGCCGGGCGGCAGGCCTACGTGGTCTATCCGCTGGTCGGGGAGTCGGAGAAGGTCGACCTGCTCGCAGCGGCGGACGAGTTCGAGCGGCTGCGCGACGACGTCTTCCCGGATCGTCGCGTGGGCCTGTTGCACGGACAGCTCTCGCCGACCGTCAAGGATCAGGCGATGCGAGCATTCCTGGCGGGGGACATCGACGTGCTCGTCACCACCACCGTGATCGAAGTCGGCATCGATGTCGCCAACGCGAGCGTGATGATCATCGAGCACGCGGAGCGCTTCGGCCTCGCCCAGCTGCACCAACTGCGCGGCCGCGTGGGCCGCGGGGAGAGCAAGGGATATTGCGTGCTGGTCGCGGATGCCGGGGACGCTGCGTATGAGCGGCTGACGACCTTCCAGAGCACCACGGACGGCTTCGAGGTCGCCAAAGCGGACCTCCGCCTGCGGGGGCAGGGGGACCTGTTCGGAAGCCAGCAGCACGGCAAGGACCCCGTGCTGCGCTTCGCCGACCTGATGACCGACGAGGACCTGCTCGTGGCAGCTCAGCGGGAGGCTCGCGCCCTCATCGCCGCCGACCCCGAGCTGGTGAACGCTGAGCACGCGCAGGTACTGGCCCAGCTCAAGGGGCGCTACCGCGAGCGCATGGAGATGTACGGCGTCGGGTAGAGGGCGTGCTATAGTATCCGCCGGTCGGCGACGTCGTGAGCCAATGAGCCCAGCAGGGAGCCAACAGAGGCGAGGCATGGTCGAGATCAGGGATCTCTCGGAGCACGTCGGCACTACGGTCACGGTGCGCGGCTGGGTCGAGTCGACCCGCGGACACGGCAAGGTCGCCTTCGTCAGCGTGCGGGACGGTACCGGCATCGTGCAGGGCGTGCTGGTGAAGAGCGCGGTCGACGAGGCCTCGTGGGCCACGCACGGTACGTTGACGCCCGAGTCTCTCGTGGCCGTCACGGGGGAGGTGAAGGCCGAGCCGCGCGCCCCCGGCGGGTACGAGTTGGGGCTCTCCTCGCTCGAACTGCTCGCACTGGCCGAGCCCTATCCGATCCAGCCCAAAGAGCACGGGGTCGACTTCCTGCTCGACCACCGCCACCTCTGGCTCCGCTCGTCGCAGCAGCGTGCCGGGCTCCGGGTGCGCGCCGAGGTCGAGCAGGCCATCCACGACTTCTTCTACGCGCGCGACTTCGTACGCATCGACTCGCCGATCCTCACGGGCTCGATCGGCGAGCACGCGGGCACGCTCTTCGAGACGGATTATTTCGGCGAGCGCGCCTTCCTCGCTCAGACCGGTCAGCTCTACATCGAGGCGGCCTGTCCCGCCTTCCGGCGGGTCTATTGCTTCGGGCCGACCTTCCGCGCCGAGAAGTCGAAGACGCGCCGCCATCTCACCGAATTCTGGATGGTGGAGCCCGAGGTCGCCTTCAACGACTCGGCCGCCAACATGCGCCTCCAGGAGGAGTTCGTCTCCTACATCGTGGAGCGCGCGCTGGAGCGGTGCCGTGAAGAGCTGAAGGTGCTCGAGCGCGACACCAGCAAGCTGGAGCACGTGAAGGCTCCTTTCCCCCGCATCAGCTATACCGACGCGGTGACCGAGCTCCAGGGGAAGGGAAGCGACGTGAAGTGGGGGGACGATCTGGGCGCGCCCGACGAGCTGAAGCTCATGGAGACCCGCGACCTGCCGCTCTTCGTGCACGACTATCCGAAGGCCGCGAAGGCGTTCTATATGAAGGAGAACCCCGCGGACCCCCGCACCGTGCTCTGCGACGACCTGCTCGCGCCGGAGGGATACGGCGAGCTGATCGGCGGGAGCCAGCGGGAGGACGACCTGGACCGTTTGAAGGCGCGCATCGAAGCGGAGGGGCTCCCGCTCGAACCGTATGCCTGGTACCTCGATCTGCGGCGCTACGGCACCTTCCCGCATGCCGGCTTTGGACTGGGGGTCGAGCGCACGGTGGCATGGATCACCGGCAAGTCCCACATCCGCGAGTTGATTCCGTTCCCGCGGCTGATGAACCGGCTCTACCCCTAGCCGCACACGCCGCGATCCAGCCGCTCATGCGCTGCGCCGTCCTCGACATGGCCGATCGCCGCCCCTCCTGGGCGATGCCGGCGTGGGTCCCACGCGAGATCGCCGGAGCCCTTCCCGCCGGGTGGACGCTGAAGGTGATCGAGGAGGAGACGAGCGGAGCAGGGGACGGCGCCTCGCGCGTCCACCCGCAGGTCGTCGAGGCGGTGCGCAACGCCGAGATCTACTTCGGCTACGGGATTCCCGGTGCGCTGCTCGACGCCGGTCCGGAGCTGAGGTGGGTGCATTCAGGTGCCGCGGGCGTGGCGAAATCGCTCACTCCCCAGATGCTCGCGAGGTCCGTGCTCTTCACCAACTCGGCCAAGGTGCACGCCCCGCCCATCGCCGAGACGGTGCTCGCGATGATCCTCTTCTTCGGCCGGGGGCTCGACTTCGCGGTCGAGGGGAAGCGGCGGGGCGAATGGTGGCAGGATCCGTTCTATGCCGCGGATACCGCGATGCGCGAGCTCTCCGGGTCCACGGTCGGCATTGTCGGGTATGGCGGGATCGGCCGTGAGGTCGCGCGTCGGGTGGCGAGTCTCGGCGCCCTGGTCGTCGCGCTCAGGCGGAGGCCGGGCAGCATGGGCGACGCTGGCGAGTCCCTCGAGCCCGTGCAGGGAGGTGGGTCACTCTCAACGTTCGTCGAGGTCGTCCATGGCGACGCCGGGCTCGGGGAGCTGCTCCGGCGGAGCGATGTGGTGGTGGTGGCTGCACCCGAGACCCCGGACACCCGCGGCCTGATCGGTGCGGCGCAACTCGCGTGTATGAAGCGCGACGCGCTCCTGGTGAACGTCGCGCGTGGGCGCATCGTGGACGAAGGGGCGCTCGCGACCGCGCTGGCCGAGCGCCGCCTGCGCGGCGCAGCGCTCGACGTCTTCGGACAGGAGCCGCTCCCGGCGGACGCGCCGTTCTGGAAGCTCGACAATGTGCTCGTCACGCCCCACGTGTCGGGGGTGACCTCCGGATTCTGGCGGCGCGAGACCGACCTCATCCTGCGCAACCTGCGCCGTCACCTTGCCGGCGCGCCGCCGTCCGAGTGGGAGAACGTGGTCGACAAGGCCGCGGGGTACTAGCCTCTCTTCACCTCGTCCCAGAGCGCGTCCAGGGCGGTGAGCCCCGCGGTCTCCATCTGGATGCCGCGCTCGCGTGCGAGGCGCTCGAGCTTCTCGAAGCGATCCTGGAACTTCTGGTTGGCGCGCGCGAGCGCGGTGGTCGGGTGCGTTCCCGCGAGCCGCGACAGGTTGACGACTGAGAAGAGCAGATCCCCCAGCTCCTCGTCCACGCGCGAGGGGCTCTCGGAGGCCAGCGCTTCGCGAACTTCGCCGATCTCCTCCACGACCTTGTCGAGCGCGCCGCGGTGGTCTTCCCAGTCGAACCCGACCTTGGCGACGCGCTCCTGAATGCGGTACGCCTTCGTCAGCGGATCGAGTCCACCGGCGACACCGGCGAGCACCCCCTCTTCGCCGGAGCGCTCCTTCCGCTTGAGCGACTCCCAGTCGCGGCGCACGCCGTCGCCGAAGAGGTGCGGGTGGCGCGCGATCATCTTCTGTTCGAGGCGTCGATACACGGACGCCGCGTCCAGGCTCTCGGACTCTTCGGCCACCACGATCTGGAAGGCCAGGTTGAGCAGCAGATCCCCCAGCTCCCCTTCGAGCTCGTGCGCGTCGCCTGCGTGGATCGCGTCGACCACCTCGTGCGTCTCCTCCAGGAGGTAGGGGACGAGGGACTCGGCGGTCTGCGCTCGGTCCCAGTCGCAGCCGCTCCGGAGGAACCGCACCAGGTCGAGCGCGCGGTCGAGGGCGCCGGGACCCTCGAAACGAAGGGGCGGAAGCGCGCCGGAGTCTTGGGAGTCGCTCATGAGGTCGTCGGATCAGGGGTCGTATCCGGGCCTGGTTCTTGGCATCTTTGGCCGCCCATGTCAACGAGCCCCGAGGCCCGCGCCTGGATGCGCGTGAGCGCCGATGCCCTACGGCGCAACTACGCGCGCATCCGAGGCGCGGTTGGACCGGCGACCGGCATCATCCCGATGGTCAAAGCCGATGCGTACGGACTCGGCATGCGCGAGACGGTTCGCGCGCTCGGGGAGGAGGGGCCATTGGGTTGGGGTGTTGCGACGCTCGACGAGGGGCTCCGGCTGCGTGAGCTGGGCACCACCGGTCGGGTCGTCGTCTTCTGTCCTCTCCCGCACGACTCGCTCGAGCTCGCGGTGGCCGCTGCACTCCAGGTCACCGTCTCGAATCTGGAGTCGGTCGAGCGCCTGGCGGCCGTCGGGCGCCAGACGCACCTGTTGCCCGAGATCCACGTCGACGTCGACACGGGAATGGGGCGCTCCGGCTTCGACTGGCAGCGTGCCTCCGAATGGCTGCCGCGCGTCGAGGAGCTGGCGCAGGATGGTGTTCGCTGGGTGGGCTGCTATTCGCACCTGCACTCGGCGGAGGACGACGAGGGGTCCGTCAGGGAACAGGCGACCCGCCTTCAGGCCGTTCTCGACCGGATCGCGAACCCACCCGCTGGGTTCCTGGTGCACCTGCTCAATAGCGCGGGCGCCCTCCGCCTGCCGGAGCTCGCCCGGGATGCGGTACGACCGGGGATCTTCCTCTATGGGGGGCGGGTCGGCCCCGAGCAACCGGCGCCGGAGGCGGTCGCGTCGGTCCATGCGCGGGTGGTGCACACGCGGGAGGCCTCGCCGGGAACGACGCTCGGGTACGGTGCCACCTACCGGGCCCGCCGGCAGGAGCGCTGGGCCACGCTGGCCATCGGCTATGGGGACGGGCTGCCCCGAGCCCTGGGAAACCGGGGCCAGGCGCTCCTCGGGGGGGGGC
>JBEBGN010000184.1:0-5987 GCA_040081395.1 Longimicrobiales bacterium
GGGGGCGCCGAAGTTGTCCGCGCGGAGGCGGATGACGTAGTCGCCCGGCACCGTGAACGTGGCTTGCGTCATGGCGGTGCCCCAGCCTTCGCTCTCGACCTTGCTGGTCTCGGCCGAGAACTGGACGCGTGCCCCCGCGGGTCCCTGATGCAGGATCCAGGTGGCGTTCACCGGGAAGACGGTCTTCCCTTCCAGCTCGGCGCTGTACGGCGCGCGGTCCCCGCGGTCCTGCACCATGGCTGAGAGCGTAACCGGCGTGCCGACCTTGGCCGACACCCGAGCTGCCGTGACGCCCTCGCGGTTCGTCGACTCCGGTCCCTCCGAGTGGAAGCGGATGGCCGGGGGAAGCGAACCGAAGGCCGCCGGGCCTGTGCTCATGTCGTACGCGATGGACCCCGTGCGGCCGGGCACGGAGTACGTGCGGCCCGCGTGGGTCAGAGTCCAGACCACCTCGGTGCCCGCCATGTTCGCGGGCACCGTGACGGCGAAGGCGCCGCGCTCACGCTTGCCGACAAGCCCACCGCGGTCGTAGACCGGGAAGTGCGTCGGCTGCATGCCGTCGAACTGCGCGGGCTCGATGCGGTTGTTCTCGCCGAGCGGGATGTCGACGAGCTCCTCCGTGTTCCGGTTGAGGAATCCGAAGGAGAAGGTGACGGTGCCGTCCCCGTTGTCGTAGAACCCGTCGAAGTAGGGTGCCACCAGATCACCCGACTTGTGGAACGAGGTCAGGGGATAGTCCCTCAGGTGGGGCGGGAGCTGAGCCTCCACCGAGGCGCCCGTGGCCGCGACCAGCGCAGCGGCCAGGGCAACGGAAGCGATGCGATGCGCGTTCATCGGGCACCTCCTGCGTCCACGACGGGACGGCTCTCGCGCTCCGCAACCAGCCGCTCGTAGCCTTCCTCGTCCAAGTGCGTGATGGCGATCCACGCGTGGGACATCTCGTCGGTCGTGCGTTGGCCCATGCCGACCCACTGATCGGGGTCGGGGTTGCGCGGGTTGTCCGCGCTGTTGTCGTACCAGCCAGTGAGGATGATGACGGCGCCCGCCGGAATGAGGGGCTGGTGCCCGTCGGCGTAGATGTGGCTGAGGTTCCAGCCAGCGTTCCAGTTGGATGCCATGCTGACGACTTCGCGCTTGCCCGTCTCGGGATAGAAGACCTCGATCGACATCGCCACGCCGCGCAGGTGCAGGTGCGGCTGCCAGCTGTCGATGCGGACGGGGTGGTCGAAGGACTGGAAGCCCTGCGTCATCAGCTTGCCACCGGGCGGAATGTCGAAGTCGCCGCCCTCGAGGCTGTAGGAGCGCAGATCCTGCGGGTACGAGGCCTCACGGTTGAAGGTCTCGTCATGGTACCAGATGCCGACCTCGACCTGGTCGCCCTCGACCGCCTTGCCATCCGGGTAGTAGTGGATGTCCCAACGCACACGCGAGTTGGCGGGCGCCACGCGGCAGGCGTCGCCGGGAACGACCTCGCCCAGCTTGCCGAAGGCGAACTCCGACAGACGAGCGAAGGACTCCCACTCGCCCTGCTCGTTCTGCACGATGAACTGCGAGTTGGCGTGGTGCGTGGAGCCGTGCGCTGCCACCGAGGGCTTCGTCTCGATCGCCTTGATGCAGCGCTCCGCGGTGATGCCGGTCGGCACGTCGGGCCGCCACCAGTAGTCCTGGCCTTCGGCCGGGATGTCCCAGGGGGACGACTTGATCACGACGTCGGGCTGACCGAGATCCGAGGCGAGGCGCCACTCGGCCATGTCCGGATACGTCACAGGCGCTGGCAGGTCGCGCGGGTCACCTTCGGGGGAGCCGCTGTCGACCCACGAAACGATGGTCTGGATGTCCTCGTTCGAGAGCCGCCAGTCGCCCTGGAGCTCCTGGATGCCGACGTCAGTGTCGTAGTGGTAGGGCGGCATCTCGCGCGCGGCCACCAGGTCACGGATGCGACGGGCGTACCGGCGCACCTGCTGATAGTCCATGAGCGCCATCGGCCCGATCTGGCCTGGTTGATGGCAGATCTGGCAGTTGTCCTGGATGATGCGCGAAACCTGGTTCGAGTAGGTGATCTGCTGGCCACCCTCGCTCTGAGCGCCGACCTGGCCGGCCAGCGCGAGCGTCGAGACCGCGACCGCGGCGCAGGTGGCGAACATTGACCGTGTGATGTGACGCATGACGTCTCTCCCTTGTGAGCGTGGCCGACTGTTCAACGGCCGATGTAGGCTCCGATGGTGGCCAAGATGGGATGCGCACCGGGTGGGCGAGAGAGAGGAGAATGCCGCGTCGGAGTGTGGGGAAATTCCCTACGCTCCGCGGCCTCCTGACAGTGCGGGGCCTGGCGTGGCGCCGGCCCGTCCCCAGCTTCGGGACCATGGACGAAACGCCTGAGGAATGGGAAGCCGAGGAAGTGGGACTGCTCGAGCACGGCTTCGACTGTCCCTACTGTGGCGAATCGATCACGATGCTGGTCGACCCGAGCGAGGGCGATCAGCAGTACATCGAGGACTGCGAGGTCTGCTGCAATCCTATCGGCGTGCGGTTACGGGTGAGCGGGGGTCTGCTCGAGAGCTTCGACGCCGCTCCCGGTTGACAGGCCCCCTGGTTTGCGCGAGCCTGATCGTAGCCCTGAAACTGGGGCACCCAGACTCGAATGACGGCGACGGTCTCATTTGCGGAGGTCGTCGCCGTTCGGTTTGTGACCAAGTCGGTCACGCTCGCGCGGGGTTTCCGCGCATAATAGGCAGTCGGTAAGTACGCTCGTCGTCGCTCCGACTCGCACAACCAAGGAGCGCTTCAATGCGTACCATGGGCAAGGTCAAGTGGTTCAACGATCAGAAGGGTTTCGGCTTCATCACTCCGGAGGACGGCGGTAAGGACTGCTTCGTCCACCACAGCGCCATCCGCGCCGAGGGCTTCAAGACGCTCGCCGAGGGCGCGCGCGTGGAGTTCGACGTGGTTCAGGGCGCCAAGGGTCCGGCAGCTGAGAACGTCGTGACGATCTAGTTGGCCGTTCGCGTCCGATGACGCGAATCCGGGCCGCCTCGACCTCGGTCGAGGCGGCCCGTTCTTTACTCCACCATGGTCTCGACGAGGGGGTACGAAGTGATCCGAGGAGTTGCCCGGACCGTTCGGTACGCCCGTAGTTGGAGTCGGGGCGCCGATGTGGTGCTCGAGGAGATCGAGATCTCGAGAGCCGGGGTTTCCCTTCCGGCAACGCTGATTCTGCCGGCGAATCACCGCGGGGACTTGCCGGGATGGATCGCGCTCGGGGGGGTTTCCCGAATGGGCCGCTTCCACCCGCAGTTGATGCGCTTCGCGCAGGCACTGTCGTCGAGCGGTGCGGCGGTGCTGGTACCCGAGATCCCCGAGTGGCGAAATCTCACACTGGTGCCCAGTGTCACGTCGCCAACGGTTAGGGGTTGCGTCGAGGCGCTGAGGGCTCGACCCGAAGTGAGCCCGACCAAGCTCGGCCTGATCGGCTTCTCCTTCGGTGCTCCCCAGGCCGTCATCGCGGCGGCGGAGCCCGACCTCGCCAAGGAGATCGCAGGAGTCGTTCTCTTCGGCGGCTATTGCTGCCTCGAGCGCACCTTGGTCTGCCAGCTCACCGGAGAGCACCACTGGCAGGGGGTCGACTACAGGCTGTCGCCGGATCCGTACGGCGGGTGGGTGGTCGGTGCCAACTACCTCACGCACGTGACGGGTCACGAGGACGCCAAGGACGTCGAGCGCGCGCTGCATCGCCTCGCCTGTGCTGCGAGCGATCAGCGCATCGCGGCATGGATGCCGCACCACGACGCGATGATCGTCGACCTGCGCGCTGGCATCGCCCCCGGGCGCCGGGAGATCTTCGACCTGTTCGCCGCACCCTCGACGGTGACGCCGATCAATATCGAGGCGCGGCGCGACATGGCCGTTCGCTTGGCGGCGATCTGCCAGCGCGCCGAGCCGTTGCTCGGTCCTGGAGAGGCTCTCGGCAAGGTGAATGTGCCGACCCGGCTGATCCACGGTCGCGGCGACCGTCTGATTCCGTTCACCGAAAGCCTTCGGCTCTCCGACGCCCTACCGGCGCCGTCCCGCAGCGGCCTCACGATCACCGGGCTCTTCGCGCACAGCGCCGACCGGCAAGAACTCCGCTTCGCTGATCGGTTCCGCGAGGGACTGATCTGGTTCGGCGCGCTCCGCGGAGTGATCAACACCACCTGACGCCGCGCGACGCGCGAGCGGTCGCTCCTACGAGCGGACGACCGCCTCGGCGTCGCGCACGAGACTGGCCCGCTCGGCGAGTCGGCGCTCGTGGGTGCTGAGCCCCGCGTCACGTGCTACCCAGGCGGCGCGGTCGAACATACGGCGCGCCTCGGCACCGTTCCCGTCGGAGAGCGCGCGTGCTCCCGCCGCCTCGAGAGCCGCGACCGCCTCGTCCGTGCGTCCCATGGCGTAGTAGAGGCTGGCCGCTCTGAAGAGATCCTCACGGGCTTCGGGGTCCTCCCGTTGGCGGAGGTCCGCCGCCACCAGATAAAGGCGGGCCGCTTCGGGCCAGCGATCGGCCCGGTGATGGAGCGCACCGGCGGCGGCTTCCAAGTCCGCTGCCATCTCGGACGTGGGCGGCACCTGCGGGCTCGCCTCCATGGGCCGGGCGAACGCCAGAGCCAACGTGACCCCGATCACCACCACCCCGAACATTCTCACCCGCTTCATCCCCCTGCCTCCTCACCGCGAGCCGACTGCACTTCCCTGTCCGACTCTGACGAGACCCGACTCGGAAAAGTTGCAGGCTCTACGGTGCGGAGGTCGATCTCCTTCCAAGGGGGCTACAGGAGGAGCAGCGTGGCGAGCCCCAGGAAGAGGCCCATGCTGGCCACGTCGGTGGCGGTGGTGAGGAAGATGCTCGACGCCGTGGCGGGGTCGGCACCGATGCGGCGGAGCCCCAGAGGAATGAGCGCGCCCGAGACGCCGCTCACGATGCAGCTCCCGACCATCGCCAAAGCCACGATGGCCGAAAGGGCGAGGGCATCCGGGTTCGACTGCATGGTGGCCACGATGAACATGCCCACGCCGGCGGTGAGCCCGACCAGCGCGCCATTGAAGAGGCCGAGCAGGGCTTCCTTCACGACCAGGGTTCGCTCAGTGCCTGCTTCCAGCTCGCCGAGCGTCATGCCACGCAAGGTAACCGCGAGCGCCTGACAGCCGGTGTTACCGGACTGGCCCGCGAGCACCGGCAAGAAAAGCGCGAGGATGACCATTTGGTCGAGGGTGTCCTGAAAGAGCCCCACCACGCCGGCGGCGACGAACGCGGTGAGCAGGTTCAGCTGGAGCCACGGATGGCGGAAGAGGAGGCTCCTCTGCCAGGGCGTCACCAGCCTCTCTTCCTTGCCCACGCCCACCATGCGTCCGGGCTGGGCGCTGATCTCGAAGGTCTGCTCCTGGAACATCGCCTGCCCGCGCACGAGTCCGATGAGCATGCCGGCGTCATCGCAGACTGGATAGACGGGAAAGTGACGGTAAACCACCGAGTTCATCGCGTCGGTGAGGCTCATGTTCGGCGACAACGAGAACGGGTCCTTCAGCATCACGTCGGCGAGGCGAGCTGCACCGTCCGAGACCAGCAGGTCCCGCATGGTCACGATGCCGACGAGCTTCCCCCCCTCGTCGGTGATGAAGCAATACGTGATGAAGATCTTCTTCACGAGCGCACGCACCTTGTCCGTGGCCTCGAGCACGGTTTCGTTCGGGTGGAAGACCGCTGTCGGCGGCTCCATGAGGCGGCCGATGCTGTCTTCGGGGAACGCCTGGTTGAGCGACCACTGGTGCGTGAGCGCTGACGGACCTGCTGCGAACAGCCGACCGCGCCGATCGTCCGCCAGGAGTGGAATGATGTCCCCGACGACCCCCGGGGCGAGGCGCTCCAGAACCTTTAGTGCGAGCGCGTCGTCCAGGTCCTGGAGCGCACGGGCAGCTTCCCCCGCGCCCATGCGAGAGATCTGTTCCGCGAGTTGCTC
>JBEBGN010000185.1:0-5925 GCA_040081395.1 Longimicrobiales bacterium
GAGGGGGCCGCCCCCTGGGGGGGCCAATCGGTCCCACCAGAAGCCCTCCCCACCCAGGGCACCCGGGGGCACGAAGACCGTGGCCGGGAGGCCGCGCCTCTTCAGCTCCTCGAGCCCGGCGGTCATCGTGCCCAGATAAGCGTCGTCGAAGGTGATGGCGACACGTGTGCGGCCGTTCGGGCCCGCTGCCGACGACGTGAGTTGGTCGAGGGGGACGACGTCGCAGCGCTCGGCGAGGTAGTCCAGCTGCTCGCCGAACACGCGTTGGTTGACGTGCAGGCTGACGTCCCCCGCCAGCGGTTCCCCGCTCGGCACGATGTTGTGGTAGGCGAGCACGGCGGCCGCCGGTCGTTGGAGCCGAGCCAGCGCAGCCGCGACCCCGGACACCACGAGCAGGCTCTCGACGCCGCGCTTCCACCCCGTGGCCACTAGTGGCTCCGACCCTCCGGCAGGCACCGTTCGTACAACTCGACGTAGCGCGAGACCATGCGCTCGACCGAGAAGGCCTCGGCCGCGCGCGCGCGCCCCGCGGCGCCGAGGCGTTTGCCGAGGTCGGGGCGCGCGAGCACGTCGAGCAGGGCGGCGGCGAGGGCATCGGGGTCGCGCGGCGGCACGAGCACCGCGCCCCCCGAGTCGCCCACGATCTGCTCTGGTCCGCCGCAGCGAGTCGCCACCACCGGCAACCCGGTGGCCATGGCCTGTACGGTCACGAGCGAGAAGCCCTCGTCGCTGGATGACAGGACGAAGAGATCGAGCGAGCGCAAGAAATCCGCCACGTCGTCCCGGAAGCCGGCGAAGTGAACCGCGCCCTCGAGGCCGAGGTCCGCGCGCAGCCGCTCGACCTCTGCCTGGAGTTCGCCGCTCCCCTGCCCGACGATCACGAGCCGGCTCGCGGGCACCGCCCGGTGCACCTGCGCGAAGGCGCGCAGGAGCGAAGGGTAGTCCTTCGACGCACGCACGTTGCCGACCGCGCCCAGGAGCGGAGCATCCGGCGCGATGCCGAGCTCGGCGCGGACCCGTCCGTCGAGCCCACCAGGTGAGAAGACCGTCGTATCGATGCCGTTCTCGATGACCTCGGCGCCGGACGGGAAGGGTCCTGAGCGCTCGAAATGTGTGCGTAACGATTCCGAAACGCAGACGACCCTGTTATTGGATCGTGATAAGAGGCGCATTTTAAGCGCTCTGAGTCGGTCTGTCGTTCTGACATCCGGGTGACCATGGAAGGTGCTTACCACTGGTATCGAGCTGTCGGCGCACGCGAGCGTGCCGTACACGGAACTGCCGAGCATATGAGTCTGAACGAGATCGACGGCCCTATGCCGAATCAACGACCGGAGACGGCGGGCGTAGTCGAACTCAAAACGTCGCCCACCGTGCATGCAAATCGGGTCGAACCCCTCAGCTCGCAGGGCGTGGTCAAGCCAGTCGACTTCAGGGATGACCGGGATCGACTCCCACCCCGCACCCGCGAGGCGGCGGACGAGCTCCACGTATACGGTTTCAGCTCCGCCGGGCCCGCCCGTGTCGATGAGGTGGAGGATCCGGCGGCTTCTTTCGCGTGACGGCACGTGGGTCGTCGTCCTCTCCGTGGATGACATTAAGTTACACCCGAATCCCACCATGTCCGACCGGCCAATCGCCCTCTCCGTCGTCCATCTGCTCGCCCCGGCTCCCTTCGGCGGGCTCGAGTCCGTCGTCGAGACCCTCGCTGCGGGCCAGCGGGACGCGGGGGTCGCCGTCCACGTTGCCGCGGTGCTGTCGAACGCAGGGCGAGACCATCCCTTCGTCGCGGCGCTCGAGGCGCGCGGCCTCCCCGTGACGATCCTCCAGGTCGGCGGCAGGCAGTATCTCGAGGAGCGCAACGCGGTAGCCTCGCTCCTCTCCCGAACGGGTGCCACCGTCCTGCACACGCACGGCTACCGGCCCGACGTGATCGACGCGCCTGTGGCTCGCCGCATGCGCGTGGCGACCGTGACGACCGTGCACGGGTTCACCGGGGGAGGTGGCGTGAAGGGCCGTCTCTACGAGTGGCTCCAGAAACGCGCGTTCCGGAGCTTCGACGCGGTGATCGCCGTCTCCGGCAAGCTCCGTGGAGAGCTCGTCGCGGCGGGGGTCCGGGAGGACCGGGTGCACGCAGTACGGAACGCGTGGAGTCCCGCGGGCGAGTACGCCGAGCGAAGCGAGGCCCGGAGGGCGCTCGGGATTCCCGAGGACGCCAAGGTCGTCGGCTGGGTCGGGCGTATGAGCCAGGAAAAGGCGCCCGATGTCGTGGTGCGCGCGTTCGCGGCGGCCGGGCCTGGTCTGCGCCTCTCCCTGATCGGCTCGGGGCCCCTCGAGGAAGAGTGCCGCGCGTTGACTGCGTCTCTGGGGGTCGCCGACCGCGTGACCTGGCACGGTGCTGTGCCGCGAGCCGGGCCGCTCCTGAAGGCGTTCGACATGATCGCACTCACATCGTGGACGGAGGGCACGCCCATGGTGCTGCTCGAAGCCATGGGGGCAGGCGTACCGATCGTCACCACCGCGGTCGGTGGCATTCCGGAGTCGGTCGGCCCGTCGGAGGCGCAGCTCGTGCAGGCGGGGGACGTGGCGGGCCTCGCCGCGGCACTCGACGCTGTGCTGCGCGATGCACCGGCGGCCGCCGCGCGGGCAGCCTCGGCCCAACGCCGAGCCGAGACCGAGCTGGCAGTGGGCTCCTGGGTGGAACGCCACCGCGAGGTCTACGCGGAGGCCATGGCCGGGCGACTCAGGGCGCGCTAGCCGAGTCGGTCAGGCGCGGTGCGATCGCCGTCGCGATGGCATCCGCGGCGACGCGGTACCCTTCCGGACTCAGGTGCCCACGCGGCGAAGCCCATAGACTCTTGGGGTCACCGGCGGCGCGCAGCGCCGCGTCGAGGTCGATGAGCGGGATACTCGCAGACTCCAAGGCCGCGAACAGGTCGCGCCTGCCGGCGATCGCCTCGCCCACCAACGCGTCGTAGCGCGCGTAGGCGGGCATGTAGGCGACGTAGAGCTGCCCGCCCCACCCGGCGACGTCATCGCTCGCGCGTGCGAGCACCTCGGGAAGCCTCCCGATCACCGGCCCACGGCTCGGGACGAGGACCTCGAAGCCCAGCAGAGAGCGCAACGAGGAGAAGCTGGCGATCTCCCGCGGGGACCAAGGACTCGGGGGAGGCTGGGGTACGGCGCCGCCCGCCGCGACGCTCGCTTCGGCCACCTGCCCATCGATCCAGGAGCGGTACCCCGCGTTCACTTCGACCTGGTTCGCCGCGAGTCCTTGCAGGTGTCCGGGCTCCAGATACGCGCTCAGCCAGTCGCGCTGGAGCTCGCGCCCGAAGTCCCAGAGGTCGTTTCCCTCGTAGTACACCCACACGACCACGCGTGGGGTCTTCTGGGCTGCGTACTCGCGGAGGATCGCCAGCTGCTGGAGGGGGCCGGACCCGCTCGCTCCCAGGTTGATCGTCGGCCAGCGGGTGCGTAGCTGACCGCCGAGTGCGTGCTCGCTCTCCACGCAGACCCCCGCCGTGTAGGAGTCACCGATCAGCACGACGTCGACGCGCTCGGGGCTCCACGCTTCGCGAGGATTGTCGAAGCCCGCCCAGTCGGCCGCGTAGGTGACGAGAGGACCTTCCTCGTTGCAGAACACGACGGTCGTCTCGCCCGGCGACGACGTGAGCGGGTGCCACGAGCCGCTCTCGCCACGCACCTCGACATTCAGGTCGACGAGGCTGTTGCCTGGGATCCTCGGAAACGCGTCGATCCCCTGCGCCCTCATGTCGAGGAGGGCAGGCAGCGTTGAGGACGTCGTTGCGGCCACCGCCGCGCCGCGCAGCCAGAGGCCGAGGACCGCCTCCGCGGCGACCACGGCCACCCCGAGCGACACCAGCAGCAGTGCTACGCTCAGCCGTGCCATCGCAGGCGCACGCAGCGCAGCGCCCATGCCCACGATCCAGAGCGCGGGCAGAACGCCGAAGAAGACGATCTGGTCCGTACCCGCGCCCCCTGCCATGCGCGGGAGCGCGAGCGCGAGCACCCCCAACGCCGGCAGGGCCGCTGCGATCAGGATCGCGCTGGCCAGGCGGCCCAGCGGCGCCCCACTCGCCATCTAGAAGATCGTGTAGATGAACGGAGCCAGCGCCGACCCCTGTGCGAAGACGAGGAGGGCTCCGACGCTGAGGAGCACGAGGATGATCGGAAGCAGCCACCACTTCTTCCGCACCTTCATGAACGCCCACAGCTCTTTCAGCAAGCTCACTGGTGCTCCTGGCTCAGAATTGGCGGGTCAGGTCGCCGCGCGCCCGAGTGGTCGCGTCGTGCCAGACGCTTCCGTTCGTGACGGGGTGCACGAGGGGACGCTTCCCCACGAGGCGCATGATCGCACCCGCGGGCGTGAAGACCAACATGTACACGACACCCATGAAGATCGGCGTGGTGACCTTGGAGATGAGGAGGGCCAGGCGCATCCAGGCGCGGTAGATCGGCCCCAACTGCGCGGGTGCCACGGCGCCCGCGATGTAGAGCACGCCACCCAGGCCGGCGGTGATCCACATGGGGATGGCGTGATCCCTCCACCACAGGATACCCGCCAACAAGAGGAACGCGGTACCGACGGGGAACGCGAACTTGCGTCCGTCCGAGGCCGTGAAGGGCCCCGTCGACTCAGTCGAGCTCGAACTCATTGCGCCAATCCTTGTCCTCGTGGAACTCGGGTTGCTCGGTCTTGTTCAGCAGGAACGGCCCTAGGACCAGGTGGTCCATGTCCGTTCGCATGAAGCACACATAAGCGTCACGGGGCGTGCACACGATCGGCTCGCCGCGCACGTTGAACGACGTGTTCACCACCAATGGGCACCCGGTGTACTCTTCGAACTTCGAGATGAGGTCGAAGTAGTCCGGGCTCCGGTCCTTGCTGACCGTCTGCACGCGTGCCGAGTAGTCCACGTGTGTGATCGCCGGCACGTCCGAGCGCGGCACGTTCAGCTTGTCGATGCCGAAGAGCGCATCCTGCTCCTTCGACATCGGAATGCGCCGCGCCTCGCTCACGGGAGCGACGAGCAACATGTAGGGCGACTCGGCGTGCAGGTCGAAGTAGTCGGCGCAGCGGTGCTCGAGGATGCTCGGCGCGAAGGGGCGGAAGCTCTCCCGGAACTTGATCTTGATGTTCATCTTCGCCTGCATCTCCGGGCTGCGTGGGTCGCCGATGATGCTGCGGCTGCCCAGCGCGCGCGGGCCGAACTCCATGCGGCCGTTGAACCACCCCACGACGCCGCCGTCAGCGAGGCACTTGGCCGAGCGGTCGATCAACTCGGAGCGCTCGAGTCGGTGGTACTTCGCGCCCGCCTTTTTCAGGTACGCCTCGGTCTCCTCCGGTGTGTAGTCGGGGCCGAGGTAGGAGCCCTTCATGGAGTCACGCGGCGACGGCGTCCGGGGCTTGCTCAGGTGGCGATGCCAGATGAGCTGAGCGCAACCCAGGGCGCCGCCGGCGTCGCCCGACGCCGGCTGGATCCACAGGTTCTCGAAGGGGCCGTCGCGGAGGATCTTCCCATTGCCCACGCAGTTGAGCGCGACACCCCCCGCGAGACACAGGTTCTTCGACCCTGTCTCCCGGTGCGCGGTGCGCGCCATGCGCATCATGATCTCCTCGCACGCGTCCTGCACCGAACGCGCCAGGTCCATCTCGCGTTGCGTGAGCAAGCTCTCCGACTTGCGGGGCGGACCGCCGAAGAGTTGGTCGAAGGCCTCGTTGGTCATGGTGAGGCCACCGAGGTAGTCGAAGTACTTCTGGTGGAGCGTGAAGGACCCGTCTTCTTGGAGGTCCATCAGCTCGTCGAGGATCAGCGAGACGTACTTGGGCTCACCGTAAGGAGCGAGCCCCATGACCTTGTACTCGCCCGAGTTGACCTTGAAGCCCGTGTAGTACGTGAATGC
>JBEBGN010000186.1:0-5883 GCA_040081395.1 Longimicrobiales bacterium
GCGATGCGCGTGCCGGTACCGGGCTCCTCGATGTCCCCGAGGATGATTGCGTTGGCGCCGAGCTTCCCCGCTTCCTCGCGCAGCTTGTCGATCATGTCACTCTCGTCCGTCACGTCGGTGTCCCCGCGCGCGTTCAGGATCGCCAGTCGGGTGTGCTCGGGAACGCTGTCGCGCTCGAGATAGACGTACACCTCCTCCAACGCGAAGCGACGGCCCGTGGGGTTGGGCGCGAGGATCGACTTGTTGACGCTGACGCAGGCGGCGAGCAGGACGAGCAAGGCCAGGGATCCGAGGCGAGCACGCATTTCCTGATTTCTCCGTTCGGCGAGCCGTCGACGGAAATTCGACAACCTCAATCTAAGCCCAGCCAGGGCTTGCTGGGCGGGCCTCGGCTGGATGTATTGACGCCATGCACGGACCTGTGTACGCATAGGTCGTGGCGACAAAGACGATCTCGGTCGACCTAGATGCGTACGAGCGGTTGCGACGGGCCCGCAGGGGTCCGTCCGAGTCGTTCTCGCAGGTCATCAAGCGGGCGACCTGGCCCGCCGGCGGCTGCACGGCCGGCGAACTGCTCGCGGCGCTCGCCCAGGCACGTCCGACGGAACAGGTCGTGCTGGAGCGCCTGGAACGGGGCCAACGGGAGGATCGGGCCCCGGGGGATCCATGGCGCGCGCCCTGAGCGTGGACACCTCGTTTCTGATCGATCTGGAGCGGGAGCGACGGGTGGGGGAGGGCGGCGCGGCCCACCGGTTCCTCGAGCGAGAGCCCGACTCAGGGCTGTGCGTCGCGGCTACGGTGCTCGGTGAATTGGCCGAGGCGTATGGCGATCCCGCTCACCCGGCCCTGTGGGCAATCCGGACGTCACACCGCGTTCTGGCCGTCGATGAGCACGTCGCGCTGGCGTACGCCGCCCTCGCGCGGGAGCACCGTGGCGGTCGCGCGTCCATGGGTGCGAACGACCTCTGGATCGCCGCGACTGCCCTACACCATCGTCTCCCCCTGCTCACCGCCGACATCGAACGCTTCGCGCAGGTGCGCGGCCTCGAGTTGGTCGCGTACCGTTAGATGACGGCGATCACTCTGCTCGCACCCGAGGTGGCCGTCCGACGCGACGCGGATAACGCGCTCATCGTTCGGCTCGCCGGCCCGTGGAGCCTCGAAACCGGGCTGCCTCCGCTCGCCGACGTGGAGAGCGGGCTGCCTGGCGCGATCGCGGTGCGGTTCGACACGAGCGAGCTGACCTCATGGGACAGCGCGGTGCTCGCCTTTCTGGCCGGAACGTCGAAGCTCGCGCGCACACGTGGCATCCCGGTCGACCCCGGGGGCCTACCCGAAGGACTTCGGCGCCTGCTCGCACTCGCGGAGGCCGTGCCGGAGAAAAAGGATGCGCGCGGAGCCGACGAGGAGGAGGACGACTTCGTCGAGATGATCGGCGAGAAGGCGATCGACGCGGAGCGGCTCTTCCGGAATGATCTCACGTTCGTGGGACAGTTGGTCTATTCGATCGGTCGTGCCGTGAAGGGGAAGGCGCGCTTCCGCGGGTCGGACCTTGCGCTCTTGATCCAACAGAACGGCCTCGAGGCGTTGCCGATCGTCACCCTCGTCACCTTTCTGCTCGGGCTCATACTCGCGTTCGTCGGAGCCATTCAGCTCCAGACCTTCGGCGCCACGATCTACGTGGCCGACCTGGTCGGCGTTGCGATGGTGCGCGACATGGGCGCGCTCATCACGGGCATCATCATGGCCGGCCGGAGCGGAGCCGCGTTCGCGGCTCAGCTGGGGTCGATGAAGGTCACTCAGGAGATCGACGCGCTCGAGACGATGGCCATCTCGTCCCTCGACTTCCTGGTCCTGCCCCGCGTGATCGCCCTGTGCCTCATGATGCCGCTTCTGACGTTGTACGGCGACGCGATGGGGATCCTCGGTGGCGGGTTCGTCGGCGTCACGATGCTCGGGCTGTCGCCGGTTGCCTACTTGATCCAGACCGGGGACGCCGTCAGCACGGCGCACGTGGTCGGCGGCGTCCTCAAGGGCACCGTGTACGGCATCCTGATCGCGACGGCCGGGTGCCTACGGGGCGTGCAGTCGGGCAAGAGCTCCTCGGCGGTGGGCGATGCGGCGACGTCGGCGGTGGTCACCGGCATCGTTGCCATCATCACGGCTTGCGGGCTGTTCGCCTTCATCTTCTACGCGCTGGGCATCTGATGGCGACCGGGAATGGGATCCCAGCGATCGCGGTGCGTGGACTCACCATGGCGTATGGCGACTACGTGCTCCAGCGCAATCTGGAGTTCACGATCGGCTCGGGGGACATCTTCGTCATCATGGGCGGCAGCGGGTGCGGCAAGAGCACGCTCCTGCGCCACATGATCGGTCTCAACGAGCCCGCCAAGGGTGAGGTGCTCTACAGCGACGAGAGCTTCACGGCGGCGACGCCCGAGCGGCGGCGGGAGATTCTCCGTCGCATCGGCGTACTCTACCAGAGCGGCGCGCTCTGGAGCTCGATGACGCTCGCCGAGAACATCGCGCTCCCGCTCGGTGAGTTCACCGACCTCAGTCCCGAGGACATTCTCGAGGTCGCGCGCCTGAAGCTCGCGCTCGTCGGCCTCTCCGGCTTCGAAGACCACTATCCGTCCGAGATCAGCGGCGGGATGCAGAAGCGTGCGGGCCTCGCGCGCGCGATGGCCCTCGACCCCGACATCCTCTTTTTCGATGAACCGGGAGCCGGCCTCGACCCGATCAGCTCCCGGCTGCTCGACGACCTCATCGTGGAGCTGAGGGACAGTCTCGGGGCTACGGTCGTCGTCGTGACGCATGAGTTGGCCAGCATCTTCGCCATCGCCACCAACAGCGTCTTCCTGGACGCGGAGAGTCGCACCATGATCGCCACCGGAGTCCCCACCGAGCTGCGCGACCACTCCGAGGACCCAAGGGTTCGACGGTTCCTGCGACGAGGGGAGGCCTAGATGGCTAAGCGAGCCAACCCGGCCCTCATCGGCACGTTCGTTCTCGGCGGCGTCCTGCTGGCCGTGATCGCGGTCGTCGCGTTCGGCTCGGGTCAGCTATTTCGCGATACGCGCACGTTCATTTCGTTCTTCGACGGGTCCGTGTCTGGACTCAACGTCGGAGCCTCCGTCCGCTTCCGCGGCATCGATGTGGGATTCGTGCGGGAGATCGCGATCGACCTCCCGGCCGTCGAACGGGAAGGAGGGGATCTCCGCATTGCGGTCATCTACGACGTGGACCGCGAGCGCGTCGAGTCCCGCGGTGCGGCGGTGCGCGTCGATGATCCGCTCGACATCAATACGCTGTTGGAACTCGGCGTGCGCGCGGAACTGGCGACCGAGAGCCTGGTGACGGGCGTGAAGTACATCGCGCTCGATCTGGATCCGGGAAATCCGGTTGCCCTCGATCCGGTCGAGGGCCTCCCTTACCCGGAAATCCCGACGATCGACACGGGCCTGGAGCGCATCGAAGACGCCGTCTACGGGATCATCTCGGACCTGGGTGCCGTGCCACTCGACTCGCTCGTCAGCGTCGCGACCACCGCGTTCGACAATATCGGGACGTTGGCGGCATCACCCTCCCTGACCGCGGCGGTGGACGGACTTCCCAGGACGATCGCGCGGCTCGACGACGCGGTGGGCGAGCTGCGGGCGCTGCTCGCGCATGTGGACTCGGCGATCGTGCCCATGAGCGAGAGCGTGCGCGCCACCACGGAGCAGGCGGCGGCGACCATGCGGCGGCTCGACGAGACGCTCGCGGGCGTGGACGTCGTCTTGAGCGACGTCAGCGGTACGATTGCACCCGAGTCCCCCGTGTTCGTCGAGTTCGAGCGCGCGATGGGGGAGCTGTCGGCAGCGAGCCGCGCGCTCAGGGACCTTGCTGACTACCTCGAGAGGAACCCCAGCGCGCTCGTGCGCGGAAGGCCGGGAAGCGACCAATGACACGCGAGACGACGATGGTGACGAGCATGGGGTGGCGAACGAAGACGGGTGCGCTGCTCGCGACCCTGGTGCTATCCGCGTGCCTGGGCCCGCGCGCAGATCCCTCGGCGTATTTCTTGTTGGCGCCCGTCCCCCCACCCGCGACGGAGCCGCCACTCGACGTGACCATCGGCCTCGGTCCGGTCACCATCCCGGGCTATCTCGACCGGCTCCAGATCGTGACGCGCCTCGGCGACAACGAGGTCGCCGTGAGCGAGGTGGACCGCTGGGGGGAGCCGCTCGCTGGAAGCCTGGCGCGCACCCTAGAGACGAACCTCTCCGCGCTCCTCCAAGGCAGCAGTTACGTCGCCTACCCGTGGTATCCGTCGGAGGCCCCCGACCTGGCGGTCGCGCTCGACATCCGCCGCTTCGAATCGGACGCGGCCGGCGCGGTCGTTCTCGAGGCGGGCTGGCGGCTCACGCGCAGCGGCACGGTGGTGGATGGAGGCGTGGCGAGCATCGAGGAGCAGGCGAGCGCGGCGGGACAGGCGGCGGCCGTGGCGGCGCAGAGTCGGGCGCTGGCCGGTCTCGCCGCCGAGATCGCGAGGGCGGTGCGGCGGGCGGCGCTCTAAAAGAAACGGGGGTCGTAGCCCGTTTGGGCCACGACCCCCGCTGACTTCGCTGGAGCGGTGCGACTACATCCCTGCGGCCACTCCGTAGCGCGTCCACGGACCACCCGCGTAGCGCATGGAGTTCGGGCCTTCACCCGCGAATACGTTGCCGTTGCGGTCGACCGCGATGCCCTCGCCGGCCGCGCCCTGGTACAGACGCGGATTCTCCGGCACGGCCGTCCCATCGGCCAGTCGGTTGGTCATGAACGGCGGAATGAAGCCGATGATGTAGTCCTCATCGACGCGCGCCATGCGCACGCCGTTCACCCAGTTCGGGTGCCCCGTCGGGCTGGACTCGGAGTCGATCGCGTAGACCATGTCCTCGGGCGTGATGAAGACGCCGCTGATGCGCCCGAACTGATAGCGCGACTCGAGGTAGGTGCCCTGCTGGTCGAAGATCTCGATGCGGTGGTTGCCGCGGTCGGCGACCCAGAGGCGGCCGCGCGAATCGAACGCCATGGAGTGGGGCGTGCGGAACTGACCGTGCTCGAGACCGAGGCCGCCCCATGACATGATGAACGTGCCATCGGGGGCGAACTTCTGGATGCGGCCCGTATCGCCGTTGGCGATGCCTTCGGCGATCGCCTGGTTCGTCGTCATGCCCTGACCGTTGTGGCCGTCGGACACGAAGATGCTGCCGTCGGGCGCGACGATGACGTCGTTGGGCTGGTTGAACAGGCCGTCGGTGTTACCCCCCGTGGCCGCCGTGCCCAGCGACATGAGCAGCTCGCCCGTCGGGCTGAACTTGTGCACCTGGTAGCCCTTGCCCCGCTCGACGTCCACGGCGAAGTCCGTGACCCAGACATTGCCCTGCGCGTCGACGCCGATCCCGTGCGGCGTGACCATCACGCCGGCGCCGAAGTTGGCGAGGATCGCACCGGTGTTCACATCGAGCTTGTAGACGGGCGGGTGCTCGGGGTTGACCGCGCAGTTCGCGCCGCCGAAGCCACCACCGCCACCGGCCGGAGCGTTGGCTGGCGGAGGCGTGTTCAGTGCGCCCTGACCGCAGCGCTCGTAGGTCCAGAGGTTCCCATCGATCGGGTCGATGTCCATGCCGGCGGACGTTCCCATCGGACGGCCAGCCGGAAGCTGACCCCAATTGGCCGTGACGGTCGGCGCCGGATTTGGGAGCCCCTCGCCCGTGATCGAGTTGCCCATGACCATGGTCGTTTCCTCCGCGGCGGGCGCGGCACATCCCGCGAGCGTCGCGGCGGACAACGTGGTCAGTGTGAACAGCAGGTTGCGTGACGATGACATGGCTGTTTGCTCCCCCCGTGTGAAGC
>JBEBGN010000187.1:0-5869 GCA_040081395.1 Longimicrobiales bacterium
ACCCAGGTGGGCTCGGCGGCGGCCACCGTGAGGCAGACACCCGCGACGCCGAGCAGAAGCGACCGCCCCACACGGAACCCCGACAGGTCCGCTCGGGCGACCCGAGCGAGCGCGCGCCGGCCTCCCAGGTATTCGGCGAGCCGCCTCCTACGGCGTCCGTGGCTCCACACGCCGAGCAGGACCAGCGCCGTGAGCGCAGTTCCGAGCCAGAGCAGCGACGCGTCGGCCCAGATCAATGGACGACTCCCCAGCGCGAGCCGCGTAGAAGCCCTTCGCCAGCGAGCAGGAGGAGGCCGAGCATGAAGAACCAGGCAGCGAGCGGCTCGCGCAGCTCCTCCTCGACGAGGCGCGGGGTGGGCGCCTCGATCCGGTCGATCTCTGCGTAGATCGAGTCGAGGGTCTGCGGGCTGGTGGCGCGGTAGTACTGCCCTCCCGTGATCGCGGCGAGTCGCATGAGCACCGTCTCCCGCTCGTTGCCGAAGCGCTCTTGGATGATCTGCGCGGCGCGACCGACCGGGGCGGATTCCGGCGCCAAGATGCTGATGGCGTGAATGCGGACGCCGAGCGCCTCGGCTGCGCGGGCGGTGGCGAGCGGGGGGAGCTCGGTGCCGTTGTGGGCCCCGTCCGTCAGCAGCACGATGACGCGAGGCTCGCGCTCCGACTCGAGCAGTCGTGCGGTGGCCGCGAGCACGGCGCCCGAGATGTCGGTGCCGTCCCGCACGAGCTGCGTCTCCAGCGACTCGACACCGTGCACGACCAGGTCCATGTCGGTCGTGGGCGGCACTCGGGTCATCGCGTCGCTGCCGAACCCCACCAGGCTGAGCTCGTCGTGCACGCGGCGACGCGCGAAGCGCACCCCGGCCTCGCGCGCGACTTCGATGCGGCTCCGTCGCTCGCCCATGTCTTCTGCGAGCATCGAGCTGGAGAGGTCGAGCACGAGCGCGATCCCATGTCCTTCCAGGATCGTCTCGCGCGTGACGTCCACTCGCTCAGGCCCCGCAACCGCAACGATCACCGAAGCCAGGGCTGCACCCGTGAGCAGCCGCGGCGTGACGAGCACCAAGGCCGCGCTCACGTTCGCACCGCGCAGGCGGTGCCCAGGCGCGGCGCCACGCGTGTACAAGAACCCGCGCCCCGTGCGCGGCCACATGATCAACGCCCACAAAGGAAGTAGGGCGAGCAGGTAGAGATAATCCGGACGGACGAACTCGATACGCATCGGGCTAGGCCTCCGGCAGTGCGCGGATCCAGTCGCGCACCCTCGACCAGTCCGCCTCGGCGGCCCCGGACCCGGGTCGGTGGGTGCCGAACTTCACGCGCTCGGCCGTGGTGATGGCCGGGCGGAGACCTTCGACCCGTTCGACGCCCCACCGCTCCTGCATGCGATGCACCAACTCGGAGCTGGTGAGCGCGCGCCGCCACTCCGGCTCCTCCACCTCGGACAGCTGCCGGAGCACTCCTGTGGTCGCGTCATAGAACTCGGCGAGTCGGCCATTGGCGTGCCAGCCGAGGCCGAGCAGGCGATCCAGCTCTGCGAGCGCCTCCTCTCGAGGGTTCGCCGCCGCCGCGAGGTTCCCCGCCCGCGCCTGCGCGCGCCGCGTCGCCACGAACATCCCAGCCAAGAGGAGTGCTGCGCCCACCGCGACGGCGAGTGCACCAAGGAGCCAGGAGCTCCACTCCCCACCCAGAACGTCGGCCGGCGGACGGGGATCGATCGACGCCTCCTCTCCCTGCATCTCCTTCGGGACGAGGATGAGCGCCCCCCCGATCTCCAACACCGTGCGTCGCAGCCCGACCCGGGCGGTGTCGCCGAGCTCGTCGAGCTCACTCGCGGGGTGGGGGCCGGGCGTCTCACCGGACGCTGCGGGTCGCGAGAGGATCTCGAGCCAAGGGAGTTGGACGCCCCCGGTGAGTAGCCCCATGACCGGATAGGTGGCCTGCACATCGATCGAATCGAAGGGACCGGGGGAAGCCACCCAGCTTCCGGCTCCCGCGCTGAACGCGTGGACGTCCGGCAGCAGCGTATCGGGGACGAATGCGACCACGTTCGGTGCGAACCTGAGGCTCAAGTACAGCTCGAAGACTTCGCCGAAGTCCGGCTCACGCGGCTCGTTGGTGAAGGCGATGAGCCTGGCGGGGGGCGTCTCCTGGTACAGCGTGTAGGCCGCTACGGACGTCGGTCGGCCGAGCGCGACGGCCACGAGCACACTCGCGAGGAGGGCGCGCTTCACCGCGGCGTGCTCCGGCGCGTACGGAAGAAGTTGGAGAGCACCGCGAGTGGGTCGCCGGCCGTGTTGACATCCACGAGCTCCGCACCGGCCTCTCCCAGCTGTGCCGCGGTGTCCGCTTGGGCGCGCAGCACGCTGTGGCGGTAGTGCTCGCGGACCTTCTTGTGTCCCGCATTGAGCACGACCCTCCGGCCGGTCTCCGGGTCCGTCATCTCGACCCAACCTACGTCGGGCAGCTGGAGCGTCCCGGCCGACACGAGGCGGACCGCGATCAGGTCGCTCATGCGCGCGAGCTTGAGCAGCGCGTCACGGAACGGTGACTCGGGCCCGGAGTGGATGAAGTCGCTGATGACGAAGACGGTGGCTCGGTCGGCCCGACTGCGGCCGAGCTGCTCGAACGCCGTATTCAGGTCGGTGCCCCGCCCGTGCGCCCGGTACGAGACCAGGTCGGAGAGCAGACGGATGACGTGGCGCCGCCCCGAGCCGGGTGCGACGAAGTGCTCGACCCGGTCGCTGACGAGCAGGAGCGCGATGCGGTCGTTGTTGCGCGAGGCGGCGAAGGCGAGCGCGGCGGAAATCTCGGCTGCGACCTCGAGGGGACTACGCTCGCCGGGGCCAAATCGCCCGGACGCCGAAATGTCGACGACGAGCACGACCAGCATGTCGCGCTCCTCGACGAACTGGCGCACGAACGGCTGCCCTCGGCGTGCGGTGACTTTCCAGTCGATAGCGCGCACGTCGTCACCGACCTGGTAGCTCCGCACGTGCGAGAACTCGAGCCCGCGCCCGTGGAAGACGGAGGAGTAGTTCCCGCTGAAGAGCGAGTCCACGAGTCCGCGCGTGCGGATCTCGAGGCGACGGACGTCGTGGAGCGCGTCCGTCGAGGGTTCCTCGGTCCGCCGCTCGAGGAGCCGGCGAGCCCGGTTCCAGAGACCGATCAGCATCGCGCGCCGCGCCGCCTACGGCGACGGGACCGTGGCGAGCAGGCGGTCGATCAGCTGGTCGGGGCCGATCCCCTTGGCGTCCGCCTCGTACGTGGTGCGTAGACGGTGACGCATCACGGGGTGCGCGATCGCCTTCACGTCATCCGGGAGTACGAAGTCCCGGCCCTCGAGATAGGCACGGGCGCGCGCGGCCCGCGTGAGGAAGATCGTCGCGCGCGGGGAAGTGCCGAACTCGAGCAGCTTCTCGAAGTCCGGGAGCCCGGCCGCGGTGGGTTCACGCGTCGCGAAGACGAGGTTGACGATGTAGTCCTGGATCTTGCGATCGACCGTTACGCCGTCGAGCTCCATGCGGGCTTCCAGAATCGCGTCCGCGTTCGCGCCGATCTGCTCGGCGATGGGCTCGGGCGCTCTTCCCCCGTCACGACGCGTGGGGGCGAGCGCGACCCGCTCCAGGATCAGTTGCTCCTCGTCGCGCCGAGGATATTCGATGCGGAGCTTCATCATGAAGCGGTCGAGCTGCGCTTCGGCGAGCGGATACGTGCCCTGCTGCTCGATGGGGTTCTGGGTCGCGAGCACGAGGAACGGCGACGGGAGCGGGTACGTCGTCCCGTCGATCGTCACCTGCTCCTCTTCCATGGCTTCGAGCAGCGCGGACTGGACCTTGGGCGGGGCGCGGTTCACCTCGTCGGCGAGGAGCAGGTTCGCGAAGATCGGTCCTTTATATACGCGGAACTCCCCAGTGCCCTGGTGATAGACCGGGATGCCCACGACGTCGCCGGGCAAGAGATCGGGGGTGAACTGGATACGCCGAAAGGTCGTGTGCATCGCGTCGGCGAGCGACCGTACGAGCAGCGTCTTGGCCAGGCCGGGGAGGCCCTCCAGGAGAACGTGCCCTCCGGTGAGGATCGCGATCAGAAGTCCCTGGATGGTCGCGTCCTGACCCACGACGCGGCGGTGGACCGCCTCCTCGACTTCGCTCAGCAGGCGATGGCCGGCCGTCATGGTTTCTGTCGACATCTGACCTGTTGCTGGCGGCCGGGTGCTCGGGCCTGGTATCCGGGGAATGGAGCGACGGGAAGGCTATCGCGCCTGGGGGCAGATGCGGAAGGGCAGGGGTCGGGCAGAGGGCCGCGTCAGCTTCCGCCGGTCCATCTGCTTCTCAGCGCTGCGCGGTCGACCGCTCCGCCTCGCAGGTAGACGGACGAGATGCTCCGCGTGTTGCGGATGTCGTCCAGCGGGTTGGCGTCCAGCACGACGAAATCCGCGGCCATTCCCGGGGCCAGCATGCCCATATCCGTGAGCCCGAGCCTCGCGGCGGGCCGGCTGGTCGCCGCCACCAGAGCCTGCATGGGCGTCATGCCGAGCCGCACGAAGATCTCCAGCTCGCGGTGGCCTGTGTACCCGAAGAAATGGTCGGGCACCGCGCCGGCGTCGGTTCCGAGCACCACGTCCACGTCGGCCGCGAGCAGGCTTGCCATCGACGTGCGCAACGCGGCCTCGCCCGACGCGCCCCCGCCGCCTCCCGTTGGCCGAGCATCGAACGCGGTGCCGAGGCGCGCGATCACGTCCCCGCGCACGGTCTCCCGGAGGAAGGGGTCGTCGGCCACACGCTCGCGCCGTAGCTCCCCCAGTCCGAGGTTCGGCACCAGGTACGCTCCGGCGTCGTGAATACGCATCGCTAGCGCGCCGTCGAGCGAGGGGCCGAGTCGTCCGTGCAGGAACCCGGTGACGCCGGCGTCGAGCAGGCCCGGCATGTCGTCCGGGCTCTGCTGGTGCACGACCACCGAGAGGCCGCGTGAACGCGCTTCGGCGATCACGGCCCGGTAGAGTTCGGGGGCCAGCTTCTGCTGCGAGCCGCCGCGGTCGTCCACCCAGATCTTCACGAAGCGAATGCCCTTGGCCGCCACGGCCGCCACCGCGGCACGCGCGTCCGCCTCCGATGTGATGCCACGGAGGACCGTCATGCCCGTGCGCTCCGCGACGGCTGCGGTGTGCACGAGGAACTGGTTGTTGGGACCTTGGCCGGGTGGCGCCATACCCGCAGCGAAGAGGAAGCGCGCGCCGCCGACCGCTCCCGCCGCCTGCTCCGCGGCGAGCCCGAGCGCGAAGTCGTCCGGGTCCGACCCCGCGGAGAAGGCGGCGCCGAAGCCGTAGTAGGCATACCGCTCGAGGTTGTCGATCAGGTTCTCACGCGTGTAGTGGTCTGCGCCCCAAGAGGTTGTCGCCTCGTACCCGAGGTGCGCGTGCGCGTCGATGAGTGCGGGGATGACGGTCTTGCCGGTGAGATCGACCGTGGTCAGGCCCGCCGGCCCATCGACCGCTCCTACAGGTCCGATGGCCACGATGCGATCGCCCTGGACGAGCATCGCGCCCGGCTCGATCACGCTGCCGTCTCCAATGATGAGGCGGGCTCCCTGGAAGAGCGTCATCGCACCCTGCTCGCCGACGGCGGGCACGTCGGAGGAGGGTGCGCAGGCCGCAGCGAACGTGCACGCGGCCAAGGTCACGACGCGCAGGACATTCTCCATTCCCATCCTCCTATTCTCCTCCCTCGGGTCGTCGGAGGGTCGGCGCTGAGAGTACGACGGGGTCCAGGGTTCGGCCACGGGCGGTTCCCGGCCGCGGGGTGGGTGCCCCTGCGTTGGGGGCGGGGACACCGCTAATTGTGGATTTGACTTGGGCGGGCACAATCCGTAG
>JBEBGN010000043.1:0-20718 GCA_040081395.1 Longimicrobiales bacterium
GCTAGGGAGTCGCGCAATAGCGGGATAGGGGGCAGATTGGCGGCAGAGGGGGCGGGTATGTGGAGTCATCTGAAACCAAGCTTCTTGTTTCGCAAGTAAGAACCCGCACTGAGTAGCCCATGTCAGATCGTCTGGATCTTATTGACCGCATACTTGGCCGCAATCTCGATTGGGTAGCGGCTGCTGACGGTAAGGTGGCACCGATACTGGCGATGGATACAGCCATGCTCGGTGTGATGGCGGCTCTTGTCCCTTCTGCCAGCAGTTGGAGAGCCGTACCGGCCATCATGGCCGGGATGGCCTCGATCTGCCTTCTCGTGAGCCTTATCTGCTTGGGCGCCGCAACGTTCCCGCGTCTCCATGGACCAAAGGAGTCACTGGTGTTCTTTGGTGGCATCACCACGGTCGAGAGATCGAAGTACGTGGAGCGGCTCTTGGCGGTGCCCCCTCAGGAAATTCACGAGGACTTCGCTGAGCAGGTTCATCGGAATGCTGAAATAGCTGCGACCAAGTTCGGCTTCGTGCGCACCGCTATGGTTTTCCTATTCGCGGCCATTCCCTTCTGGCTAGTCGCGATCGGTCTCCTTTACGCAGGCCGGTGAGGATCAGGGTTCCTCGTGGCGCTCTTTGAGGATCTTCAGCACGAAGTAAGATCCATTTTTCGTGAGCGGTGGTCGAAGCGGGATGGTCGGAAGGTGCCTGAGTACTCAGACCTTACGCTGACCAACGATGCGATGGAGCTAACCGCAACGGTCCTGTACGCCGACATCAACGACTCAACCGACTTGGTCGATGACCACCCGCACACGTTTGCGGCCGAGGTCTATAAGGCGTTCCTACACTGCGCGGCCAAGATCGTCAGAGCTCAGAACGGCGTAGTCACCGCTTATGACGGTGACCGCCTTATGGCGGTCTTCCGAGGGGATTCGAAGAACACGAACGCTGCCATAGCGGGGTTGAAATTGAACTACGCTCGAGTCCACATCATCAACCCAGAGTTGAAGGCGCAGTATTCGGACACTACCTACGAGCTCCAACACGTTGTTGGCATCGACACGGGCAAACTGTTGGTGGCGCGGACCGGAGTGCGCGGGGCAAATGATCTGGTCTGGGTAGGTCGTCCTGCCAATCATGCTGCCAAGTTGTGTAGCCTTTCCCCGGAATACCCAACAAGAATCACTGCCGAGGTCTACGAGTCACTAGCCAAGTCGGCCAAGTATTCCTCAGGGCAACCGATGTGGGAGTCAGCGCGTTGGACTGCGATGGGCGATCGGCAGATATACCGGTCGACGTGGTTGCACGGTTAGTGCGATGGCGACTTGGCTTCAGATAACAATGTGGTTCGCGCCTCCGCGCGCTTCGCGCGCTCCGGAGTACACGGCGCCTAATCCGTGCAGGAGGGTGACCGGGTTGATAGAGTCGAGCGGTGCATGGCCGAGCGACATGCGTGCTTGCGCCGCGTCGCGAACCTCCGAACGTTAGCCGCAAGCGTGTCAGCACCCGTGGCCCATAGAGCATGATGTTGCACGACTGCAGCCTCGTAGACGCCGCGTCTCTCCCGCGGCGGAGTGCGTCACTCGCCCGACAGAGGACACCGCATGATTGATTTCCAGCTCTTCCGCTTGAAGCTCGTGTACGTCCCCCAGGGAGATCTGCTTAATGGCGAGTTTCCTGAACGACCCCAGCTACTTCGTCAGGCCCTCCTCGACAGGCCAGCGGCCGAGCTGCGCAGCGGATACCAGTGGCACATTGGCAATGTCGATGAACTTGGCGGAGAGGAGCTCTACTTCGCGGTAGGCCGGGTCACCCGGTCGACGCTGCAGCAGTTCAATGAGGATGCCCAGGAGTTCATCGAGGTGGAATTCGAGGAGGCGCCCTACACCCACGCGCTGGTCGATCTCCAGCTCGGCCTCCTGGCGATTGCGCGCAATTCAAGACTCTCGCCGACTCAACTAGGCATTGCACGCCAGGTCGCGCGGCTGTTGAATCAGACGGAAGTCATTCGCCGCAATTCAGGTCAAGTGTCCGCTGATCCTCTGAGCGACCCGGAAGAGTTCATTGGTTACCTGCGGTCAGCTTATGCTGTCACGAGATTCAGGGTCACGTTTGGTCGCCCGAACCCCTTTGACATCAACCAGGACTTCCAGGCGCCCATGGAGCGACTGCTGCAAAGCTCCGATGGAGCCCGTGGGCACACCGTGGTCAATGGTGAGAAGCTTGAGCCCCAGGTGCTGGAAGAGCTTGCCCGATCCGCGGCCGCGAGTGGGCAAGATGCCAACGCCATCCTACGTATGAGCCCCAAGGGCCGGAAGACACGCCGAGGTCTCAGAGAGAAGTCGGTCATCGTTCGCCAAGAGGAACCCGTGGACCGACCGGCAAGGAAGTCTGTGCTCGACCTAATCAGAGAGAAGTATCACGCGATTCGCAGTGGCGACGAGTAGTGCCTTCCCTTTCATTCTGGCATTGGTTCTGGAAGGGCAGCGGGGGCGGCCCTGGGCTGCGGCGAGTCTTCGATTGGGTGCTGCCGCTCCATCTTCTTCTTGGCGCCGTGATTGCCTCGGTCGTTCCGCTCTCTATCCAAGACTCAGCAAACGCCGTTCTTCTGCCGATGGCCGGAATCTTTATCGGGCTTACTTTTGCGTGGGTTGGAAACGCCCAGGCCCTCTTGTTAGCAGACGAAATTGAGGATCTCTCCGAGAACCGTGATGGCGGCTTCACGGAGTATGTCTTCACGTTCCAGTTGGCCGTACTCACGCTCTTGGCGTCTTTGACCATCTGGGCGCTTGGCGGTCTTGGTGTATTCGATCAGCCATGTCCGTTTTCATGCCCAACATGGAGTTACTGGGTCATGAAGACCCTTTTGTTTGCGTCATCGTCCATGGCATTGCGTGAGTGTTGGCAGGTCGTCGTCGGTGCGCACTCGCTTCTCCTAGTGCGAAAGGCCATTCGTGACGAGAGACGCCGTAAGAAGTCGGGTACGTGAGCCATGTGCCTTACGCCAGCGCGTAAAAATGCGGTTCGCGCCTTCGCGCGCTCCGGGGTACACAGCGCCTAGGCTGTGCAGGAGGGTGGGCGGGGCGATGGAGTCGAGCGGTGCATGACTGAGGGACGCTCGTGCTGGCGCCGCGTCGCGAACCTCTGAACATTACAGGACACCGGCGTCACCAGTTGCGGCTCGGTGAGACTGCTAAAGCCGTGGTGACGTGTTCGCCTCCGGGCCTGACTAATCAGCCCGCAATACGCTCCCGGGATCAGTCATCGCCGCGCTGCGGGCGGGCCGTATTAGCGCCGCCGCACAGGACGCGAGCAGCGTAATGGCCGAAAGCACGAGCACGGCTGGATCAAGAGCCGAAGTGCCAAACAGCATAGCCTGGACGTAGCGACTGAGAGCCAGGCTGCCGATCACTCCGACAAACGCTCCCGTCAGCGCGAGACATAAACCACGTCGCACTACTTCGCTCGCGACTCCTTGGGAGCTCGCACCCAGAGCAACCCGAATGCCGATCTCGCGCCGACGTTGGGCTACTGTGAACGATGCGAGTCCGTAGACCCCGACGATGGCAAGCGCAAGCGCAGCTGCGGCGAGAGCGACCATGACCACCAGGAAGAGGCGTGGGTTGGCCAAATCGTCTCCCAGAGACTGCCTGACGGTTTGTATGCTCGAAATCGGCTGGTCGGGATCGAGGTCGCGCACTGTGGAGCGGATAGCGGAGACCAATAGGGTCAGGTCGCCGTCACCGCGCAGCAGCACGATCTGATCTCTGAGGTCCTCCTGATTCGCTGGATAGAAGAGCAGATACGTTCCGTAGGGATCGCGAGGCCCCTCGAGCTTAACGTCTTCGGTCACACCGACGATCCGCAGCCACGGCCCATCGCGAATGCGAAAGCTCCGCCCGACAGCGGGAGTTGACGGCCATAGGTAGTTGGCCAAATCACGGTCGATCACGACCGTGTTAGCATCAGGCAGGAAGTCCTCGGACGCGAATGCTCGTCCCTCCGCGATACGGATCCCCATCGTCCGGAAGTACGCGGAATCAACACGCAGGAAGGGCAGCATGTCGGCCCCTGAGTCACGCGGCCCGCCGTCGTCCGTCTGGATCGTGTAGTTCACCGCGAAGCTCACGCCAGGCTCCGATCGGCTGACAACCTCAACGCCGGGGAGCGCTGTGAGACGCTGGTCCAATACACGCGCGAAGTCGACGGTGGCGTCGCGGCCCCGGAGCCGCTCTAACGAAACCAGGTCGAGCCGCAATACACGATCTGCATCGTGGCCCAACGGTACCGCAAGAATCTGCTGGAAACTGCGGATGAACAGTCCGGCTCCGGAGAGCAGCACCACCGCCAGAGCAAGCTGCCCGACCTGAATCCCCGCGCGCAGTCTCACTTCCTCTCTCGAGGCTGTGGAAGTGCGTCCAGTCCCACGAACGGCGGTCCGGGACGCCCTATAGGCCGGAATCATCCCGAACGCGAGACCCGTCAGCGTGGTCAGCGCAAGAGCGAGAAAAAGGATGCGACCGTCGATCGAGACGATGGAGTAGCTGAACGTCAGAGTTCCCGACGGAAGCAAGTACACTAGTCCCTGAACCAGCCACCGTGCGAGAAGCGTTCCTGCCACGCCCCCGACGAACGCGAGCAACATGCTCTCTACAAGAACTTGCGCGAGCAGAGTCGCGCGCGAGGCCCCAAGGGCGAGTCGGAGCTCCAGCTCGCGTCGTCGCTCGACGCCTCGCAGCAGCAGGAGGCCTGCTGCATTCGCGCATGCTATCAACAGGAGGCAGAAGACACCTCCGCCGAGCGCCAGTAGTCCCTTCCGAACCTCCGGCCCCGTCAGGCGCTCAAGGGGCATCAACGTCACCCCCCAACCCTCCTCTCGCGGTCGCTCCGCCGAAAGCGCCCGACTCACATCATCGAGCCGGGCCTGAGCCATCTCGACCGAGACATCCGGCTGTAGACGACCCATGGCCCAAACCGGTCGAGCCACTGCGTCCTCCGGCAGCGGCAGCACCATGCGCACGACGGCAGGAAGAAGCATTCTCAACGTCGGGGGCATCACGCCGATCACTGTGTACGGCTCGCCATTGAGTTCAACGGTTCGCCCCACGACGTCCGGAGAACGGCCGAACGCCGTTGCCCACAGGTCGTTCCCGAGAAGAACGACTCGATGGTTGCCTGGCAGCGCGTCATCCGCCGTAAGCGATCGCCCTAGGATCGGTTGGATGCCCAGCATCTCCAGGAAGCCGGGCTCGACCAGTCGTCCGGGTTCGGTGCGCGCATCGCCGGCACCGGTCAAGATGAGGCTCGTCGGAGCGTGTGCCCGAACCTCGCTAAACACACGCTCCTGCGCGCGCCACTCGAGCAGCGCCTGCGGGTCCGGCGGACGGGGAGAGTTCGCAGATCGCGAGAGCATGACCAACTCATCCGGCTCTCGGAACGGTATCGGGCGCACGAGGAGTGCGTCGACGACCGTAACAATCGCAGTAGCCGACCCCACGCCTAGCGCAAGCGTACCGGCGACGGCAGCAGAGTAGCCAGGTTTGCGCCAAAGGATGCGCGCGGCGTCTCGGACGACTCCGCTACGCCGCAACGCCGTGTGCCTCCAGAAGAGCCAGAGGGCGTCGGAAACCGAGCCGAGGGCGCGAGCGGCGAGTTGGATCCGCAAGCGGTGAGGGTTCTCCCCAGTCGCTAGACCGCGTTGTCGAGCGTACTCAAGCTCGGCCATCCATTCGGCGCGCCACTGCTCCCGATTGAGCGAGGGTACTAACACCGCTGCGCAACGAATCAAGATCTCGGGCACCCGCATCAACTGTCCTCTCTACACCTTGGCGATCGCGGCCTCGCCAGAGGCCACGAACATCTTCGACAGTGTTGGAAATCTCTTTTCCGCGGCATCAGCGATGCGATGCCCCGCCGCCGTTAGACGGTAGTTGCGGCGAGGCGGACGGCCTTCCGCGCGAGCCAGTGACGCCCGCTCCCAGCTTGAGCGGACGAGTCCCTCCTCCTCCATCCTCCGCAGCACAGGGTAGACTGTGCCCGGTCGTAGCCCGGTCACGTCCAGGATCTCGAAACCGTACGCATGTCCGTGCACGAGCGCGGCCAACACCGCGGCGGTGGGAAGGGTTAGACGCATCGGACTCCAGGTCGCCGTGTATCGCTGTTAGAGCTATATCGACATCAGAGTACGGCCATGGAAGTTCAGCCGCCAGAGGTTAACGAAGACGCTCGGAGACCATGCGAGCGGTAACCCTGATGGGTGACACTTAGTCACCCCTGATAGGCCACCCCGTGTCCCACCAAGGATCGAGCGCTCGGCTCCGTTCGTAGCGAGGCTCTGCTGCGCGTAGCAGCAGAGCGAGGCAAGCCGACGAACCCAGTGAACGCCCAGTAACCAGCGGCCGAGCGGCCGAGCCGAGAACGGAGCCGAGCGCTCGATCCGCGCCCCCCCGGCCTTCACACGGTAGACCTAGGGCCGCTACCATCGATGGAGCGCCCCAGCCGCTGGCAATGACGCCATGCGGCGGAGCCGCCGAGGACAACGATGCCAGAAGAAGAGACCTCCTCGATCCGCATGCCGCGCGCCCGCTGGATAGTCGCTATCGCACTCGTGCTGGTGGCCCTCTTCGCGGCGCGTCGCCTGACCGCACCCATGGAGGTGCGGACCGCGGTCGTCGAGCGAAGAGACATCGTGGAGACGCTCGCGGTGGTCGGGCGGGTTCGCGCCCCCGCTCGGGCGGCGCTCGGGGTGTCTTCGGCGGGCAACGTGACCGCGGTGCGCGCGCGTGAAGGGGATCGGGTGGCGCGTGGTGACGTGCTGGTGACACTCGACGAGCGTGAAGCGGAGGCCGCCGTGCGAGAGGCAGAAGCCGCACTGGAGGAAACGAGCGCGACGGCTGGGAGTGCGGTGGAGGAAGCCGAGCGCGATGCGGCGCAGTCGGCCCGAGACTTGGACCGCATTCGGTCGGTCGTGTCCCAGGGTGGCTTGAACCAGCAGCAACTCGAGCAAGCCGAGCAGCGGGCCGCCGATGCGGCGAGCCGGCTGGAGGCTCTTCGCGCCGGAACTGGTGAGGATGGCGCCCCCGCGTCGGTGGCGCGCGCGGTCGCTGCGGTGGAGGCGGCACGGGCGCGGCTCGCACTGAAGAGGGTGACGGCACCCGGGAACGGTGTCATCCTCGCGCGGATGGTCGAGGCGGGCGATGCGGTTGCCCCTGGGCAGGTCCTGTTGGAGATGGCCCTGGACGGGCCCTCGGAACTGGTCGTGTTTCCAGGAGAGGAGAACCTCGGCCGACTGACACTTGGCGCCGCTGCGGTCGCCTCGGCAGATGCCTTCCCCGACCGGACCTTCGCGGCGGTGGTGTCGCTCATCGCGCCCTCGGTGGACCCCTCCCAAGGCACGGTCGAGGTGAGACTCGCCATCTCCGACCCTCCGGAGTGGCTCCTCCCCGACATGACGGTGTCGGTGAACATCGAGAGCGGGCGCAAATTATCCGCTGCTGTCGTGCCGGAGGACGCGGTGCAGGGACTCGGAACGGAGCAGCCCTGGGTCGCAGTGGTTCGGGACGGGCGACTCACGCGTCAGGACGTCACGGTCGGTCTCCGCCCCGCGGGCTTCGTGGAGATCGCTTCAGGGCTCGGCGACGATGAGTCGGTGGCGCTCTCCGTCGAGGCAGACGATGTCGGAAGCCGCGCCCGAATCGTGCCGGCCGCCGCGTCCTCGGGCGATGCGGGGAGCTGACCGGGCGTGCCGTTCGAGATCTTCGTTGCTCTCCGCTACCTCCGGGACCAGCGCGCTCAGACGGGGCTGATCCTCGCGGGGATCGGCGTGGGCGTGGGGGTCATCATCTTCCTGTCGGCGCTCATCACGGGGCTCCAGGTCTCCATCATCGAGCGTACCCTGGGGAGCCAGGCCCACGTGATCGTCCGGGCGCCCGAGCAAACTCCGCGACTGCTGCCGTTGCCGGGAGATGCGTTGCGGGCCGTCACGGTGGAGCGGCCCCCCCAGCGCGTGCGGGTGATCGACGAATGGAGGGAGATCGAGGCCGGGCTCCGGCGCATGCCCGAGGTCGTGGGTGTGGCGCCGACGGTGACAGGCCCCGCCATCGCTGTGCGCGGACAGAGCTCCATTGCGATCTCGGTTCGCGGAATCGAGCTCGACAGCTATCGGGGGATCGTCGACGTCGAGGAGCGGCTGGTGGACGGGGCCTTCGATCTCACGGGTGCGCGGGCGGTCGTGGGCACCGAGCTGGCGCGTAAGTTCGGCATCGGCGTGGGCGGCAGACTGCGGATACAAGCGGCGGGGGACCGTGGCGGCGTCTACACGGTGTCGGGTGTGTTCGACTACAACTCGGTGTCGCTGAACGAGAGCCTGGTCTTCATTTCGCTCCGGGGAGCACAGACCCTGTTCGACCTGGGTGGGGGCGTGTCCGCGCTCGAGCTCAAGGGTTCGGACATCTTCGCAGCGGAGGGCACTGCGCTTCGCGTCGCCGACCGAACCGGGCTCGATGCGCAGAGCTGGATGGCGCTGAACGGAGACCTCCTGACCGGCCTTCGCTCCCAGAGCATGTCGAGCATCATGATCCAAGTGTTCGTGATCCTGGCGGTCGCGCTCGGCATCGCGAGCGTGCTGGCGGTGTCGGTCGTCCAGAAATCCAGGGAGATCGGGATCCTCCGCGCCACGGGCACGCAGGCCCGAACGGTCACGCGCATCTTCTTGGTTCAGGGGGCCTTGTTGGGTGGGGTCGGGTCTCTGGTCGGTATCGCGATCGGTACGGGGCTGGCCCTCTTCTTTGCTTCGATGGCACGCAATCCCGATGGGTCGCCGACCTTCCCGATCGCGCTGACAGGACTGCTCTACGGTCGGTCGATCGCGATCGCGATGGCGGTGGGTCTACTCGCGGCCGTGCTACCCGCCCGAGACGCAACCCGCATGGACCCGGCCACGGTGATCCGGAATGGGTGAGGCGGCGTCACCCCCTCCAGTGCTCGAGGCCCGCGGCATCTACAAGACCTACGGGGAGCGGGTGGTCACGGAGGTGCTCAAGGGCATCGATCTCACCATCCAGGCCGGCGAGTTCTGCGCGCTCACCGGCCCCTCCGGCTCCGGCAAGACGACGCTCCTGAACCTGGCCGGCCTACTCGATCGGCCCACGCGTGGCCAAGTCCTCGTCGAGGGGCGAGACACGGCCCCCATGAGCGACGTCGAACGGACCGAGTTTCGTGGCAGCCGGTTGGGGTTCGTCTTCCAGTTCCATCACTTGCTACCTGCCTTCACCGCGCTGGAGAATGTGATGATGCCCTTGTTGGCCCGGCATGGGCGCCCGCAGCCGTGGATCCGCGACAAGGCTGCGGCCCTGCTGGAGGAGGTCGGCCTCTCGGATCGTGCCCGATACCGCGTGACCGACCTGTCCGGGGGCCAGCAACAACGCGTGGCCATCGCTCGTGCGCTGGTGGTCGATCCCGTGCTCGTGCTGGCCGACGAGCCGACCGGGAATCTCGACACCGAGTCGAGCGCCCAGGTCATGGAGCTCCTGCGCTCCGGGAACCGCCGCTTGGGAACCGCCTTCCTGATCGTCACCCACGAGCATGCGATCGCCCAAAGCTGTCCCCGCATCATCCACTTGGTCGACGGCCGGGTCAGCTGGGACCGCACGACCGCCGAGGTCCAGCAAGCCGATGGGGCGCTCCGCTAGCGCATCCGGCCGGGTGCCCACGGTGAGCCCCACGCCGGACCATTCCGAGAAGCAGCCCTTCGTGCCTAAAGATCGAGCGCTAGGCTCCGTTCGTAGCGAGGCTCTGTTGCGCGTAGCAACAGAGCGAGGCAAGCGGACGACCTCAGTGAACGCCCCGTAACCAGCGGCCGAGCGGCCGAGCCAAGAACGGAGCCTAGCGCTCGATCCCACCCTCTAGTCGATCAGCGCGAACGCCCGGTCCGTGTTGAACACGTTCGTCGCGCCGGCCTGCGTGATCTGGAGAGACCGGTCGTTGTTCGAGGTTCCGTTCCTCCACCCCCAGAACACGCTGAAGTTCGGCGTATGCGCCACCACGCTGAACCAGTAGCGCACGCCCCCGGTGGCCACGAACGGTGCGTTCAGTCGCAGGGAATACGCGTACAGCGGGATCGACGTCGGCGTCGCCGTCCCGCAGGTGGCGTTGGGTGCCACGCTCACCAACGTCTCGCCGACTCGCCCCACCGAGTAGGTCGTCGCCGACAGGGGGCTCGACGTATCGGGCGCGTTGTTTAGATCCGGATAGAACGTCACGGTGAATGCGGTCGTCGTGGGGGTCGGAGCCGGGGCGCCGACGGTCTGCACGCAGTAGATGCCCTGCCACTCGACGCGGGAGATGGCGCTGGTGCTGGTGAGCGTGAAGTCATCGAACATCTGGGTGATCGCGCCGGTCGCGATGCGCTGGGACGTCTGCGCGTTGCGCGGCCCGTTCGGGGACGGCTGGTTGGTGTCGAACACGGGTGGCGTGGCAGGCGCCGATTCGTGTGGACCGCCGGCTTCGCCCGTCCACCTCACGGCGTTCTCCCAGAGGGCGTTCACGCTGCCGGTCACGGCCTGACCGGAGGCGGGGAAGAGGCTGATCGCCACCAGCCGCTGTCCGCCCGGAAGGATCCTGTATCCGACGAGGGGCGTGCCGTCGCTCCAGCGCGCGACCACCGTCGTGCCGGGTTTGGCCACAACGCCTCCCCGGTACCCGCTCGAAGCGAGGGCCGCGAGGCCCTGAACGAGCGCGTCCCCGCTGCCCACGTCACCCGTGGTCACGACTCCGAGGGAGTCCGCTTGGTACGTCTCGCCGCCGATCCCGGTCTGGGGGTTCACGAAGCTCGAGAATGGGTCGATGCTCTCCAGGGCACCCCATCCCGGTGAACCGAGATTGCTGTCGCTCCGGTTCTGCCAGTAGAACGACCCGATCACGAGATTGCCCCCGGCTTGCACGTATGCCGCGATCTCCGTACCGAGGGCAACCGACTCGTAGAACTGGCCGTTCGCGAACAGGAGCACGGCATCGAACTGACTCAGATAGTCGAGCCCTGGTGTGTGGTTCACGAAGAAAAATGTGCGTACGGTCACGTTCAGACTGTTCGCGAACTGGGCCGCCACCGCACCCGTGTCATCGACGTCCCCGCCCGACACGATCAGCAGGTCGACCCGGCAGTCCTCCGTGCTGGCCCTGAAGTTCGCGATGTGGGCCGAGGTGGCCGACACGTTCAACGTGCGCCCGACGGGGCAGACGTAGAGTTGTGGTGGAGGTGCCGGTGATACGGAGTAGGACCCGACCCCGAGTGGCCCGCCGTCCGGCGCCGGCAGGAAGAGGTAGGTGCCGTCGGCTTCGGTCGTCGCCGTGGCGATGGGTGTCGCACCCTGGCGGAGGTGCACCGTCTCGCCCGCGAGCGGCGTCCCGTTCCCGTTGGTCAGCACACCCCGGATGCCCGGGCCCGTGTAGCGGAGCGTGAGCACGACCGGGGTGGGTGTGAGCGTGGCCTCGATGCGCCCGTACCCGGTGGCCCGGTAGAGCTCGAGTGCCCCTTCTCGCCCGATGACGGTCACGAACACCGAGGTTCCGTCGGTACGGTCGGGGAAGCTCAGGTCGAGCTGGTGGGCGTTGGGTCCCGTGGAGACGACCGGAAGCGTGGCGTTCGAGATGACCGACCCATCGAGGCTGTCGCTCACCAGTACGTCGTACGCGTCGACTCGAGCGAAGGCACCCCCCAGTACGTCGACCTCGCTCTGGGAGATGGCCGGAGGCAGCTGCATCGAGAAGGCTACGCGCAGCTCCTGTCCGCCGCCGGGTGCCAGCGCATCCGTGCACCCGGCGAGGAAGACACCAAGGGCGAGCCAGCCGACTCTCCCTGTGGGCGCCACTACTCCTCCGCCAGCTCGACGACCAGGACCTGAGGGAAAGGAGCCTTGGACACCAGATACAACCGGCGGCCCTGCGCGGCCAGAATGAGCGGGAGATTGCGCGTGCGATCGAGCTCGGCGCCGTCGGAGAGGCGAATGAGGCGGGACTCGATGACCTCGACCTCGCCCTCCGCGGGTACCTCGCGGGTCCTCAGTTCGTGCTGTACGAGCGCCATGCCCGTACCCCATGGGACGACCGAGCGGAGGAGATGAGAACCCTGGCTCTCGTCGAACGCGCGGCCCAACCCCATGCCGTCCGGCGTGTAGGCTACGATCGGCGTGAAGTCGGTCAGATCGTGGGCCCAGAGTTGCACGCCGTCGTGATCGTGGTAGCGGATGAGCGACTGCATGAAGCTCACGTCGAGCACGCCGTCCGCGGTGCAGAGCAGCCCGGAGGGTGTGAGCTCCTCGATGGCGATTTCCTGGAGCTCGGGTCCGAGCGTCTCCGCGCCCACGACCGAGGGCGCCGGGCCGAACGAGCGCGCCGCGCCGTCGGCCTGGATCTCGTGGACGACGTTCCCGTCTTGCCAATAGCTCAGGTAGGTTCGATCGCCTGAGGCGCAGAAGCCCGTCTCGCCGAAGGCGAAGGCCATGGAGCGCTCGACGAAGGTGACGCTGGTTCCGCCCACCGAGAACCGAGAGATCCAGGAACTACCTGGGTCCCACACGAGGAGGTCGCCGCTCCCCGCCCATGCGAGGCCGTTCGGGCGGTCCAGCGCGCCTTCGTCGAGCCCGGTGGCCTCGATGGAGCTCACGTACGCTCCCGCCGCGTCATAGACGCGAACGGCGGGTACCTCGAGATCGAGAACGGCGAAGTGTCCATCGGCCGCGGCTTCCACGTCCCAAATCCCACCGAATCGTTGCCACGGCTCCCCCTGTTCTGCACCGATTGCGAACAGCGTATCGAACGAGACCGATGCGAGCGTCGCGGGGGGCGCGATCACGGCGTCACCGCCGCATGCGAAGAGCCCCGCGGTCGACGCGGCGGCGAGGGTGGCCGCCCGTCGGCCCAACGGGTGCTTCATCCGGGCATACCTCCGATGATGAGGTTGCCCCCTCCGCCGAGGTGGGCTGCGTGACCGCCCACGTTGAGTTCGCTCTCTGCCCGGTAGGCCAACGGATATCCACCTTGAAAGAAGATGCCGTGGCGGAGGGCCATGATCTCCCAGTACCCCTGGTCCTGCATGCGGAAATTGGGGTCGGTGAAGTGCTCGATGGTCAGGTCGATGGCGCCCTTCAAGTCGGTGACCCTGGGGGACGCGAGAATGTCCGCGAGCACCTCCTGCATCATGCTCACGTTGTCCCAGATCATGGCGGCCTCGGCGCTCATGAAGATCATCCCCGGAGAAATGGCGGGGGCCATGGGGAGTTCACTGGGGAAGAACTGCGGCGGGTCTCCGTAGCTCAACTTCAGGTGGTAGCGCGTCGTGACGGTGTCGATCCCGAGGGCGCGCCGGTCAGGGTCTGCGATGTCGGTGAGCGGCTCGGTCGCGGCCAGCTTGAGCCAGTGACCGGCCCAGATGAGACCGTCCAGGTCGGCGTACCCGGTCCGAAACGCGAGTGCCTGGGAGTGATCGTACAGGATATCCATGTCCTTCGGAGCGCTCGGAACGGCGATCTCCGGCTCGGTCCGGTACCGCTGGACAGCCGCGTCGACAGCGAGCCGGCGCTCGTTGAACGTGGAGACGCTGGCATCGGACAGGATCCCGAGTACCTCGCGATGGAACGCGTTCGCCCGGGCGATGACGGCGGCTCCGCGCTCGCCGAGCACGCCGAAGCCCGCTACCGCTTCGGCAGCCGCGTGGTCGGCCCGACCCTCCTCGCTCACGAGGGCGGTGAGGCGCTCGACCATGTCGAGCTCGAAACCGAATGTCGGCAGAGTATCGGCAGACGCGCGGACGGCTTCTCCTTCCAGCGCGAGCCCGCCGAACATGATGCCGTGGGCGCGCTCGACCCGAATGAGGAGGTCGTAGAGCGCGGGGTGCTCACGCTCGAGAATCGCCTCGTAGGCGGGCTTGTTCTGTGCCACCCCTGGATGAGGGGCGGCGGCCAGCAGGGCGGAGAGGGCCGCCAGGGCGAAGACCCTTGGTGCGCGAAGGAGGATCATCTTGATTTTGGAGCGGGATCGGGACTGAATAGATACCCCAGGATCGCTTCGGTGCTTCGGTGGGGCAACCACGCGGTGCTCCTTGGTGTATATCCCAGAACCAGAGTCACGGATCACGGGATGCGTGTGATGGTCATCAAACGGACAGTGGTGCTCATGGCGTTGCTGGCCGCGGCCGTCGTGCCGGGGCTGGCTACGGCTCGCCCCGCCTTCGAGCACATCACCATGGACCGGTCCGTTCCCGGTGACGGGGAGAAGGTCGCCGGGCAGGTTTCCGAGATCCGCCTCTTCTTCTCGGGTGCGCCGCTCATGCGCGGCGCGTCCATCCGCGTCGTCAACTCGGCGCGCTCCCTCATGCGGAGTAGCCCGCCCGCGGCGGACTCCACGGACGACAAGCAGATCTTCGTGAGGATCGATCCGGCCCTGCCGCCGGGCACGTACGTCGTGCAGTGGCGCTGCATTGCCGACGACGGGCACGTCATGCGCGGTGACTTCACCTTCGAGGTGACTGCGGAGTGACGGAGTCGCTTCTGGCGACCTTTCAGCAGTGGCTCCTCTTCTCGGGAGCGGTGCTCGCGGTGGGATGCGTCGCGTGGCGCCTCATAGTGGTACCGCGCGCTTCGGATTTAGTCTCTGCACCTCGGTTTCCGGCGATCGAGCGTGCTGTGGCGACCCTGGGCGTCCTGGCGGGCACGGTGGCCCTCGTCGCGTGGGTGCTCCGCATGGTCGTACAGGTGAGGGGCTTTCGCGATCCGTTCGTGCCCCTCTGGGAGGACGTGTCGTTCCTCTTGTTCGAGACGACTTGGGGCTCGGTATGGATGGCGCAGGGTGTCGTGCTCCCGCTTCTGATCGGCGCGTTCGCCTGGGCCCGCGCGGGTTCGCGTGCGGCGTGGCGGGCAGCAATGGCATTCGCACTCGGGCTCGTTGCAACGCTCTCGCTCTCGAGCCACGCGATGGGTGCAGAGTCCGCGAGGGCGTTCTACCTGACCGCAGACGCAATCCATGCGCTCGCCGCGGGGTGCTGGATCGGCTCGCTCGCCGTCATCGTGACGGCGGGGCGACCGAGCGATTCGTCGGACGAGTCTTTGGCCTTCTTCGCTGCCCAGCTACGCGCGTTCTCCCCCGTGGCCATCGTAAGCGTCTCGGCGCTGATCGCGATGGGGGCGGTACTCGCTTGGACGTACATCGTGGCGCTGCCCAACCTATGGCTCACTGGGTACGGACGCGTCCTCATGGCCAAGGTCAGTCTTGCGGTGTTGGTCTTCTTGGCCGGCCTCATCAACTGGAGACGGGGCCTGGCTGTCCTCGATACTACGGACGGATCGACCACGGTGCGCCGACGCGCGGCGCTCGAAGTCGGTGCGGCGGTCGGCGTGCTCCTGCTGACTGCGGTCCTCGTCCACTCGGTGAAACCCTGAACCCGACCTCGGAACTCATGATGACGCGCGCTGCGATGATCCTCGCTCTTCCGCTGGTACTGGCCGCGTGTGGGGAGTCTGGGGGCACCTCGATGTCGGAGGGCCAAGCGCTCTTCGAGGCCAATTGCGCCCTGTGCCACGGCAACGGCGGCCGCGGGGACGGTCCCATGGCTGTGAACCTGCCCGTCCAGCCGCCGAACATCCTGGAGCATCTCGGGCACCACACCGAGGACCAGTTGGTCCGGTTGATCCAAGCGGGGATCCCCCCTGCCATGCCGCCGGCGGCCATCACCGCCGACGAAATCCGTTCGATCATCGGGTATGCGTGGACCCTGCTCCCCGAGGCGGAGCAGGCTGCGATGCGTGCCACCCAGGACTCGGTGGCCGCTGGGCTGATCGCGCCGGGTATGCCCCTCGCCCCAGCCCCCATGGATCACTCGGCGCACTGAGAGTCGCCGGGATCATCGGTGCGTCGGTCCCCTCAGGACGGCTGGGGCTTCTGCCGCTTCCATAGCCAGACGATCAGCCCGACCACGAAGAGTCCGCCGATGATGGACATGGCGGTGGACACGCCCGCGTACTGCGCGAGCGACGACCCGGCATACGCCGCGATGGCCGTGCGGAGGATGTATCCCGAGTTCGCGACGAGGAGGAACTTGAGCGCGGACATGCGCGACAGGCCCGCCAGCACGCTCAGGATGTCGACCGGTGCGATCGGCAGGGCATAGACGAGCCAGAGCATGAACAGGTTGCCGTCGAGGAGGGCGTCGTAGCGGGCGCGCGTCTTGGCGGACACGCTTTCCTCGAAGATCGGGGCCCCGAACCTTCGCGCCAGGAAGAAGGCGATCGTCGTTCCGATCACGTTGCCGATCCAGAGCAACGGCCAGGAGGTCCAGAATCCGTAGCGCGCGGCGCCCATGAACCCGATGGGTCCGCCGGGCAGCGGAGCAATGATGACCTCCAGAACCACCACGAGCACGAACAGAGGTGCGGAGACTGTCTCGGGTATGCGCTGGAGCACCAGCATCCCGGCCACGATCAACAGCACCACGACTCCCGCGGCGACGATCAGCTTCTTCTTGACCGGTGCCATCGGAATCTCAGCGCAGGTGGGCGGTGCTTTGGGGGGAAGCGACCCGAAGATAGGGCGGAGGCGGGAGGGGCTCCAAGAACGTAGGTTGAGCCTCCTTCGAACCCGAGCACGGAGGCGCCTCATGCGTCGATCTTGGACGGTCCCCCTGGCCCTGATGTTGGTGTCGGCGCAGCCGGCTGCCGCCCAGATCATGGAGATGAACGGGAGCTGGGAGTTGAACCCCGCCAAGTCGCTCGGCCCCAGCCCGGTGCAGGAGACGCTCGTCTTCCACAACACCCCGGGGACTCAGCGGTACACGATGACCTCGAGGGAGTCGGACGGTAGGAGCGGCCTGAACGAGTGGGAGATCACGTACGACGGGCAGGACCACCCGACGCGTACCGCCGGCAACACCGCATCCATCCGCCGTTTGGACGACAAGACGGAGTTCGTGGTCAACAAGCGCGATGGGGCGATCACGTCCACCTACACCCGCGTCCTAGTGGACAACGACCGCACGATCATGTCGATCGGCAGGAACGCCGAGGGCCATGTTCAGTGGGTGAGGGTCTTCGAGAAGCAGTAGGCCGGTCGGCGGCGCCTGATCGGGAGGCTGGTGGCCCCCGAAAACACTGGTCGGACGGGTAAGGATGGGGCGGCCCCCGCCGTTGACGTCCCCCAGGGTCACTCCTAGTTTTCCCTGCTCTCGACCGGACCGGCGCCCGCGACAACGCGCCTCCTCCGGCAGAAGGTGGTTCGTTTTTCACAGCAGGGAGCGGCATGCCGACGATCAACCAACTCGTGCGGAAAGGCCGCCAGGCGCTTCCAAAGAAGAACAAGGCGCCGGCGCTCCAGAAGAACCCGCAGAAGCGGGGAGTCTGCACGCGTGTCTACACCACGACCCCCAAGAAGCCGAACTCGGCCCTCCGAAAGGTGGCCCGCGTTCGCCTCACGAATGGGTTCGAGGTGACGGCGTACATCGGCGGCGAGGGGCACAATCTCCAGGAGCACTCGATCGTGCTGATCCGCGGTGGTCGTGTGAAGGACCTGCCGGGCGTTCGCTACCACATCATCCGCGGCACGCTCGACGCCTCGGGTGTTGACGCGCGCCGCCAGGGCCGGTCCAAGTACGGCGCCAAGCGGCCGCGGGAGTAGGAGATTCCATGAGCCGTCGTTCACGCGCCGAAGTCCGAGAGACGCCGACCGATCCGCATTTCGCTTCGCGGACCGTCACGAAGTTCATCAACAGCATGATGCTCGACGGCAAGAAGTCGATCGCCGAAAAAATCTTCTACGACGCAGTGGCCCTCATGGAGCAGCGCGCCGGTCAGCCCGGTATGCAGCTCTTCGAGCAGGCGCTGAACAACTCGAAGCCCGCACTCGAGGTGAAGAGCCGCCGTGTGGGTGGTGCCACGTATCAGGTTCCGGTCGAGGTTCGTCCGGAGCGTCGCACCGCGCTCGCCACCCGCTGGCTCATCTCGTATGCCAGGGCGCGTTCGGAAAAGACCATGTCGGAGCGCCTTGCCGCAGAGTTGCTCGCGGCGAGCCGCGGTGAAGGGAATACGGTCAAGAAGAAGGAAGACACCCACCGGATGGCGGAAGCGAACAAGGCCTTCGCCCACTACCGCTGGTAGGAGCTTCGTAGGGACGGCGCCCATGGGGCGCCGACAACTTGGAACGCGATGGCCACGAGCCCGCTCATGGCCCTCTCCGATATGAGGAGCGCGGACAACTGTCTGCCCGAAAGGGCAGCAGGGATAGAGGCCGCGCTCTTCGTTTGTAGGGCTGGAACATCGAGAAGCACTGACTGAAGTACGCGAGCTGAGAACAGCAGAGAAAGCATAGATGCCTAGGACAACGCCACTCCCGCGCCTGCGCAACATCGGCATCATGGCGCACATCGACGCCGGTAAGACCACGACCACCGAGCGCATCCTGTTCTATACGGGCAAGGTGCATCGGGTGGGCGAGGTGCACGAAGGCACGGCCACGATGGACTGGATGGAGCAGGAGCAGGAGCGCGGTATCACCATCACGTCGGCCGCAACGACGTGTCAGTGGACGCGTCGTGACGTCGAACACCGCATCAACATCATCGACACGCCCGGCCACGTGGACTTCACGGCCGAGGTCGAGCGCTCTCTGCGCGTGTTGGACGGAGCTGTCGCCGTGTTCTGCGCGGTGGGCGGCGTCGAGCCGCAGTCGGAGACGGTGTGGCGGCAAGCTGACCGGTACGGGGTTCCGCGCATCGCGTTCATCAACAAGATGGACCGCATCGGCGCGGACTTCGAGAACGTCGTGGGCATGATGCATGACCGGCTGGGCGCCAAGGCCTACCCGGTCCAGTATCCGCTCGGCGAGGGCGAGCTCTTCACGGGCCACGTCGACATCATCGAGCGCACCGCGACTATCTATGAAGACGAGATGGGCTCGAAGACGTCCGTGGGTCCGGTTCCCGACGGTCTGAAGGACAAGATCGAGAAGCTGCGCCACACGCTACTCGAGGCGGCCGTCGAGCACGACGACCAGCTCATCGAGAAGTACCTCGGCGGTGCGGTGCTCACCGACGAAGAGCTTCGCCAGGCCATCCGGGCCGCGACGATCAAGGGCGCCATCTTCCCGGTCTTCTGCGGCTCCGCGTTCAAGAACAAGGGCGTGCAGGCGCTGCTCGACGGTGTCATCGACTTTCTGCCGTCCCCGGTGGACATCCCCGCGATCCAGGGGCACCTGCCGCACAAGGACGAGACGTTCGCCACGCGCGAAGCCAAGGATGACGCACCCTTCGCCGCGCTCGCGTTCAAGATCATGACCGACCCGTACGTCGGTAAGCTGACCTTCTTCCGCGTGTACTCGGGTACGCTCCCGGCGGGCAGCTACATCTACAATGCCACCAAGGACCGGCGCGAGCGCATCGGCCGCATCCTGCAGATGCACGCGAACAAGCGCGAAGAGCGCGATGAAGTGTTCGCGGGCGACATCGCTGCGGCCATCGGTCTGAAGGACACCAAGACCGGCGATACGCTCTGCATCGAGGACGATCCGATCATTCTCGAAGCGATGAAGTTCCCTGAGCCGGTCATCGCCGTCGCCATCGAGCCGAAGACCAAGGTCGACCAGGACAAGCTCGGCACTGGACTGCAGAAGCTTGCCGACGAGGATCCGACGTTCCGAGTCCACACGGATCCGGAGACGAGCCAGACCATCATCTCCGGCATGGGCGAGTTGCACCTGGAGATCATCGTCGACCGCCTGAAGCGCGAGTTCGGCGTCGAGGCCAACGTGGGCCGTCCGCAGGTCGCCTATCGCGAGACGATCCGCTCACGCGTCGAGGACGTGCAAGGCAAGTTCGTGCGGCAGACGGGTGGTCGCGGTCAGTACGGCCACGTGATCATCAACATCGAGCCGGGCATTCCGGGCAGCGGCTTCATTTTCGAGGACAAGGTCGTGGGCGGAACGATCCCGAGAGAGTACATCGGGGCGGTCGAAGCCGGCGTGCGTGGCTCGCTCGACTCCGGCGTGCTCGCCGGGTATCCGGTCATCGACCTGAAGGTGGAGTTGATCGACGGGTCGTATCACGATGTCGACTCGAACGAAATGGCGTTCAAGATCGCCGGCTCGATGGCGGTCAAAGAGGGTATCCGCCGCGCCAAGCCGGTGCTGCTCGAGCCCATCATGGATGTCGAAGTGGTGACGCCCGCGGACTACATGGGTGACATCATCGGCGACCTGTCCTCCCGTCGCGGCAAGATCGGCGGGATGACGGAGCGTGCCGGTGCTCGCGTCATCGGCGCCTCTGTTCCGCTCGGCGAGATGTTCGGGTACTCGACCACGCTCCGCTCGATGAGCCAGGGCCGGGCCGTGTACACCATGCAGTTCGCACACTACGAGGAAGTACCCAAGTCGAAGGCGGAAGAGATTATCTCCGCCAACGGCCCCGGCAAGTAGAACCGCGGATAAGCTTTAGTACCGAATCACTCAGTCCAGGAACCGACGAGGACGAGCATGGCGAAGGGAAAATTCGAGCGGAAGAAGCCGCACGTGAACGTGGGAACGATTGGTCACGTGGACCACGGAAAGACGACGTTGACGGCGGCGATCACGTTCACACAGGCGAAGAAGTTTGGTGGGGACGCGGTGGCGTACGACCAGATCGACAAGGCGCCGGAGGAGCGGGAGCGTGGGATCACGATCTCGACGGCGCACGTGGAGTACGAGACGGCG
>JBEBGN010000188.1:0-5845 GCA_040081395.1 Longimicrobiales bacterium
TCCTCATCTCGGTCGCGACCACGTGAGAACGAAGCTCGTGCGCATCGGCAACTCGCGCGGGGTGCGCATCCCCAAGCCCTTCCTCGAGCAGGCGGGGCTCGACGACGAGGTCGAGCTCCAAGTCGTCAGGTCGGGAATCATGATCCGCAGCATCGACGCGCCTCGGGCCGGATGGGCTGAGGCTGCCGAGCAGATCAGGACGCGGGGCACCGATGCATTGCTCGATGAGCCCCTGGCGACGGACTTCGACGAGGCAGACTGGGTGTGGTGACGTTACCGAGCCGTGGCGATGTCTTCCTCGTCTCGCTCGATCCGACCAGGGGACACGAGATCAGGAAGGCCAGACCCTGTGTGGTCCTCTCCCCGAACGAGCTGAACGGGTCGTTGGGCACGTTCATCGTGGCTCCTATGACCACTGGCGGGCACGCGTATCCGTTCCGCCTCGCGTGCCGGTTCGACGGTAAAGACGGATTCGTGGTCCTCGATCAACTACGTACCGTCGACCGACGGCGCCTCGTGAAGCGGCTCGGGCGCCTCACGCCGGTCACGCTCGCCAAGGCGCTCGGCGGGCTTCGCGAGATGTTCGCTGAGTAGCGAGCATGACCAGCCCGAGACCCTACCGCACCCGCCCCTTTGTAGCCACGAACGCGCGACGTAGCCGCCGCTGCTCGGCGAAGATCGTCGCATAAGGCACGCCGCCGGCGGTGAACCGAACCGCCACGATGTGACCGTTCACACGTGCGACCGTCCCCACCACGTCGTGCTCGCCTTCCTCCCTGAAGAGGACGCGCCCGCGCAGATCGCATCCGACAGGCGGGGGCGGAACGTCCGCCGGAACGGAGTACCGTAGGCCCGACTCGGAGAGATCGAGCACCTCGTATTCCATCTCGCCCACGCGGAGGGCGGGGCGTTCGGTGCGCGGGAAGTCGATGCGGTAAGTCCCGCGCTGATTGCGCTCCGCAGTCGGTTCGCGCTCCGCCATGTCCCTGCCTACTCCTCCACCACCGCGCTGAACGAGCCCGACCAGGTCGCATCGCCCGTGCGCGCGTTGTCCGCGACCAGGAAGCCGGCGAGCTCGAACGAGCCCGTGACCGTCGCGGCATCGACGCCGAGGATCTCGATCGCACCGGACTGGCCCATCACCATCGCGTTCTCCGCGGTCGACCGCACCGCCCCCCAGACGTAGAACGAGCGCACGCCGGAGGTCTGCTCCTCCTCCATGGCGCTCATGGAGAGCTGCGTGATGGGATACCGGCCCGTCGCGAGATCGCCGCCGAACCAGCCAAACACGAGGCAGTGCCCCTCCAGCGCGTCGTCGTACTGCTCGAGCGAGAGGAACGTCCCCTCAGCCGTGCGACTGAGGATAGCGGTGCCGGCGAGCGCATCCGCCGCGCGCCGAATGGTCGACTCGGAACCCACGGTCTCACCCTGCCTGCGCGGGTTACACGCGAACGCCATCTCGAGACCCATCGACTGAGCCTCCGCCTCCTCGCGGGTGAGCGCGGGAGCGGTGGGGGCTTGAGCGTGCGCGGCTCGCGGGGCCATGAGTCCGAGGACCGCGGCCGCGAACAGGGGGAGGACAGGTCTGTGCATGCGGCCAACCTACCCCGGAGGGCCGATTTCGTCATGGAGAGGGCCCGTTTCCCGGGCCCAGTGTATCTTCCGCGCATGGTCAGGAAGACGATCACAATCGATACGGAAGCCTACGACGCCCTGCGCCGTCACAGGGGCCCGGGCGAGTCGTACTCGGACGTGATCAAGAGGCACTTCCTCGGCCGAGGTACCGGGAAGGACCTCGCCGGTATCGTCGCGGGCCTGGATATGAGCGAGCACACCCTGGATCAGGTGGACCGCCTCGTGGCTGCGCGGTCGAGGGACGAGGCTCGGCTCGCCGGTTGATCCCCCCGGCACCCCGGGTCCATCTTCCGCTCCCCGCGGTCCCTGCCCCGTAGCCCCGAGTCCATGAGCGTGCGCCGTACCCTCCGCGTCGTCGCGTTCGCCGGCGCCCTCTTCGCCATCGCCAGCGTTCGACCCGACGCCGCGGCCGCGCAGACCGTGCGCGCCGTGCGCGTCGCGGAGCCGCTCGCCATCGACGGCGTGCTCGACGAGCCGCTCTACTCGAGCACCGAGCCGGTGTCGGACTTCGTGCAGGCGCTCCCCGAGCAGGGGGGCGAGCCATCGGAGCGGACCGAAGCCTGGGTCGCATTCGATGACCAGAACGTCTACGTGTCGGCGCGCGTGCACGACAGCGCGCCGGAGAGCGCGTGGGTTGCGAACGAGATGCGGCGCGACGCGAGCGCGATCGAGCTGAACGACCAGTTCGGTGTGTTCTTCGATACCTACTCGGATCGCCGCAACGGCGTCGGCTTCTTCGTGAACCCGCTCGGCGGATTCACCGATCTCCAGATCACCAACGAAGAGGACGCGAACCTCGACTGGAATCCCGTCACGCAGATCCGCACCGGTCGTTTCGAGGGCGGCTGGACGGTCGAGATGGCGATCCCGTTCCGCTCGCTTCGCTACCGCGTGGGCGATGCGCCGCCGTGGGGCATCCAGATGCGGCGCGCCATCGTGCGCAACAACGAGTGGAACCACCTCACCTCGCTGCCGTTCGCGGTGGTCGGGAACGGCACGCGCGGATCGATGCGCGTGTCGATGTACGGGACCCTCGACGGGCTGGTGCCCCCTCCCCCCGGCGGCCTGAAGCTCGACGTGAAGCCGTTCGGCATCTCGGGCCTGCGCACGGAGTTGGTCACCGCGCCCACGGTCGACAACGACGGCTGGGCGGATGCGGGGCTCGACGTGAAGTGGGGGCTCTCCGAGAACGCAACTCTCGACCTGACCTACAACACCGACTTCGCGCAGGTCGAGGTCGACGAGCAGCAGGCGAACCTGTCCCGGTTCGGGCTCTTCTTCCCCGAGAAGCGGGACTTCTTCCTGGAGTCCCAGGGGATCTTCGAGTTCGGCAACGGCGGCCGCGGGCCGACGAGCGCCGGCGGGGGCGGACCTCCGGGCAGCTCGAACGTGACCAGTTCGGGACGCACGCGCGGTGGTCGCAGTGCCAACGCGCCGTCTCTGTTCTACAGCCGGCGCATCGGCCTCCAGAACGGGCTCGTGGTGCCCATCGAGTTCGGCGGCCGGCTGACCGGGAAGAGCGGAGCATTCGATGTGGGCGGCGTGGGCGTGCAGATGGATGGTGGCACGAGGTTTCAGGTAGCGCGCGTACGCCGCGACATCTTCTCGCGCAGCAGCATCGGCGTGCTCTTCGAGCAGAGCTCACAGTCTTCGGTCGGGACCACGGGCACGAACGAGCTCTACGGCGCGGATTACAACTTCGCGTTCTGGGAGAACATGCAGGTGTTCGGGTACTGGGCGACCACGCGCACCGACGGACTCGACGGAAACGATCAGAGCTATCGGGCCCGCGCCGGTTGGCGGGGCAACACCTGGAGCTGGTCGGCGGACTATGTGGTCGTACAGGACAACTTCAACCCGGAGCTCGGGTTCGTCCGTCGTTCGGACTTCCGCGAGACGAACCTGTTCATGCGCTGGAGCCCGCGCCTGCCCTGGATCCCGGGGCTGCGCAGGTTCAACCTCGCCCCCATCGCGACGTTCATCGAGAGCGCGAGCCTCGGCACCATGGAGACCCGCAACCGCGGGGGCCGCCTGGACTTCGAGTTCGAGAACGGCGACTGGCTGATGTTCAACGCCAACGACGCCTACGAGCGGCTCGCCGACACCACGGTCATCTCGGGCGCGTCGATCCCGGACTGCGCCTACCGGTTCCGCGACATCGAGGCGACGTACTACTTCGGGCCGAGCCGCCGCCTGTCGGGAAGCGTGTCGGTCACACGCGGCGGGTTCTACGGCGGCACCGTGACGGGGGTCAGCGTCACCCAGGGACGCATCGAGGTGCTGCCGCAGCTCTCGGTGGAGCCGAGCCTGGAGCTGAACTGGATCGACCTGCCGAGCCTACAGACCAGCACCGGTCAGTTCAACCAGCACGTGCTCCGTACACGCGTGACCTACAGCCTGTCGCCGCGCATGTTCGTGAGCACGATCGCTCAGTACAACACCTCGAGCGATCTCTTCGGCGTGAACGCGCGCCTGCGTTGGGAGTGGGCGCCGGGGAGCGAGCTGTTCGTGGTCTACACCGAGCGGCGCGACACCGACGTGCTCGACCGTTGGTCGGAGCTGGCCGGCCGCTCGTTCGTGGTGAAAGCGACCCGGCTGCTCAGGTTCTGAGGAGCGCTACAGTCCGAGGGCGAGTCCCAGCCGCGTGACGACCGTCGTCCCTTCGGCCTCCTGCTGCTCGTAGCGCTCCTTCCCGACCGTCGCGCCCAACTCGAGGTTCAGTCGCGAGCCGAGGCGGACGAGGAAGCCGCCCCCTCCGCTGACCGCCCCACCATCCACGCTGCGCGTGACGGACCCGATGGTGTACTCGGCCGTGAGCGCCATGAGGCGGCCCGCGACGTAGATCCCCACCACATCGCCGATCGACCCCACGATGTAGCGCGGCTCGATGAAGGCGCCGCTGTAGGTGACGTCGACGCTGCGCGCGAGCAGCGTGTCCTCCACCCGGTGTCGCGTCCCCTGGAAGCCGAGCCCTAGCGAGAACGCGCTCGGGTTCCAGCGCCCCTGGAGCTCCATGCCGCCGCCGAAGCGGAGGTCCTCGTTCTGGATGCCGGTCAGCTCGACACCGAGTGCGGAGAGCTGGACGGACCACCGCTGCGCGGTCTGGCCCTGCGCGGCGGGCACGGCAACCAGGAGGGCGGTGAACACCCCGAGAGACGCTCGGCGAAGCATGGATCCTCTACTCCTTCTGTGGTTCCGCCGCCCGAGGGCGGCCGTCGTGCCGAATGTGTGCCGGAATGGGGGCCGGAGGCCAGGAAATCCTTGGGGAGTGGAGGGTAGATAGGTAGATTATCGGTACCTTTCTACCGGCAAGTCCTCCCAATGCTGAACATCAAGAACCCGGAAGCCTACCGACTAGCCCGAGAACTGGCCCTCGCGAGGGGCACGTCCCTCACGGAAGCCGTCACCACGGCCCTGGGCGAATCGCTGCGGTCCCAGCGAGAGCCCGAGGCTGGCATCGCGGCGCTCCTCGAAGAGGTTCGACAGGTCCAGGCCTTGGTCGCGTCCCTACCCGACCGTGACCGCCGGACGCCCGAGGAGATCCTAGGGTATGACGAGCACGGGCTCCCTCGCTGATGGTCCTCGACACGTCCGCGATCCTCGCCGTGCTACTGGCCGAGCCGGAAGCCGATGCAATCGTGCGCGCCGTGGCCTTGGACGACCGCCGCGCGATCGGGGCCCCGACGCTCGTCGAGGCATCTGCCGTGATGCTCGCCAGGAAGGGGACGGCAGGGGAAGTCGCGCTCGACGCGCTGCTCGAGCGACTCGGCGTCGAGGTGGTGCCAATGTCCGCCGCTGCCGCGCGACTGGCGCGACTCGCATACTCCCGGTTCGGCAAAGGAGTGGGCAACCCCGCCGTGCTGAACTTCGGCGACTGCCTCGCCTACGGTGTCGCCATGTCCGAACGCGAGCCACTCCTCTGCAAGGGCGACGACTTCCGTCAGACCGATGTGCCAACGGTACCCTACTAGCCTCCTCCCCCCACCCCGTCTAGCATCCCTGCATGAACACTCCCCCCCGCATCATCCGCGCTGCACTTCTCACGGCGACTTTCCTGCTGGCAGCGGTCGCTCCCACCCTCGCGCAAGCCGGCACCGGCGTGCGCATCAATCGGGTCGAGCTCGCGCAGGACATCGTGCAGACCCTGGCCCAGTACAACATCCGTATCGCGCCTGGCGACTACTGGTACGATGCGTTCTCGGGTCTGTAT
>JBEBGN010000001.1:0-70148 GCA_040081395.1 Longimicrobiales bacterium
CGCCACCACCGCGTGCGGCCCCGGCACCCTCTCCGTGGCCGCGGCCTGCGCCGCCGTCCACACCTCCGGCCGGTCCGCCGTCGAAGAACGACACCTAGCGCGGCTCGTCGTGTAGCACCCACGACCGGCCCGGCGGCCCCCAGGGTCGCCGGGCCGGTTCGCTTCGGTTTACCCGTGTCATCCTTAGATTGAAGCCGATGCTCCGTCCGCTCCCCCGGTCCCTCCTCGTCGTTGGGCTGCTCGTCGCGGCCCTCGCTCCCTCACGCGCGGCGTCGCAGGGCACCACGCGATCGGAACCGATCGGTGGGCGCGCGGCCGCGGAGGAAGCCGAGGTCACGCAGGGCCGCTTCGTTTTCGCCGCGATCGGAATCGACGCCTACGACCACTACCCGCCCTGGAAGACGCTCGACAACGCGGTCAACGACGTCCGCGCGATGCGCCAGACGCTCGTCGACCAGTACTCGTTCGAGTCCCCGGACGAATGGATCCTCACGGACAGCGCGGCGACCCACCAGGCGATCCGTCAGCTCGTTCTGCGTGACCTCAGGGCAGGACTCGAGGCAACGGACAACCTGGTCTTCTTCTATGCGGGGCACGGCTCCAATACCGCCGACGTGATCGGCGCGGACACGGTAGGACATACCGGCTACATCGTTCCTCGCGATGCCAAATTCCCCGCCCACCAGGACCCGAGCCAGTACTACGAGATCGAGGACCTGCTCGAGGACATTGCCGGCCTACCCGCTCGCCATATCCTCGTCATCCTCGACTCCTGCTACAGCGGCTTCGCGGTCGAGGGTGGATTCAAGACGCGCGGCGGAGAGGAGATGACCCAACAGGTGAGCGACCTCGTGGGTCGCCGGAGCCGACGCGTCATCACCTCGGCGCAGTCCGACCAGGAAGCCGCCGACGGCGGCACGGACTTCCCGTCGAACTCGCTCTTCACGGGATGGCTCACTGAGGGCCTGCGGCGCGCTGCGGAAGGCGGCCCTTCGGACGAGCCGTCCCCCGACGCCGACGACGACGGACTCGTGACCGTCACCGAGCTGTACTCGTTCGTGCGTGGACGGGTCGGCTCGGATTCACAGTCCCGCCAGACGCCCGACTTCGGCTCGTTCAAACTCGACGACCGCGGCGAGCTCGTGCTCTCGCTCGAGGTCGATCTCTTCGACGAGCTGTTCCGGGACGCGACCACGGCGTATGCCGCGGACAAAGAAGACGCACTGGTCGAGGCCGTCGAGGGCGCACTGGACGAGCGGCCGGAGGGAGCGCGGTCGGCCTACTTGAGGTACCTGCGTGCCGAGTTCCTGGACGACCGCCCCGAGTTGGTCAACGCGCTCCGCGACCTGGCTGCGCTGGGGGATGCGCTCGATGGTGTGCCCGCGCCGTTCACGACGCCGAGCGCGGTACGTCGTGCGCTCGCCCGGGCCGAGGCAGCGTGTGGTGCAGCATGTCCGCCGGCCGCTTGACGTGATGACACGAGCGATCCGGCGCGCCCTGTTCGTCGGGCTCATGTCCCCGTGCGTGCTCGCCGCGCAGGAAGGGCAGTCGATCTTCTCGGTGCTGGACACGGGGGACAGGTCGATCGGGCCTGCGCCCGCTCTCGCACAGGGCAGCTTGTCAGAAGGCGACCTGCTCACATACGAGGGCCGACGCGTGCAGGCGTGGCAGATCGCGGCCGGCCCCGGAGACGAACTCCAAGTCGACCTGCGCTCCGACGACTTCGACGCCTACGTGTTCATCGTGGGACCGGGGCTCGGAGGCGGACTCTACGACGACGATGGGGGCGAAGATCTCGACTCGCGTATCTGCCTGGCCGTCGAGGCCGCGGGTGAGTATCGGGTCATCGCGGCTTCGCTTTCCGGCGAGACGGGTGACTTCACCCTCGAGGTTCGCCCACGTGATGGCGCCACCTCGGGCACCTGCCCAGAGGTGGCCGAGACGGTCGCGGAGGTCACCGACGCCTCCGAGCTACCAATCGATGGCAGGGTTCTCTCCCTGGGAGGCTCGGGCCAGGGCTCCCTCGACGCGGACGATGCGCTCTTCCTGGGCTCGCCCGCGGAAGCCTGGCAGCTGGTAGCCCGCGCGGGAGCACCGCTCACGGTCGATCTCGTTTCCGACGATTTCGACGCCTATCTCGAGCTCGAAGGGCCGGGCCTCGACGACGTGCTCTCCGACGACGACGGCGGAGGCCGCTGCAACGCGCGAATCACGCTCACCCCTTCTGAGAACGGGACCTACCTGGTGGTCGTGTCGACGCTCGGAGACGGGCGGGGGGACTATCGCCTCGCGGTGTCCGCGGAACCGGGTTTCGCCGATCCAGCTTCGTGCCTGGAAGTCGAAGAGGCCACGACCGGTGGCACCGATGACCCCGAGGCGGTCACGGTCGTCGGCGCTCTCGAGGTCGGAGGCAGCCGCTCGGGAGCCATGACGGGCTCCGACTCCGAGTATGCAGGCTCCCACTTCCAGGCCTGGACGCTCGACGCGCGCGCCGGTGACCGTCTCGCGATCGAGAACATCTCGGAGGACTTCGACTCCTATCTGTACCTGGTGGGACCTGGCTTCCCTGACCCGATCTACGACGACGACGGCGCGGGGAGCCTCGATTCGAGGATCTGCGTGGAGATTCCGGAATCGGCTACCTATCGTGTGCTGGCGGGCCCTTTCTACGGGGATCAGGAAGGTGGCCGATACACCGTGAGGGTGGTCGACCAGGGCATCGAAGAGCTCTGCCCGACCTTGGAGCGAACCGCTGAAACCAGGGCGCGCATTCTGGCCGAGTTGGACACGCAGGGGCGCGCCCTCACCGTCGGCCAGACGCGAGAAGGGACTCTCGACCCGGCGGGGTCACGACATCCCGACACGGACCGGGTCGTACAGGCCTGGAGCCTGGAGCTCGACACGGGCACGGAGGTCACGGTCGATCTCGAGTCGAACGAGTTCGACCCGGTGCTGTATGTGCTCGGCCCCGGGCTCGATGAGCCGATCTATGTGGACGATGCGGGAGGCGGCGTCTGCAACTCGAGGATCGCGTTCACGCCGTCGGCCTCGGGCACATTCCGCGTTCTGGCCGGTGCGTACTACGAGGGGGGCGGAGGTGCGTTCACGCTCCGCGCCTCCATCGATCCGCCCGAGATCGCGCAGGGTGGGTGCATCAGCCCCGACACGACGGTCGTGGGCGCGAACAACACGGTCACGACGACGGACTCCGGCCCGCTCGCGAGTCTCTCCACGGGTCGCGAGGGGCTTCTTCAGGTCGGTACGGAAATCGAGGCTTCGCTCGACGCCGACGACGAGACCCTGACCACGGGGGAGCCGGCCGAGCCATGGTTGGTCGACCTTCGCGCTGGCGACGAGGTCGTGTTCGAGCTGCTGTCCGACGACTTCGACTGCATCCTCTTCGTGGACGACGGCAGCGGCAGCCCGCTCCGTGATGACGACAGCGCCGGCAACCTCGACTCGCGGGTGGTCTACACGGCCGCCGCGGACGTCACGGTGCGGGTGGTCGTGAGCGCCCTCAGTGCGGGCAACTCGGGGACCTTCCGGCTCCGCGCGATCCGCCGCGTCCCCTGACCGCGGCCCGGTGGGCGCCCGCGCTCCCGGCGCGGGCGCCCACTCTCGACATCATCCCATCAACGCTGACGGAAGAACTCCGCCACCGTCATGCTCTGCCGGTCGCCGCGGATCTGAGGCTCCTGCAGTTCCCGGTTCTCGCGCGAGTACGTCGTCACGTCCGCGAAGACGTCGCGATGGATCTGCGCGAGCGTCTCCGAACCCGACGCCTCGGTTAGGTGCTGGCCAAGGAAGTACGCGAACACGCTCGAACCACCGCCCAGCTCGGGACCGCCGACCCAGGACACCTGCATGTCCGTGGACGCGCCCCACATCACGTGCTGCTGCGGATCTTCCATGGCCCTGGCGATCGCGCTGAAGTCGCCGAACCCGAGCGAGAAGTCCGTCAGGTTCGCGGCCTTCAGGTCGCTGGTGATGAAGTTGCTCGGGAGGCGCGTGTGCGACGCCACCTCGGGATTCGAGAGATCCACCATCTTCATGCCGTCCCCACGGGTCACCGAGCCCGAGAAGCATGCATCGATCGCCACCATCGCCCGTCCGGCGTCGATCGTCTCGATCAGGTACCCGAGCTCTTCGTCGAGGATGACCGAAGACTCGTAGTCGGAGCCATAGACGTAGATGGCCTGATCGCCTTCGGCGTTCTCCGGATCGAGCGAGCCCGTCACGCCGATGTTCTCACCGATCTGCGTGCCGTGGCCCGAGTAGAAGAAGAACGCCACGCCGTTCGGCCCCGCCTGCCCGAGATGCTGGGCAATGCCCTGGGCGATGTTCTGTCGCGTGGCGTCCGCGTCGGCCAGCGTGACCACGTTCGCCGGGTCGAAGCCGAAGTGGTCGACGAGCATCCGCCGCATGATGGCGACGTCTTCGAGAACGAACGGACCCAGGTCGGCATCCGTTCCCGGATAGTCCGCGATGCCCACCAGAAGGGCGTAGCGGCCGTTCGGGCTACCGCCCGAGCTGAACCCGGTGAACGGCTGGCGCTGCACGCTGGACGCGCCGAGCGTGTACGACCCGGTGTTGCCGGCGCCGTACGAAGTGACGACGACGGTGTAGGCGCCGTTGCTCGGAAGAACCACCTCGAGCCGGCTGTTCGTCGTGCCATCGCTATCGTCGTTCTCGCCGAGAACCGTGCCGCCGTCATGGAGCCCCAAGACGGTGTCGAAGTCGTCGGACTGGAGGGTCAGCGTGACTTGGTCCCCGCCGCGGCCCTGGAGCGTCCAGACTTGGTAGTGTTCCCCATCCTCGAGCGTGGGATCGCTCGCCGCCAACGCACCGTTGGCCGGTCGACCCGGTTCGAGTACACGGGCCTCATCGCTGCCGGTGGGCATGATCTCCACCGCGATGTCGTACGCGCCGGTGGAGCCTCCGCCGTAGCTCGAGGCCATGATTCCATAGCTGCCAGGTGCGAGCGCGAGACCGATGCCCGAGTCCGTTCCCACGAGGTCGTCGTTGCTCGCGAGAACCTCGGTCGCCGAGCCGGGGGCACCGTCGAAGAGGGTGAGGTAGGTGTCGAACTCCCCCGAACTCATGGCGATCATCACGTCACTCTGCTGGGTGACGTCGAAGGTCCAAACGTCTGCGAAGGCGCCGTTGTCCAGCTTGCCGTCAGTCGACTCGAGGCGTCCCGTGGTCGGCTGCCCCGGGGAGATGGCTGCGATACCCTTCGCGGCCTCGCCATTTACGACCGCCGTGGTGAGCTCGGCCATGCGCACCGCCTTCGACGGACCCGGCTTCGCGGACAGAACGACCTTCACGTCCCCCGGCACCTTGTCGGCCTCGCACGCGGCGAGTGTCATACACGCCATCAGGCCTCCGGCGCTGGCTGCGCGCCGCAGGTATAGGTGTGTTCTCATTCCTGGTTCTCCTGGTTGGGTTGAATATCGATGATCACTTCACGGCTCACGGCCAGGTCAGGCTCCGATCCATCCGACCGGGTGCGTTCCGATTCGAACCACGGCCGCAGATCCTGCGGAGCCGCGGTGGCAAAAACCTTCAAGACCTCTTGGCCTAGGTCCCCCGCGGACAGCTGGAAGCACCGGTCGATCTCCCGTCCCGGTTCGAGCTGTTCGCCCGAGCGTCCGCGCGCGGGCCAAAGCACCTCGACCTCCCCACCGGGACGCAGGTCCACCAGATAGACGAAGGCGCGGCGCTCACCCACGTTGCGGACGCGCACGCGGTACAGCGCAGCCGGGGCCAGCCGCCACTGACCCCCGCCCAAGTGCTCGGGGCGGGCCTCGGCGCCGGACCAGTCCCCCGGCGTGCAGTCGTCGATGCGGTCGACGTACTCGACCCCGGGGGCCAGCTCCAGAACCACGTCGAGCTCCGGACTCTCGAAAGTAAGGCGCCTCAGATAGTGGTTGCGGGCGTAGTCGTCCAGCGCGGCGACCACCTGCTGCGCGCCGCTCGCGAGCACTCGGTCGTCGGCAATGACGCGGGCCTCCGGCCTGCCGGCCCGGTCGGCTACGACGACGTCGCCCCCCTCCGCGACGAGCTCCATCATGCCCGACTCTTGGAGCCTCGCCGCGAGCCCAGTCCGGTCGGTCTCACGTAGCGATCGGTCGAGGCGAACGCGGAGGGACAGGTCGCCGTAGCTTCGCTGCGTCACGTACGCCCACGCGCCACGAAGGGCGTCGTTCGCCACACCTCCGATGACTCTCGCGACCGCGTGGGTCGCACCCGCCTCAGTGACCTCGACCGTGGCGAGCGCAGCCGCGCGATCCGGGGAAGCACCGAGTGGATGAACCGCGAGGCGCGTGCCCGGGTTCAGTCCGATCAGCGTACCGCCCGCGAGTGTCACACGTCCCGTGGCCGCCGAGTCCACGACCACGTAGGGTAGCTGCTGCGTGAGCCGATTCGAGAAGAGCGCGACGTCCGCATCACCCTCCATCTGCGGAGTCTGGTTGCTCACCTTCCCGACCAAGCTGCGGCTGATCGACGCAAAGAGCGCGCGATTCGTGGTGCCGGGACCCGCCTCGGCGAGCGCTCGTGCGAGGGCGTAGCTCAGCGAGCCGACTGGCGTCCTGCCGTCCACATCCTTGACCTCCTTCGCCATCTGGCGGGGGCTCGCTGCGCTGAAGACCACGAAGGGCGCGAGTCCGGCATCTCCCCCTCGCGTGGTCGGCGACGGTCCGATCTCGATGCCGGTGCCGCGCTCGTCGTCCCCGCCGCCCCGGGTCCCCACGGTGACCTGTCCGAGCCGGAAGCCCGGAGGCCCCAGCGGATCCACCTCGCCACGGACTACCGCTTCGCTCCGGGTCGCGGTTCCCGAGTAGCAGGCGTCGATGAAGACGGTCACATTCCCCGTGCGCCCCGCGCGCGTGCGCACCTCGGCGATGTACTCACCCAGCTGGTCGTCACGGAAGTGCAGCGAGCCATCGTATCCCTCGTAGAACTCGGCGGGCGCGCCATACGGGACGAGCACCTCGTCGAGCCCGTCGATCTCTTCGTCTCGATCGGGGTCGTCGTTCGTGATCCGGTGCCCGTGCCCCGAGTAGTGGATGACCACCACGTCACCTCGCTCGGTCTCGCGCACGAGGCGTTGGAGGGCCGCGTCGATGCCGCCCGGCGTGGCCTCCGCATCGGCCAGGACGCGGATGTCGCGGTCGAGGAAGCCCTGCCGCTCCAGCGCGCCCCGCACCAGCACGACGTCGTTGGCCGAACTGAGATCGCGGTAGCCGCGGAGCGTCCCACCGGTCACGGGGTTCGTCGGCGGCGTACCGTACTCGCCAATCGCGATGATGAGGGCCCGCTTGGTTCCCTCCTGTGCGGAAACCGTCGCCGACAGGAGCGCACCCCCTAAGCAAAGCACACCCGACACGCGCAGGAGCACGACGAGTGGGCTACGCCGCAACCGCTTCCACATGAACAGCTTGGGGGCTTCGAGGGGGGCCAGAGCGGTAGATGTAAGGGTGGCTGAGCACGAACGCAAATCGACCTTCCCGCGAACCGGGATCGGGGCGTGTGACACCCCGCGTCCTGGCACGTTCCGCAGGTTCCATCGACATTGTGGGTGACAGCATTCGTTCTCCCACGGAGACTCACCCATGAAGAAAGCGATCTGCCTCGCCCTCCTGGCGGGAGCGTTCGCGATGGGCGCGCCGAGCTACGGCAGCGCTCAGGGTCTGCTCGCGGTGGGCGAGATGGCTCCCGACTTCGAGTTGCCCGGCGCGACTCGGTACGGTGCCCTCGCCAACCCGGTGCGCCTGAGCGACTACCGCGGTGAAACGGTGGTCCTCGCGTTCTTCTTCCGCGTCAGGACCCCTGGCTGAACAGTCCAAATGACGGCGTACCGTGATCAGTACGCGAGCCTTTTCAACGATGGACAGAACGTCGTGGTGTTGGGTATTTCGAACGATTCGCAGGAAGAACTGAGGGCCTGGCTAAAGGACGCAGACTTTCCGTTCGTGTTCGCCAGCGATGCGGCGAACAACGGCGCTACCTACACGCGCTTCGGTGGCGCACTGCGCCCGAACAACATGGTGGACAGCCGCGCGGTGATCGTGGTGGGGCCGGACGGTCGTATCGCCGGCGTGATCCCACAGTTCAACCAGAACGACCCGATGGCGTACGAGCAGCTGGGTGAGATGGTCGACGCGGTGACGCCCGAGCCTGCGCAGTAGGTCAGCTGACGCCACCAAGTAGCAAGTAGAAGGGCCCGGCGCGGAGATCCGCGCCGGGCCCTCGTGCATTCGGGACCGTGGTTGCGTCAGCTGCCCACCAGTCGCGCCGCCGCGCCCACGAGGTCCTGCTCGGCGCCCACACCGGTGTAGGCCACCCTACCCTGCGCATCGAGCATGACGACGATGGAGGTCGTGGTGGCGTTGTAGGCACGCACGGCCGCGCCCCGGTCGTCCCATAGCACGGTGTACCCGGGATCGTGCTCCTCCAGGTGTCGCTGAACCCGCCGAACCGTCTGCGCCACGCCGACCGCGACCGCGACGACGTTGATCTGCTGGCCGTGCTGCGCCTGGATGCGGTCCAGCTGCGGCTGGAGCGCCTCGCAGATCTCGCACCAGGTGGCCCAAAACTCGATGATGGCCGGCTTGCCACGAGTGAAATCGATGAGGTCGACCGCATTCCCCTCCAAATCCTCGAGCGCCGCGCCCGGACCCACCGTGCCGATGGGCAGGGAGACGGAGCCTTCACCCGCCGCCTGTGCGTGCACGGCCAGCGGGAGGGCGAGGAAAAGGGCCAAAGCGATGCGGAAGGGCTTTGCGCGCATGGTCACCTCAGAGGTTGTAACCGGCAGACACGAAGTAATACTCCGCCATGCCGAACATGATCAATGCCGCGATCCGCTTCACCCACACCATCCAGACACCCGACCGCGGCAGGAGCGCCAGGGTGCCCGAGAAAAGGCCGACCGCGATGAGGAGGGCGGTCATGCCCAAGGAAAACACGAACAGGTAGACGAACCCCATCAGGCCGGCACCCGTGGTGGCGACCCATGTGAGCACCACGGCGAACGCGGGCGCGCCGCAGGGCGCCGCCACGACACCCGACATCGCACCCATCAGGAAGACCGCTCCGTAGGAGCCGCCTTCCGTCTGCGCCGCGCGCTGAAGCAGCTTACGCGGTACCGGCACGGGGATCACGTCCAGCATGGCGAGCGCGAAGAGCACGAGCAGGTTGCCGATCGCGAGCAGGGCCCAGGGGCTCGCGCTCACGGTGCCGAAGAGCTGACCGCTCACACCCGCGATGGCTCCGAGTAGCGCGTACAGCGTCGCCAATCCCACCGCGTAGGTCAGTGTGAGCCCGATCGTGCGCGACTTGGGCTGATCCTCACGCGCGGTGCCCGCGATCACCGCGCTGGTGATCGGGATCATCGGGTACACGCACGGAGTCAGGCTGGTGAGCACACCCGCGCCGAACATCGCGCCGAGCGCGAGCAGGGGGCTGGAGGCCAGCGCCTCTGAGAGGCCGCCGGGTGGCTCGATCTGGAGGAGGGCGATGGGGGTCACAGCCGAATAAGGTGATGCGAGCAGCCTCGCCGGTCCAACGCACGGCCCACCCGGAACGCGGCCTCGGGTATATTCGTTGCCCCTCTCCGCCCTACTGGTCACGCACCCGTCGATGGAACTCCCCGGCACTCGTACGCGCCCTTGGCGCCTGAAAGCCCGCATGGCCTCGGGCCTCGTGGTGCTGATCCCCTTGGTCGTCACCATCGCGGTGATCCGGTTCGTCTTCAACTTCACGTCCGGGATCCTGCTCCCGTTCCTCGACCCCGCGCTCGCAACCTGGCCGGCGGCGGCGCGAGCCGCGCTCTCGCTCGCGATCCTGTTGGTCGTGATCTACGTGCTCGGCGAGATCGCAGCCCAGGCCGTCGGGCGCCGCCTGCTCGCGCTCGGCGAGGCGATCGTGCTCAAGGTGCCCTTCGTGAAGGTGGTCTACTCGGCTTCCAAGCAGGTGGTGGGCACCTTCCAGGGAAGCAAGTCCCAGGCGTTCAAGTCGGTTGTCTTCGTCGAGTTTCCCCATCCCGGCACCCGCTCCATCGGATTCGTCACCTCCCGCATGCAGCGTGAAGACGGAAGCGACTGGCACCTGGTCTTCGTCCCCACCACCCCGAACCCCACGACGGGCTTTCTCCAGTTCGTCCCGGTGGACCGCGTGGTACCGGCGAATATGAGCGTCGAGGACGGCGTGAAGTTGGTGATGTCGCTCGGCGTGCTCACTCCGGATCAGTGGAACACGGCACCCGCAGCGCCCGTAGGGGAGTCCAAGACCTCGCCCGCACGGCCCTGACGCAGCGCTCATGACGAAACGCTCGAAAAGAAAGGCCCGCTTCGTCGCGGGCTTCACGCTCTTCTTCGCCGCACTCTGGTTCCTGTGGGAGACGCCCATCGTCTATCCACTGAAGATCTTCGTGGTGCTCCTCCATGAGGTCAGTCACGCCATGGTCGCGGTCGCGACCGGGGGCTCGATCGAGCGCATCACCCTCGACCCGATGCAGGGCGGCGCCTGCCACTGCCCCGGTGGCAACGCATTCCTGACGCTCAGCGCGGGATACCTGGGAAGCCTCGTATGGGGCGGGTTGATGCTTTCGGCCGCGCGAAGCAACCGCATCAAGGCGGAGTGGGTGAACAGTCTCATTGGCGCACTCGTCATTGGGCTCACACTCCTCTATGTGCGCAACGGCTTCGGCTTCGCGTTCGGCATTCTCTTCGGACTCGCCCTGCTGGCGGTGTCGCGCAAGCTCGGCGACGGCGTGAACCGTCCCCTGCTTCTCACCTTGGGGCTGACGAGCGCGCTCTACGCGATCCTCGACATCAAGAGCGACGTGCTCGATAGGCCCGAGGTCCGCTCCGACGCATTCATGCTCGCAGAGATCACCGGCGTGCCGACGGTTGTGTGGGGCGTGATCTGGATCGGCGCGGCGCTCGCTTTCTCCTTCTGGTTGCTTCGCCGGGCCTACCGGGACGCCTGAACTGCGCCACCACTGCCGACAGGGTCTTGGCCCGCGCGCCACACCACCGGCCGGGCGGCGCAGCGACGGTCTTGCACCGGTCCATCGGCCTTTTTATGATGGCTTCGTTCCGCCCTCAGTCAGACCTGCAACAGGAGGTGATCCCTTGAACATCCCGAGTACTCTGTCGAGCCTGGCACGGGCAAGCGATCGCCGGAGCGGCTTCTAAAGCCGAACCGCCTGAAGTAGTCGCTGTTCGCGCCGTACCCGGCCATCGCGCTGGGCTGCGACAGTGCCGACGCCACCGGGAGTTCAGTCCGGTGGCGTCGCTTTTTTTGGGGGCCCGGCGTCAACCGAACCAGGGCGGCGCGTTGCCTGGCTTCCATTTGATGTTGCAGCCGACGCTCGGCATTTGGCTCGCGATGGGTTCACGACCGTCCAGAACCGCGTCGCAAGCTGCGCGCAGGTCGGTCCCACTCACGGGCGCGTCCAGTGATGGCCGACTCGAGTCGAACTGGCCGCGGTAGACCAACTCGCGCCGCTGGTCGTAGAGGAAGAAGTCGGGAGTGCACGCCGCGCTGAACGCTTTCGCGACCTCTTGGGACTCGTCGTAGAGATACGGGAACGGGTAACCGCGCAAAACAACCTCGTCGATCATCTTCGCGGGACTGTCGTCCGGGTAGCTCGCCACGTCGTTGGCATTGATACCGACGATCGCCAATCCCTTCGCACCGTACTCACGGCCGAAGCGCGCCAGCTCGTCCGCGATGTGTTTCACGAAGGGACAGTGGTTGGAGAGGAAGATGACGAGCAGCGCGGGCGCCTCTGCGAGATCGGCCCCGGAGACCGTTCGCCCGGTCGCCGGCTCGGGCAACGAGAAGTCGGGAGCCGGCGTGCCGAGGGGGACCATCGTCGACGGGACGCGAACCATGCGGGCTCTCCTTGGCTGACTTGCACGTTCCCCAGGGTGCCAACGAACCCCGATAGCCGGCGTGAGTGCCGGGCCTTTCCAAGCTCGCCGCGAACGGGCGCCCCAGCTGCCTCCGGCTTGCCGGCGCGGGGGGCAGATGGTATTCATACGAACGTATGAGTTACACTGGCCCAAAGCCGCAGCGGCAACGCTCGAAGGCAGATCTCGGGGAGGCGACGCGCGCCGACCTGATCGCCGCGGGACGTCGCCTGTTCGGGCAACGGGGCTACGACGGAGCGTCGATCCGGGCGATCACCAACCAGGCCGGGGTGAATCTGGGTGCGGTCACCTATCACTTCGGCTCCAAGCGAGCCCTGTACGCGGCGGTCCTGGAGCAGGGCCTCCGACCCATCGCGTCGCGCGTCCAGTCCGTCGCGAACTCGGAGGGCACCGCCTTGGAGCGAATCCTGCGCGTGGTCGAGGCCTACTTCGAACACTTCGAGGCTCACCCTGATCTGCCGCACCTACTCTTGCAGGAGGTCGCGGCGGGTAAACAGCCGCCCCCGGTCGTACTCGACATCCTGAGGAGCGTGAAGGACGCCATCGCGGGCCTCCAACTCGAAGGGGACTTGGATGGGTCCGTGCGCCCGGGTGATCCGGTGCTGACCGCGCTCAGCGTCGTCTCGCAGCCGATCTACCTCGCCTTGGTGGCTCCCCTTCTCCGGGCCCTCGGCCCCGTAGACCTGTCGTTGCCGCCGACCCGTCGGGTGGCACTCCAGCACATCCTCGCCTTCGTTCGGGCGGGCCTCACGCCCGCCGGGAATCAACTCACCCCATGACTTCGACCTGCACGCGCCTCGGCCCGACCGCTGCCGCCGCTCTCGCCTATCTGCTCTTGGTGCCGGGTGTGCACGCTCAGGTACTCACCCTCACCGACGCGATCGACGCCGCCCTGGCCACGCATCCCGTGCTCGCTGCGGCCGATGCGCGGGTGCTCGCGGCCGAGGGCGCCAGCGACGCCGCCCGCGCGGCACGGCTGCCTGCGGCTTCTGTGACGGCCAACCTCACGCATTTCCAGGAGCCGATGGTGGTGGCGCCGCTGCACAGCCTGAGTCTGGGCAGCCCACCGACCTTCGACCGTTCGCTGCTACAAGGCCAGCTCGGCGCACTATACACGCTCTTCGACGGTGGGGTGCGCGGATCGCGCATTCGTGGCAGCGACGCCATGGGGGAAGCCACCAGGGCCTTTCGTGGCTCCGCCGAGATGGAGGTCCTCGAACAGACCGCGTCCGCCTACACCGGGACCGTGGCCGCGCGCGCTCTGCTCGAGGCCGCGAGGGCCCAGGTTGCCGCGCTCCAGTCGGAGCGAGATCGTGCCCAGCGACACCTGGAGGCCGGGTCTGCCGCCGAACTGGAAGTGCTCCGCGCGGACGCGGTTCTCCAACTGGCACGCGCCGCGGAGGCGAGCGCCCTGGCACGCGCAGGGCTCGCCGAGCGGGCACTCGCCCGCGCTATGGGCCTCGGCTCGGAGGCACTGTCGAGCAACCAGCTCGCCGACCTCGCCCCGAGGGCCATCTCTCCGGGCGAGCGGCGCCAAGACAGCCCCATCCTTCGTCAGGCCGACCGCTCCGTAGCCGCCGCTGAAGCCCTCCTGTCGGAGGAGCGCGGAGGGCGACTTCCATCGGTCGTGCTCGGAGCGGGAGTGCAGGACTTCGGCACCGCGACGGGGGACCACGTCCTCGAGTGGCGCGCGGGCGTCGAACTGTCGTGGCCGCTCTTCACCGGAGGCGCCCAGGGGGCATCGGTGCGACGGGCCGCAGCGAACCTGGATGCGGCGCGGGCGGAGCTGGCGGGGGCAAAGCTGCGGGTCGACCAGGAGATCGACGCAGCGCGGACGGCCCTCGTCGAGGCAGACGCACGTCTCCAGGCCCTCGAGGCCGCGGTCACCCAATGGACGGAAGTGGCACGCATCGAGGCGCTGGCGCTGCAGGCCGGATCTGGGGAGCAGCGTGATCTACTCCGCGCCGAGGCCGGGCTCTTCGAGTCCCGCGCAGCACGAGTGGTGGCTCGACAGGACGCGATCCTCGCGCGGGTGCGTTTGGCCCGAGCCGAGGGCACTCTGACACGTGATTGGTTCGTCGAATCGATGGAGACCCGATGATGAAGACCCGCATCCGAATCGCGCTGCTGTTGATGGTCATTGCCGCGGGCTCCTGGCTCGCGCTGCGCGGACCCGCAACCGGGTCGACCGCGGTCGCTGCGTCGGGCACCGTCGAGGCGACGGATGCCGATCTCGGTTTCCAGGTCGCGGGACGCGTCCTCTCGATCGCGGTCGGCGAGGGCGACGCAGTCCGCACTGGCGACGAGATCGCTCGCCTCGACACCCGCGAGCTGGACGCGATGCTCGACGGAGCTCGCGCGCAACTCGATGCGGCGCAGGCGAGGCTGCGTGAATTGGAGAGCGGCGCCCGCCCCCAGGAGGTGCTCACCGTCGAGGCCTCGGTCCGCGCCTCCGCCACGCGCGCCGAGGAGGCGCGCAGCGAGCTGGAGCGGGCCACCACCCTCTTTGCCGGGGGCGCAATCAGCCGGCAGACACTCGACCGCGCGGAATCCGCGCGCGCGGTCGCCGTAGCGGCGCTCGAGCAGGCGGAGGAGCAGTTGGCTCTCGTCGCAGAGGGGCCACGCGACGAGACCATCGAGGCGCAGCGCGCGGCGGTGGCGCAGGCCCGTTCCAATGTGGCGCGAGCCGAGGCCGCGCTCGGCCATGCGTTGGTCACCGCGCCGTTCGACGGGATCGTGACGGTTCGGCATCGCGAGCCGGGGGAGGCAGTCTCGCCGGGCGCACCGGTGCTCACGCTTCTCGATCCGAGCGACCGATGGGTCCGGATCTACGTCCGCGAGGATCAGATGGGCTTCGTGCGCGTCGGCCTGCCGGCGCGCATCGTCGCGGACACCTACCCTGACCGGGAGTACGCGGGCGAAGTGGTCTTCATCGGTAGCGAGGCCGAGTTCACGCCGCGCAACGTGCAGACGACCGAGCAGCGCACCAAGCTCGTGTATCCCGTCAGGATCCGGATCACGGGCGATCCGGGGTTCGACCTCAAGCCGGGCGTTCCCGCGGACGTGACCCTCGAAACCGGGGGGCCATGAGCACGGTCGTCGTCGATGGGTTGACGCGCACGTTCGGCTCCGTGAAGGCCGTAGACGAGCTCAGTTTCCAGGTCGCTGCCGGTGAGCTGTTCGGCATCGTCGGGCCCGATGGCGCCGGCAAGACCACCACGCTCCGGATGCTGGCCGGAGTCCTGCGCCCCACGGCGGGGACCGCGCTGGTTGCGGGGATCGACGTGGCCGCTCGACCCGAGGAGGTCAAGCCGCACATCGCGTACATGGCGCAGCGGTTCGGCTTGTACGAGGACCTCACCGTGGCCGAGAACCTCGAGTTCTACGCCGACCTCTACCGGGTTCCGCACGACGCAAGGCCCGCGCGCCTCGATCGACTGTACGCATTCAGTCGACTCGGGGAATTCGCGGATCGACTCGCTGGTAAGCTGTCAGGCGGTATGAAGCAGAAGCTCTCGCTCTCGTGCGCCCTGGTCCATCAACCCGAGGTATTGCTCCTCGACGAACCGACCTTCGGGGTCGACCCCATTTCGCGCCGAGAGCTCTGGCTCATCCTGCATGAGATGGTGCGGGAGGGAGTCACCATGGTGGTCTCGACCTCCTATCTCGACGAGGCCGAGCGCTGCGATCGCGTCACCCTCCTCAACGAGGGAAAGTCCCTCGCGCTCGACACGCCCGCGGCGCTGATGTCCTCACTGGGCGGGACGCTCCTCGCGTTGGCCACCGACGATCCGCGACGCGCGCGCGACCTGTTGCGAGCCTCGCCGCACGCCCAGACCGCGACGCTTTTCGGCGACACGGTCCACGTGATCCTCTCGCGCGGATCGAGCCCTGCGGACCTAGGCGGCGCCATGGAGCGCGTGGGCATCTCCGTGTCCAGCTCGCGGACGGTCGAGCCTTCGCTGGAGGACGTGTTCATCCATCTGGTCCGCCCGCCGACGGCGCACCATGCCTGAGGCCGTCCCCCGCCCGGTCGTCGTGCAGTCGTTGTCGCGCCACTTTGGCGACTTCATCGCCGTCGACGGCATCACCCTCGACGTCCGCCCCGGGGAGATCTTCGGCTTTCTCGGTCCGAACGGTGCCGGGAAGACCACGACCATCAAGATGCTCACCGGGTTGCTGGCGCCTACGTCGGGTGAGGGCTGGGTCGCGGGACTCGACATCCGCGCGGAGCGACGCGCCATCAAAAGCCGCATCGGCTACATGTCGCAGAGGTTCTCCCTCTACGCCGATCTCACCGTGCGCGAGAACATCGACCTCTTCGCCGGACTCTACGGCGTCGACGGCGAGCGCCTCGAGCAGCGGCGACGCTGGATCCTCGACATGGCGGAGCTCGCAGGCCTGGAGTCGAGACTGACCGCGGAACTGCCCCTCGGTTGGAAGCAGCGTCTCGCGCTCGGGTGCGCGATGGTGCACGAACCGGGGATCCTCTTCCTCGATGAGCCGACCTCCGGCGTGGACCCGGTGGCACGGCGGCGTTTCTGGGACCTCATCGACGACCTCTCCGGCCGCGGCACCACCGTGTTCGTCTCGACCCATTACATGGAGGAGGCCGAGTACTGCCACCGGCTCGCGCTCCTGAACCGCGGCCGGTTGATTGCGCTCGACACGCCCGCCGCCCTGCGAGCCCGCGTCGTCGAACCCATCCTGGAGGTGAGAACCGACGACGCTCCGGGCGCCGTGGACGCGCTGCTCGGCGCCGACGGAGTGCTCGACGCCGCGATGTTCGGGCGTGCCCTTCACGTGACCGTCGCCGACGCGAACACCGGCGCAAACGTCGTTCGGCGCGCGCTCTCCCGCGCCGGGCGACGCGTGGAGGGGATCACACCGGTGGAGGCCTCCCTCGAGGACGTGTTCGTCTCGCTCGTGCGCGCTGAAGGCGGCGCGGTGGTCGGGTAGCGCGATGGACCTCATGCGGCTCGGGGCCATCGCTCGTAAGGAGTGGATCCAACTAGGTCGCGACACGCGCAGCATGATCCTCGCGTTCGCGCTCCCGGTCTTCCTCCTGCTCTTCTTCGGGTATGCGATCACGTGGGACGTGAATGACATCCCCGTCGCCGTGCTCGACCAGGACCGGACACTGCGGAGCCGATCGCTCGTCGAGGCGTTCGAGTCCAGCGGGTACTTCACGGTCACCGAGTACCTGGAATCACCCGCCCTCGTGGACCGCCGGCTCGTCGGGGACGACGTGCTCGGCGTACTCTCGATTCCATCGGGATTCGGAAGCGAGCTCGCCGCTCCCGGCCGAGCCGCCGTGGTCCAGTTGCTGCTCGACGGCAGCGACGCGAATACCGCGACCATCGCGCTCAACTACGCGGACGCGATCGTGGCGAGGTTCGGCGCGCGCGCGGTGCTCGGCGGCCTCCGTGCGGTCCCGCCGATCACGCTCGAGGCGCGCACTTGGTACAACCCGAACCTCGAGAGCCGCCACATGATCGTGCCCGGCCTCATCGCGGTCATCATGTCGATCATCGCGGCGATGCTCACCGCGCTCACCATCGCACGGGAGTGGGAGAGGGGCACGATGGAGCAACTCGCGGCCACACCGGTCAGCCGGCTTGAGGTCGTGGTCGGGAAGCTCCTCCCTTACCTCGCCATCGGGCTCTTCGACGTGGCCGTGACGGTTGCCGCCGGCATGTGGATCTTCGACACGCCACTCGACGGGAGCCTCCTGCTGCTGGCCGTCCTCACCTTGCTCTTTCTCGTCGGCGCGCTCGGCTTGGGCATCTTCATCTCTGCAGCGGTGAAGTCTCAGGTTTTGGCGATGCAGATCGCGATGGTGGCGACCTACCTCCCCGCCGTGCTCCTGTCGGGGTTCATGTTCGACATCGCGAGCATGCCCGCGGTGCTGCGCGGCGTGACGTTCCTCGTGCCCGCACGCTACTTCGTGACGGTCACCCGAGGGATCTTCCTGAAGGGCGTGGGACCCGAAGTGCTCTGGGCCCAGGCGGGTTTCATGCTCGCGTACGCTGCTCTCGGGCTGACGCTCGCCACCCGCGCGTTCCGAAAGGAGCTGCAGGCGTGAGCGTCCTGCGCATCCGCCGCATGGTGGTGAAGGAGCTGCGTCAGCTCTTCCGCGACCCGCGCACCAAGCGCGTCATCTTCGTGGCGCCGATCATCCAACTGGTGCTCTTCGGATACGCGGTCAACACGGATGTCCGCAACGTGTCGATGGCCTTGGTCGATCACGACCGCACACCCGAGTCTCGGGAGCTGGTCGACGCGCTGACCGCGTCCGGGTACTTCCGCGTGGTCCTCTCGTCGGACCAATCCTCCGCTCTAGGCGTCGCGCTCGACGAGGGGGACGCACTGGTCGGCATCGAGATACCCGCTGGCTACGCTCGAGATCTGGCCGCCGCCCGCGCACCTTCCGTCCAACTGCTTCTGGATGGCACGAACTCCAACACCGCCACGGTCGCGCAGGGATACGCGACGCGCATCATCGCGAACCTCGGCACCCAGATCGCGATGTCGTCGCGCCCTACCTCCAACCCGATCGCGGGAGGCGTCGATCTGCGCACGCGAGCCTGGTTCAACCCGTCGCTCGAGTCTCGCGTCTACAACGTACCCGCCGTGATTGGCGTGATCATTCTACTCATGTGTCTGTTGCTCACCGCGTTGGCCGTAGTTCGCGAACGTGAGGTGGGAACGCTCGAACAACTGCTCGTGTCGCCACTCAGCGCAACCGAGCTGATGCTCGGCAAGACGATCCCCGTTGCGGGTATCGCATTCGTTCAACTTTCCCTCGTCACGTCGGTCGCGCTCCTCTGGTTCGACATTCCGATGAGGGGTTCCCCGGCGACTCTGGTGCTCGCGGCAGCCCTCTTCATCCTCGCCGGGCTCTCGCTCGGACTCTTCATCTCGACCATTTCCGCCACGCAGCAAGAGGCCTTCCTGGCCATGTTCCTGTTCCTGCTGCCGGCCATCATCCTCTCGGGCTTCCTGTACCCGATCGACACGATGCCGGAGATATTCCAACACCTCACGCTCGCGAACCCGCTGCGGCACTTCCTGGAGATCGTACGCGGGATCTTCCTGCGCGGAGCAGGCGTCGGGGACCTGTGGGTGCAGTTCGTCGTGCTCGCCGGCATGGCCCTGGGCGGCCTGGCGGTGGCGACCTGGCGCTTCCGCACCACGCTGTAGGCGGTAGGTAGGCTGTCGTGATCCCGACCAAGGTCAACTACGTGAAACACCTTCGATTTCTGCGCGGCCTCTGGCACCACATCGGACAGGTCAACCAGGGCCGCTACCCGATCTACCTCGACTATGCCGTGCAACCGAAGCCTCGTTGGGGTTGGGGGCGACCCCCACACGCAGAGTTGCACGACCTCATCGCGACCGGGCGCGAACGGTACGCTCACACGTGCAGCGAGCTCGAGGCCTTCGCGCACGGCCTCAAGCGGATCCCCTTCACCACCACCAACGAGCGCGAGCCCCATTGGGCCAACGCGTACATGGCGGGGCTCGACGCCGCGACTCTGTACGCCTTTCCGAAGATCTTCGGATCACGTCGGTACCTCGAGGTCGGCTCCGGTAACTCCACCCGATTCGTGCGGCGCTCGATCGACGACCATCGACTCGCCATGACCATCACCTCCATCGACCCCACCCCGCGCGCGTTCGTGGACGAAATCTGCGACGAGGTGGTACGCACCGGACTCGAGGAGGCGCCGCTCGAGATCTTCGACGTGCTCGAAGCCGACGACATTTTGATGCTCGACGGATCGCATCGCTGCTTGCAAAACAGCGACGTGACCGTCGCCCTGCTCGAGATCCTCCCCCGCCTCAGGCCCGGCGTGATCGTGTTCATCCACGACATCTACCTTCCCTACGACTATCCTGCGGAGTGGGAGCGACGCTACTACTCCGAGCAGTATCTGCTCGGGGCAATGCTCCTTGCCGATGCGGGCCGTCGGTATGAGATCCTGTTCCCCGCGCACTTCTGCACCGAGGATGCCCAGCTCGGCCCGCAGACCATGGATATGTGGGGCCGATTGGCCCCCATGGACCCCGCCGTCCGGGGCAGTGCGTTCTGGCTTCGGATACGAGAAGGGGCGGAGACAAGCCCGACTTGACAATGTTTTAAGATTGAATCATCATCTGGGCATCGTACGATCCTCCCGCACGATGGAAGGACTTCCATGAAGCCGCTCGAGACTCGGGGCTTCCATCACATCACGATGGTGTCGACGAACGCCCCCAGAACGCTCGCGTTCTACGGCGGCCTCCTCGGCTTCGACCTCGTGAAGAAGACCGTCAACTTCGACGATCCGGGCGCCTACCACCTGTACTTCGGTCGCGACGGCGGCCGCCCGGGCACCATCCTCACGTTCTTCGAGTGGGCGCACTCGCGCCGAGGCCACTGGGGCGTCGGTGGTGTTCACCACCTCGCCCTCGGCGTCGCGACACCGGAAGCGCAGCTCAAGTGGAAGCGGCGGCTCATCGACGCGGGCGTACCCGTCAGTGGCCCGATCGACCGCGGCTACTTCACCAGCCTCTACTTCGCGGACCCCGATGGCCAGGTGCTCGAGATCGCCACGGCCGGGCCCGGTTACGCAATCGACGAGCCGCCGGACGCGCTGGGTGGACGCCTCGTGGTACCGCCCTCCGAGCGACTACCCGGTGGCCGCGACGAGCAGGCGATCGCGCAACGCACGCACCCTGAGCCCGTTCCGGTCATCACGCCGGATATGACGCTCGACGGCATCCACCACATCACGGGGATCACCGACGACATCGAGCGGGCGGGCGACTTCTACGAACGCGCGCTCGGGCTCCGCGTCGTGAAGAAGACGTTCAACCAGGACGACGAGCGCACCAAGCATTACTTCTGGGCGCGGTACGACGGGAAGTCCATCGGCCACCACTCGGCCCTCACCCTCTTCGGTTGGGAAGGAAGCCGCCACATCGCGCGCCCAGGCGCGGGTCAGACCCATCACATCGCCTTCCGTGCCGAGAGCCGCGAGGAACAGACCGCGTGGCGGGAGCACCTGCTCTCTCTCGGCATCGACGTGACCACGGTTCGGGACCGCACTTACTTCGAGAGCATCTACTTCCACGCGCCGGACGGACTGCTCCTCGAGATCGCGACGGATGGCCCGGGCTTCGCGATCGACGAGCCGAAGGAGGAGTTGGGTGGGTCGCTCAAGCTACCTTCGTGGCTCGAGCCTCGCCGCCCCGAGATCGAACGCGCACTGGTGCCGCTCACGTGAGCGCGACCAGCCCCACCCGCACGCTCGACTACGACTTCGTGCGCGGAACCGACACCGGTGCAACTTCGACGGTGGCAGTGCTGCTCCACGGACGCGGGAGCGACAAGCACGACCTCTTGGGAATCCGGTCCCTCCTTCCTGCGGATTGGTCGCTGGTCACCCCGCGTGCTCCCTTCGCGGGTGCGCCGTGGGGATACGGCCCCGGGTACGCATGGTACCGCTACGTGGAAGAAGATCGCGTGGTGACGGACACGCTTGTCGAAAGCCTGGGGCTGCTCGATGAGTTCCTCTCCGGTCTGAGCAAAGCGGTCGGATTCGAGCCGGGGAGGATCGTGATCGGAGGCTTCTCGCAGGGCGGCACCATGAGCCTCGCGTACGCCATCACCCGTCCCGGCTCGGTGGCCGCCGCCCTCAACTTCTCCGGCTTCCTGGCCGCCTGGATCGATCTCGACGAAACCGGCGCGGCCCCTCCGATCACACCCTTGTTCTGGGGTCACGGCACCGGGGATCCTGCCATCCCGATCGCGCTGGCTGAACGTGGTCGCTCGCGTCTACGTCGAGCCGGGGCCCGCATGGTGGCGCGCGACTACCGCATCGGCCACTGGATCGCGGAGGAAGAAGTCGCGGAGGCCGTGGCGATGGTGGGGAGCCTGAACGGCTAGCGCTCTACTTGTTGTCGAGCTGCTGGGGAAGCGTGGTCAGCGTCAGGATCCGGTAGCGTCGCACCCCCGCGGGGAGGTTGACGGTCACCTCTTCGCCGGGCTTCGCCCCGAGCAGGCCCTTCCCGATCGGTGACGCGAGCGAGACCTGCCCGGCGTCGAGATCGATGAAGTCTCCGGCCGTGATCGTGAACGTGAAGTCCTCACCAATCTGGATGTCGGTGATCGTGACCTGAGATCCGAAGCCGACGCGGTCGTACGCCAATTGGTTGACGTCGATCTTCGAGAGCTCCGTCATGCGCGTGGTGAGGTGATTCAGTCGCGCTTCGACGAAACCCTGACGCTCCTTCGCGGCCTTGAAGTCCGCATTCTCGCGCAGGTCGCCGAGCTCCATGGCGATCTTGATGCGGATCGGCAGGTCCTTGGTGAGTTCGGTCGTCAGGTTGGAGATCTCGGTCTCGATCTTGACTCGGATCTCCTCCAGCATGGAACGGGTCGCCACGATTACCCCCTCGGGTCCGGGTTCGCGAGAACGGCATCGCGGCGAGCGGCGCGGTCCGCCTTCACGGCGGCGCGAATGCGGTCGTACTTCAGGCCGAGAATTTCCCCGGCGAGGAGGGCGGCGTTCACCGCCCCCGCTTTGCCGATGGCGAGCGTGCCCACGGGAACGCCGCCGGGCATCTGCACCGTGGAGAGCAGGGAGTCGAGGCCATCGAGCGACCACCCCTTCATGGGCACGCCGAGCACGGGCAAAGTCGTCTTCGCGGCCATCACGCCCGCCAAGTGCGCGGCGCCTCCGGCGGCGGCGATGATCACCTCGAGCCCTCGGTCCTCCGCGGTCGCGGCATACTCCACAGCCTCATCCGGAGTCCGGTGGGCGGAAAGCACCCGCGCTTCATTGGGGATGCCGAGCGCGTCCAGGGTAGAGACACACTGACTCATGGTGTCCCAGTCCGACTTCGATCCCATCAACACGCCCACCAGGGGGTTCGCCATCGTGCCCCATCGCTTTCGAGGGTAATCTTGTTCAGCGCCCGCACCGGAAGCGCGGCACGTTGGCGGAAGGGGGGCGTGGGATCAAGGTGCACCGACCCGGAGCCGAGGGAGCAGAAGGAGTGACGCGATCCGCGAAGGACTTGGTCTGGCCCGAGGACGAGCCCGAGATCGTCCCTTTCCTCCCGTTCGTGTTCTCCGTGTGGGTCGACGGAACCCTCACCGCGGCGGAGTTGGCGGCGGTGCGCAAGGCGGTCGACACCCTGTCCTGGCTGCGCGCGGAGACCCGCGCTCTGCTGGGTTCCTGGTTGGATCCGGCGGCCCCCCCCACCCCCTCCGCATTGCACGCGCTGCGTGGCCGACTCCGCGGGCGGGTACCCCTCCACGATGACGAGGCGGCCCGCTCCCTGACCGGCCTCGGTCTGGCACTCTGGCGGCAGTCCTCGGGCGCCGGGCCATGGCAGAGCCCGGACGCGCAGGCCGCACTACGGGCTCTCGAAGATTCCCTCGGCCTGCTCGGCGCGGAAGCTGCGCGCGGAGCGCTGGGACTCCTCCCACCCCTCCCTCTCCGCGGACGGGCCGCGACGGGCTTCGACGGCTCGGCCCTCCGCGACTACCTCGACCGAGACCGTCGGAGCCTTCGCGACCGCGCGGTCGAAGCACTGCTCGCGCCGCCACTCCGCATACCCTTCGGGCTCCCCATACGAGAGCACCGCGCGCGTGTGCTCGACGCGGTCCAGCACCTGGCCGACCAAGGACTCGGATCCCTCGCCTACCCCAAGTCCTTCGGTGGCGCCGAGGACCCCGAGGGCGCGGTCGCGGTCTTCGAGACCCTGGCGTTCGGAGATCTGAGCGTGGTCGTGAAGTTCGGAGTCCAGTTCGGGCTCTTCGGCGGTAGCGTGTACCAACTGGGAACCGCGCGCCACCACGAGGCCCACCTCCGGGCGATCGGAAGCCTGGCCCTCCCGGGCTGTTACGCGATGACCGAGACGGGGCACGGGTCGAACGTGCGCGACGCGGAGACCACGGCGACCTACGATGCAGCGAGCGACGAGCTCGTCGTGGAGACGCCCCATGACGAGGCCGCGAAGAACTACATCGGCAACGCCGCCGAACACGGGCTGCTGGCCACCGTGTTCGCGCGGCTCATCCTGGGCGAGGAGGACCACGGCGTGCACGCCGTGCTCGTGCCCATCCGTGACGAGAGCCGACGCATCCTGCCGGGTGTGCGTATCGAAGACTGCGGATTGAAGGAGGGACTGAACGGCGTCGACAACGGCCGCATCTGGTTCGATGGCGTACGCGTCCCGCGGGGGAACCTACTGGACAGGTTCGGTGCGATCGACGACGACGGACTGTACCACAGCGAGATCCCGAGCTCGGGCAAGCGCTTCTTCCGCATGCTCCGCACACTCGTGGTGGGCCGGGTCAGCATCGCAGCCGCCTCGGTGAGCGCGGCTAAGGTCGGGCTCACCATCGCCGTCCGCTACGCGGACTCGCGGCGCCAGTTCGGGCCCGAGGGGGCGGCCGAGGTCGCCATCCTCGACTACCCGGCGATCCAACGCGAACTCATGCCCGCCCTGGCCACCACGCTGGGACTACACTTCGCCGTGCGTCGCCTCCAGTCCCGGCTCGCGGACCCCGCCGAGGCCGACTCGGCGGAACTGGAGGTAGCCGCCGCGGGGCTCAAGGCGTACGCATCGGAACGGTGCGTGACGACGCTCCAGGCCGCGCGCGAGGCGTGTGGTGGTCGCGGATATCTCGCGGAGAGCCGCTTCGCTGCGCTCAAGGCGGACACCGACGTCTTCACCACCTTCGAGGGCGCGAACCTCGTGCTCTACCAACTCGTGGCGAAGGGGTTGCTGACCCGCTTCCGCGAGGAGATGGGCGACCTGACCCTGAGGAGCGCGGTTCGCTATCTGGCGGAGCGGGCCGAAACGGCGCTGACCGAGCTGAACCCGGTGGTCACTCGGCGCACGGACGAGGAGCACCTCTTGGACACCGACTTCCACCTCGCCGCCCTCGCCTACCGCGAGGCGCGACTCCTGAGGTCGGCCGCCATGCGCATCCGGGCGCGCCTCGACGACGGCATGGACTCCTTCCGCGCCGTCATGGAGTGCCAGGACCACCTGGTGGCGCTCGCGCGCGCCCATGTCGAGCACCTGATCACCCAGGAGTTCGTGGAGCCCGTGACGCGCGCCTCGACCCCCGGCCTCTCGGAGCTCCTCCGTACAGCCGGCGCACTCCACGCACTCCATTGCCTGGAGCGGGACCGGGGCTGGTACCTCGAGTCCGGGTACCTCGAGGCAGGAAAGTCGAGGGCCATCCGTACCCGGGTGCGGGCGCTCTGTCAGGAGCTGCGCGAGCACGCTGGGGTACTCGTGGACGGCTTCGGCATCCCCGACGAACTGCTCCCGGAGATCGGCCGCGCCGAGAGGGCCGACCGGCGCCAGTGACGCCCCCGAACCCCTCCGGAGAAGAAAACATTTGTTTTTTGGCACGCCGCCAGGCATTTTCCTACGGTTCGCCTGGTGGGAGGGCGGGGGCAATCGGCCCCCTACGCTCCTATATTGGGCGCACCGTGACATCCGAGAGGCGCAGGATCGAGCGCCCATACCGTGTCGGAGGAGATCCATGGTTCGTAGGAGCCTGATCGTGGCGGCCCTGGTTGCCGTCTCGTCCCCGGTGGCCGCGCAGGACGAATACGTGTGGACCGCCGGCCGTCCCGATTCCGACGCCCCTATCGGCGTGACGGGAGCGCGCACGCTGGACGCCGGCGCCCTGGAGATCACCTATCGCTATTCGCAGCTGAACTCCCGGGGCGTCTACTTCGCGCAGGACTCCCTACCCCTCGCCACGACGCTCCAGCTCTACACGGTCGCGCCGCTGGAGCTGTCGAACGTGAGGCACCAAGTGATGGCCGCTTGGGGCTTCAGTGACCGGCTCACCATCACCGGCACCGCCGAGTTCGCGCAGATGGAGCGCAAGCAGATCACCAATGGCGGCATCCTCTACATCACGGGGATCGAAGCCCTCGGGGATATGACGGCCTCGGCGATCTACGAGGTCTACCGGCAGGGTCCCTACCGCATGAACGCGTCGGTGGGAGCGCTGCTCCCCATCGGCAAGGCTCGCACCTATGCCGACACGCCCTTCGGCGTCGACCAGGCGCTCCCGTACGACCAGCGCCCCGGCGGCGGTGCGTTCGCCCTCATGCCCGGCCTGTCGGCTCTGGTGCAAAACGAGATGGCTTCGCTCGGCGCGCAGTTCAAGGGACGCATTCATCTCGGAGAGGGCACCGCGGACTACACCCCCGGCGACCTGTTCCAGGCGGACGGCTGGGGAGCCTACCGCATCAACAGCGTGTTCAGCGTGTCCGCCGGCGTGCGCTGGCAGACCTGGGGCGGCCTCGAGGGTGCGGACCCGCAACTGCTCGTGACGCTGGATCCGGGCAACGACAACGTGACCGGAATGGCTGGCGGCGAGCGGGTCGATATGCCCGTCGGCATCAACGTGGTCATGCCCAGCGGCATTCTCGCGGGTCATCGTCTGGCGGTTGAATCGGTCTACGCCTTGCACCACGAATACGAGGGCGTTCGCCTCGGCGTCGACTGGGGGATCAACCTCGGCTGGACGATGCCGTTCTAGTACGCCGCCCGAATCGGTTTCGAGGCGAGGGCGCCCGGGCTAACCCGGGCGCCCTCGGCTTTTTCAGCCCAGAACCCCGATCAGGTGGTATCGCTTCTTGCCGATGCGCAGGAGGACGAACCGCCCGTCGATGGCATCGCGCAGGGTGACGGCGCGTCCGAGGTCGTCGACCCGGATATTGTTGACGTACACTCCGCCCCCCTCGATGGACCGGCGCGCCTCCCCCTTCGAGGACGCCACCCCCGCTTCGACCAGCAGGTCGATCAGCGCCTTCCCGTCGCCACCCAACGCGTCCTTGGCTACCTGATGCGACGGCACGTCCGCGAAGATGTCTGCGATGTCGTCCGCAGCGAGCCCTGCCACCTCACCGCCGAAGAGCGCGCGTGTGGCCTGCTGCGCACGCGCGAGTCCCGTCTCGCCGTGTAGCCTGCGCGTAACGTCCTCGGCCAGCGCCTTCTGGGCGGTGCGCTTCTCAGGGGCCGACTCGGCTTCGTGCGCGAGCTCGGCGATGCGGCCGACGTCGAGGAGCGTGAAGAACTTCAGATACTTCACGACGTCGGCGTCTTCGACATTGATCCAGTACTGATAGAATCGGAACGGTGAGGTCAACTGCGGGTCGAGCCAGATGGCCCCCTCCTCCGTCTTGCCGAACTTCACGCCCGAGGCCTGGGTGATGAGCGGGAAGACGACGCCGTACGCGCGCGCGCTTTCGACCCGGCGCACCAGGTCGATGCCGGAGGTGATGTTCCCCCACTGGTCGCTGCCGCCCATCTGCACGGTGCAGCCCTCGGTGCGATAGAGCTCGAGGAAGTCGTACGACTGGAGCAGGGCGTACGAGAACTCCGTGAACGAGATGCCGGTCTCCTCCGTCGAGATGCGGCGCTTCACGGACTCCTTGGCCAGCATCTGGTTGACCGAGAAGTGCTTGCCTACATCCCGTAGGAAGTCGACCAACGGAAGCCCGCCGAGCCAATCCAGGTTGTTCCGCATGCGCGCGGGATTGGAGCGCACCTCGAAGTCGAGAAAGTGCTCTAGCTGAGCTCGGATCGCCTCGGCGTTCGCCGCGACCTGGTCCTTGGTCAGAAGCCGCCGTTCGGCGGTCTTCCCCGAGGGATCGCCGATCAAACCCGTGCCGCCACCCACGAGCGCGAGCGGCGTGTGCCCGGCGCGCTGTGCGTGCACCAAGCCCATGATGGGCAGCAGCGTGCCGATGTGGAGGCTCGCGCCGGTCGGGTCGAAGCCGATGTAGACCGTTCTCGGCGCCTCCGCGAAATGCTCCGCGGCACCCTCGGTCGCATCGTGGAGCAGTCCGCGCCAGCGGAGCTCGTCGAGCACGGACGGCATCGCAGTGTGCGCGCTCACGCTACCAACCCTTGCGGGCACGCAGCCCCGTGATGTGCGCTACGTGATGCGCTCCGTGCCAGGCGTAGAGCTCCAGCATCATATCGACCGTGAAGTCGCCCGTCTCCGGATGGCGCAGCGGCCGACCGAAGTGCTCCGGCTCGAGCGCCTGGAGGAACGCGACCCAGCGCGCATGCAGCGCGTCCAGGATCGCGAGCGACGCCTCGACCGGTAGGGTCCGCGCATCCGGCAGCTCGGCCCAGAGCTTCTCCTGGTACGGTTTGATCGTCGGTCGGTCCTCGGTCACCGCCAGCTTGAATCGGATGTAGGCGTTGGTGTGGGAGTCGACCACGTGATGCACGACCTGACGAAGGGTCCATCCACCCTCGCGGTACGGCGTATCCAAGCGCCGGTCATCGAGCCCCGCGACGGCCGCCCTGATGGTCGACGGGAGTGCGCGGATCGCCTCGATCCGCGCCGCGCGCTCCTCGGGCGTGAGTGGCCTCCGGACCGAGGAGAATCGTCCCGTCGGGTACTTCAGGGCATCGGACTGGGGATCTTCCATGGGCCGGCCTCCGTTTGCGTGGAAACGCGAATCTGCCCACGCTTGCGGGGCCATGTCCAGCCGCGACCGCATCTACGCCGCCGTTCGTCGGATCCCGTGGGGCCGAGTCAGCAGCTATGGCTCCGTGGCCGCTTCCGCCGGACTTCCGCGCCAAGCGCGTCAGGTCGGGTACGCCCTCGCCGCGCTCGAGGAGGGGAGCGACGTGCCCTGGCACCGGGTGGTCAACGCGCGCGGCCAGATCAGCCCCCGGTCCTCAGACCGAACGGTGGAGGGGCTCCAGCGCGCCCTGCTCGAGGCCGAGGGTGTGGTGTTCGACAGCAGCGGTCGAATCGACCTGGAGCGCTTCTTAGCGTAACCTTAATATCACATTCATACAGGTTACCATTGACGAATAACCAGTGAACATCTGATATACGGTTACATGAACACCAAGCCCGACCCCCTGGAAGCCGCGGACGATGCGCAGTTAGGGAATCTGGCCCTCGAGTTCCTCTACACCGTGAGGGCGGCTCGGGGCGGGCGCGTCGACCTGTTCCAGACCCCACAGGATTTTCTGGCGTGGCTCCGCCGGCACACGCCCTCGGCGTCGGCGACCGACGTGCAGGTCTCGGAAGCGCGCGTTGTTCTGGACGAGGCGCGCAGTCTCCGAGTCGACATCGGCCTCCTCGTGGAGGCGCGGCACCGCAGGCGCATTCTCCCCGAGTGGGCGCTGTTTGGCGTCAACCGGATCCTGGAGGGGTCCCGTTGGTCCTGGACGATCGCCCAAACGGTGGACGGCCTGGCACTCGAGGAGCACCCGGCAGGTCGTGGGCCGGCCGGGCTGCTCGCACCCGTCGCCCTGGCCGCCGTCCGACTCCTCGTCACCGTTCCGGCGGACCGTCTGCGACCCTGCGCCTCGAGCCGCTGCGGCGCATGGTTCGTGGATACCAGCAAAGGAGGGCGTCGTCGGTGGTGCTCGATGGCGCGCTGCGGGAATCGAGAGAAGGCAGCCGTGCATCGAGCCAAAGTCCCTCGGCATTGAGCCTTGCCCGCTCCCAGCTCCTCCCCTATTTCCCAACCCCGGCTGGTGTACCCCCCCCGAGGTCCATGATTCGCTCGATCTTCGCCCTCACCGGGGCACTCTTGGTCGTTTCCGCCGCACACGCGAACGCGCAAACGAATTCCGCGCACATCCCCATCGGGTACCTCGCGGACGCGTTCGATGGAACGCCCTTCCTCCAGGGCCTGCTGCCGACGGCGGCGGCCGAGGCGGCGATCGCCGCACAGCATGTCGACCTCGCGAATGCCGCGGGGTCCAGCCTGGGGGACGTGCAGCTGCACATGGATCACGTCCTCCACGCGATCGACCCGGTGCGCATGATCGAGGGCCCGGGGCTGGGGTATGGCGTGCTCTTGGCCGTGAGCACGGCGACGGCACAACTGGCCGTGGCAGCTCAGGACTCGACCGCGTCGGACAACTTGCGTACGCACGCGGGGCACATCGCGGCGATCCTCGCCAACGCCGCCGTGCAAACCGAACAGATCACGATGCTCGCTGAGCAGATCCGGGCGAGTTCGAGCGCTGCCACGGCCTCGACCTTGCTGGCGCGGCTCACGATCCACGCCGAGACCCTCACGGTGGGGCGCGACATCGATCGCGACGGGCTCATCGGCTGGCAGGGCTCCGAGGGCGGGCTTCGGCAGGCTGTACAACACCTGACGCTCCTGAGGCGGGGCGAGGACCTGATCCCGTGACTTCCACACGGACCTTGTGCGCTACCGCCCTCCTCGGCCTGCTCGTAGGCTGCGCGGCGGAAAGCGCCGCGGTGGCTTATACGGGCGCGACCCTCTGGGACGGAACGGGGGCAGCCGCCGTGACGGGCGCCACCCTCGTCGTCGACGGGGGACGGGTGATTGCCGTCGGTGCCGACGTGGAGCCACCCCGCGGCGCGACCCTCGTGCCGCTCGACGGAAAGTTCGTGATCCCGGGCCTCGTCGACGCGCATGCCCACGTGACCGGGGCTTGGGCCCCCGAGGAGATCACGGACCCCGTCGACCGAGTGAGGGGTGACCTACTGCTCTTTGCACGGTACGGCGTGACCTCCGTGAACAGCCTCGGTGACGATGCGCCGACGCTCGCAGCTCGGGATGCGGCGACCGCGACCGACGCGCGGGCGCGCATCCAGGTCTCCGGTCCGGTGATCGCCGCAACCGACGCCGCGGGCGCGCGGGCCGCCGCCCTCACCAACATCGACTCGGGGGTGGATTGGCTGAAGCTCCGGGTAGACGACGAACTCGGCGCCACCGAGAAGATGCCATGGGAGGCCGTCACCGCCGTCACGGAAGCGGCGCGAGAGCGCGGCCTCCGGGTGGCGACCCACCTGTTCTACCTCGAGGACGCCAAGCGATTGCTCGAGCTCGGAACGGGGCTCCTGGCGCATTCGGTGCGCAACACGGATGTGGACGTGGCCTTTCTCGATCAGTTGCGCGCTAGCGGCGTGTGCTACGTGCCCACGCTCGTGCGGGAGGTCAGCACCTTCGTCTACGCGGAGCGCCCCGACTGGTTCGACGACCCGTTCTTCGTCGCGCATGCGAACCCGGGTGAGGTCGCGAGGGCTTCGGATCCAGCGTTCATGACGAACATGCGAGAAAGCCCCGCAGCAGCGGCGTATCGTCTCGCTCTCGTCCAGGCCCAGCGCAACCTGAAGTCCGTTTCCGACGCGGGGATCCCGATCGCGTTCGGGACGGACGCGGGTCCGGCCGCACGCTTCCCCGGCTATTTCGAACACATGGAGCTGCAGCTCATGGTCGACGCAGGTCTCACGCCGGCGCAGGCGCTCGAGAGCGCTACGCGCGTGGCGGCGGAGTGCGTCGGCATGGATGGGGTGGGCACGCTCGCTCCGGGCAATTGGGCCGATTTCCTCGTCCTCGGCGCCGATCCCCTCTCCGACATCAGCGCCACGCATCGCCTCGAGCAGGTCTACATCGGAGGAGTACTCGTCCCATGAAGCGCTACGTCACGGAGTTGATCGGCACCTTCTTCCTCGTCTTCACCATCGGTATGGTGAGCGTCGCCGGTAGCGCTGGCGCGCCACTCGCCATCGGCTCGGTGCTCATGGTGATGGTCTACATGGGTGGGCACGTTTCGGGGGCGCACTACAACCCGGCCGTCTCGGTAGCCGTCCTCCTGCGCGGCGCGATGGAGAAGTCCGACTTCGTCCCGTACATCCTCGCGCAATTGCTCGGTGCCACGCTCGCGTCCGCAGTGGTGGTCGTCCTGACGGGGTCATCCTTCGCACCCGCGCCCTCCACCGGACCGATCCAGGCGCTGGTCGCGGAGGCGCTGGTCACCTTCGCCCTCGCGCTGGTCGTCCTGAACGTGGCCACGGCCGAGTCGACCAAGGGCAATTCCTATTACGGCCTCGCCATCGGCTTCACGGTGCTGGCCGGAGCTACTGCCGTCGGCAACTTCTCGGGGGGCGCCTTCAACCCGGCCGTGGGCGTGGGACCGATCTTCATCGACGCCATCTCGGGCGGCGGCTCGATCGCTGACGTGTGGCTGTATATCGTGGGGCCGGTGGCCGGTGCGGCCGCCGCGGTTCCGGTCTTCCGTTTACAGACCGAGAACTAGGCGCCGGAGTCAGTTGACCCAGGGCCGGCGCTCGACGTTCGGCACTGTGCCGAGCGTGCGGGCCGGACGGGTCGCGCGCCGCGTGCCCAGATCGTAGCCATCCCCGGGGGCCAGGAAGTAGAAGGTGCCGTCACTCCCGGTCGTAGTGCGCCGGTCGTAGATGAGCGCGTAGGATGCACCGATCACCTCGAACTGATCGCCGCGCACGATGATGGCCGTGTCCTCGTCCAGGCCGATGCCCAGCAGCTCCGGATGCACCTCGAGTAGCCCGAGCATGTCGAAGTGGCGGTTACGGCGGAGTACGTGCTGGTCGATCGCCACGCCGCGCAGGTAACCGAAGCCGACCTGGTGGTCACCCATGATGATCTCGTTGGTCTCCGTGTCGCCCCGCACCAGGAACGACCCGAGAACCGACGCTCCGGCCGAAGTGCCACCGATCACGCCGCCTCGGTCGAGCACCTTTTGGAGCTCGACCTCGGTGCGCGTCCCCGCGTACGCCTCCACGAGACGCCACTGCCTGCCCCCGAAAATGAACACGGCGCGCGCCCGGGTGAGCGGCTCTACGAACTCCTCGGTATCGGCGGTCGTCGGATCGGCGGTGTGGAGGACCGTGAGGTTGCGCGCACCGTGTTCCCGCCAGGCCTCGAGCCCGGCGTACGAGTCGTCATACTCATCGTCCCCCGCGGCGGTGGGAATCAGCACGATGGGCGCGTTGGGCCCCCCAGCGAGCTCGATGAAGCGGCGGTAGATCTCCTCCGACTGCATGGCGCCCCCGACCACGACCACCGTACCACTCTCTGGTCCCACGCGCGGCACCTGCGCCCCGACGCGCGGGGAAGCGAGCGCGACGAGGGCGAGCAGACACCAGGCGGTCTGGTTGGGCATCACTGTTCCTTGGCAGACGGTCAGGCGTCGGTCCGGTCGTTTCGAACATGAGCACCGGGCGAGAGCACCAGCAAGGGTGCTGCCTGCATCCGCCCGGGGCCGTACATTCGCCTCCGTCGCCTGACCACGGACCCTGAGGACCTATGCGAGTCGACTCGATCACCCGGCGCCAACTGCTGAAGGGCTTCGGTGCCCTGGGCGGCTCATCTCTCATGCTCGGCGCCATGGACGCATGGGGACTGAAGGGCAAGCCAGCGGGGGCGCGCCCGCAGCTTCGCGGCACCCAATCCACGACGCGGGTGGTCGTGTTGGGCGGGGGGCTCTCCGGCCTCATCACTGCGCACGAACTGCGGAAGCTCGACTACGACGTTCGCGTTCTCGAAGCCCGCCCCTGGGTCGGTGGGTTCACCTGGAGCGTGCGTCGCGGCGCCGAGCACACCGAGATCGGCGGGGAGCGCCAGGTCTGCGATTTCGACGAGGGTCAATACGTGAACGTCGGCGCGTGGCGCATCCCTCACTCCGACGTCGGCATCCTGGGCTACTGCAAGGAGCTCGGCGTGCGGCTCGAACTGTTCGTGAACTCGGACGACGCGAACTACTTCTACGAGGAGAATGCCGACATCGGGCCCCTCGCTGGACGTCGCGTGCGCCTGCGCGAGGTGAAAGCCGATCTCTGGGGCGCCACGACCGAGCTTCTCACCAAGGCGATGAACCAGGGCAACATCGACGTGCCCCTGAGTGATGCAGACAAGGAGCTGCTCGTCCAGTTCCTGGTTCGCTCCGGGTACCTCGACAACGCCGACCACGTCTACCGTCCACCCGCATCCCGAGGCTCGGACGACCTCTACGACCTCTCGGCACTCCTCCGGAGCGGCTTCGGAGCGCGCGCGCGCTCCCTGAACCAAGAGACCGGCGGGCCGGCACCCCTGTTCCAGCCCATAGGCGGCATGCAGCAGATCGCGTTCGGCTTCCAGCGCGAACTGGGCGACCGCCTCACACTCGGTGCCGAGGTGCGTTCTGTACGTCAGTCCGAGGACGAGGTGCGTGTGGTCTACCGCGATACCCGCTCCGGCGAGCAGCAGGAGATCGTGGCCGACTACTGCGTGTCCTGCCTGCCGATGTCGATCCTGAAGACCCTCGATGTGAACCTTTCCGCCGAGACGACGCAGGCGGTGAGCGAGACCGCCCACGCCTCCATCGCCAAGATGGGACTCCAGATGCGCCGCAGGTTCTGGGAGGAGGACGACGGGATCTTCGGAGGACACTTGTGGTCGCGCGGCCTCCAGCTCGGCGAATTCTCGTACCCGAGCAACGGCTACTTCGGGGACAAGGGTGTGCTGCTCGGATACTACGGCAGCAGCACGCAGGCGGGGCTCGACGCGATGCCGATCCGCGGCCGCATCGAGCACGTGCTCGCACAGGCGAGCAAGGTGCACCCGCAGATGCGCGCGGAGTTCGAGTCCGCGTACGCCGTCTGGTGGGAGAAGGTGCCGTACAGCGTCGGCGCCTACGGGCGCGCGCCGTCGCCAGAGCTGCTGGCGCGGCTCGCCGTTCCGGATCGCCGCGTCTACCTCGCCTCCGCGCACGTGAGCTCCGACCCTTCCTGGATGGAGGGTGCGGTCGAGGCGGCCTGGCGAGCGGTGGAGGGCATTCACGCGAGGGTGTCCCGCGGCTGAGTCGCTCGCCGACCGGTGACGTCCTCGCTCGGGGACACGGCCGCCTGGTACCCGGAGCGCTCAGATCGTGTATCGCGTGCGCCTAGAATCACTTAGGCGGCACGCGCACCGAGGCACGGCTCCTGCTTTCGGGAGGGTTCAACCGAGAACCCCCACGGGAGCGGGCGATGAGACGCGGCGCGCTGACAACGGCACTGAGAGTCGGAGCGGTGGTGGTGGCGACCGTACCGGCAACGACGCAAGTCACGGCGGCGCAGGAACACTCGGAGCCGCGCGGCGCGTGGGGCATGAGCCTGGTGGCGGCGGAGCCCGTGGGGGAGCTCGCGATCTTCTTCGACCGCGGCTTCGGTGGCCAGATCGACGCCGCGTGGCCCATGAGCCACGACGGCCGTCTGCGCCTGCGAAGTGACCTCGGCTTCCTCGTCTACGGGTACGAGAACCTCCACTACTGCTATTCGGTTCCGATCGGGTGCCGCATCGAAGCTGACCTCACCACGATGAACAACATCGTCTACGGTGGTCTCGGTCCGGAGGTGGCATTCAGGGTAGGCGCGCTCGAGCCCTACGCCTACGCGACGGCCGGACTCTCGTACTTCGCGACGGTCTCGTCGCTCGGCGACGAGTGGTCGGAATCCGACTGGGCCGAGACCACCAACTACTCCGACCTGGTAATGGCCTGGAAGCTCGGAGGCGGCATGCGGCTGCGCGTGAGCCGCGGAGCGCGACCGGTCTCGCTCGACTTCGGCGTGGAACGGCACCGCAACGGGATCGCCGCGTTCCTCACCCCGGGAGATATCGTGGACAACCCGGACGGGAGCATCACTGTGTATCCGAATCGGAGCGAAGCCAACCTGACGACCTTCCGCTTCGGTGTGTCGATGGGGATCGGCGGAAGGCGCGACTAGCGTTCGGCGCGCCTATCTCCGACCGGGTGGAGAGAAGAGCGCCTTCGATCCCTCCCCGGTGATCTGCGGGCTCTGACCGAGTTCCTCGTAGTCGAGCCGCTCCGCCACTGCGCTCAGCACCTCGTCATACGTGGCGGTGGCGGGAGCGGCGCGGAGTGCCGCAACGAGATAGCGCGTGAACATGCCGCCCTGCTCGTCGAGCGCGCCCGGCTCATCCGAGAGAGGTCCCTCGAGCGCGGCCTCGTGCGGGGCGGCGGCGGCGAGCTCGAGTACCGTCGCGGTCGAGTCTACCATCGACTGGCGATCGAAGCCCCGCGCGACAGCAGTCGGCTCCCGACCTCCCTCCGGAGGAGGCGCGCGATCGAGCGCGCGCGTCCGCATTCCCGCCGCCCGTGTCGCGGTGCCGGAGTGGCAGCTGTCGAGGATCACCACGACGTCGGTACCTACCGTCGCGAGCCAATCGCGGAGCTCGTCGTCGCGGATGTCGTTCGCACTCGACAGGGGCAGCACATCCGCAGGCGCGAGGGTCTCATCCAGTCCGTCGGCCTCGTCGCCGTCCAGGTCGAAGACCTGCGATCCGTGCCCGGCGAAGTAGAAGATCGCGAGGTCGCCAGGCGCGGCCCTCGGCGCGAGCCAGCCTACGATCGCGTCGCGGATGGCATCCTTGGTCGCGGAGCGCCCGAGCAGCGTGAGTGTGTTCTCAGCGTCGAGCCCCCACCGCTCAGCCAGCACCTCCCGCATGACCCGCGCGTCGTGCTCCGCACCGAGCAGGTCCCCGCCGGCCTCGTCCGCGAACTCGATGTAGTCGTTGATGCCCACGAACACCGCGTAGGTGGTCTGCGCTTGCAGGGGGGCAACGACCACGGCGCCGAATGCCATGGCCAGCGCCAGACCGGGAAGGCTTCGCGACGGCATGGGAACGCATACCCCCCGCCGTGAAGAATCGCTCACTCGAGATCCGGAGATCCTTTCGCCGACGCGAGTGCCGCCCGGACGGCCTGGCGATCGACCTTACCGTTGGCGTTGCGGGGAATCGCCCCGCCGACGTGATACCGGCGCGGCACCTTGGCTGCGCTCAGCCGGGCGCGTACGTGGCCGTCGAGCGCGGCCAGGTCGACGGGTTCAGCAGCCGGCTCCACCCAGGCCGCGACCCGCTCCCCCCACTCGAGATCGGGGACGCCAACCACGCACGCATCGGCCACCTGCGGGTGGGCGCGCAGCGCCTCCTCGACTTCCACGGCGTCGACCGTCACGCCACCGCTGACGATGCGGTCGGCGCGGCGCCCGATCACCCAGAGGTCGCCATCCTCGTCGACTCGGCCCAGGTCGCCGGTGTGGTGCCAGCCGGCAGAGTCGACCAACGGCGCCACCCCCTCCCCGATGTATCCGGAGGCGAGCGTCTTCCCACGGACGAGGATCTCGCCGTCTGGCGCGAGCCGAATCTCCGTGGCTGTGAGCGGTTTGCCGACCGTGCCGGGCTTCCTTCGCGTCAGCTCCGGGGGCGACGTCGCCACCTGCGATGTGGCCTCGGTGAGTCCGTATGTGAGCGCGATCGGCCACTTGGCGGCGTGCGCTCTCTCGAGGAGTTCGCGAGGAGTCCCCGCGCCCCCGACGAGCGCGCAGCGGAATGAAGCCGGCGGAGGTCGATCACCCGAGGCCTCGAGCAGGCGGAGCAGCTGCGTCGGCACGACCGAAAGGTGCGTGACGTGCACCCCGGGGCCGTTCGCCACGCGGAGTCCCCCGATGCACGCCCACGCGCCCGCGGCATCGAAAGGTCCCACCGAAACGAGCGTGCTCCCCAGCAGGATCGCGCGCGTGATGAGCGCGAGTCCACCGACGTGCGCCGGCGAGAGCGACGCGAGCCAGACGTCGTCCGAAGCGAGACCGAGCCGAGGTTCGGCACCGGTCGCACTGGCCATCAGCGCCTCGAATCCGATGGCCACGCCGCGGGGACGCCCCTCGGTCCCCGAGGTCCACAGGATCGCCTGCGCACTGGAGGGTGCATCGCGTAGAGCAGCGTTCGCCGCCGCACGCTCGAACTCGGTAAGCCTGGGGTTCAAGGGCACGACCGTGGCACCCACTCGCCAGAGGGCCAACAACTCGATCATGCCCCGTGGGTCGGGGTGGACGGTGACGGGCACGGCCATGCCGGCGTCCACACCCGACTCGCGCAGTGCCCGCGCCCTCGTCGTCACCGCACCGTCCAGTTCGGCGTACGACCAGGTCCGCTCCGGGGCGACCAACGCGATTGCGTCGGCTCGTCCCCGCGTGAGTTCGAGGAGGTCGACCGCCTTCACGCGAGTGTGAACCCGAGCGCGAGCAGGAGACCGTAGGCCGCCACTACCCGAGCCGTCGCGCCGAGAGCGGGGAGCAGCTCGCGAACATCCGTGTGCCCGAACACGGTTCGTAGCGGTGCCACGCACAAGGGCGCGACGAGCAGCGCGGCCAAGGTCGCCGCCGGCCAGCCGCGGCTCGCTACGCCCACGACCGGAACCGCTGCGGCGAGCGCGAGCAGGAGGGCGTACTCGACCTTGGTGGCCCGAGGGCCGAGACGGACGGCGAGCGTGCGCTTGCCCGCCAGGGTGTCGGTGCGGACATCGCGGAGGTTGTTCACCACCAGGAGCGCGGTGCTGAGCGCACCCAGCCCCGCACCGGCGAGCAGCGCGTCGGCAGGCCACGCGAGCGCTTGCACGTAGTACGTCCCCCCGACCGCGACCAGCCCGAAGAAGACGAACACGAAGAGGTCGCCGAGGCCGTGGTACGCGAGCGGGTACGGCCCCCCCGTGTAGAGGACCGCGCAGGCGAGCGACACCAGGCCGATGACCACGATCGGCCATCCGGCCACCGACACTAGGTACGCGCCGGGCACGAAGGCCGAGACGAGCACCACGATCATCGCGCGGCGAACCGTCGCTGGGGCGATCAGCCCCGCCTGCGTGACGCGCACGGGCCCGACGCGCTCGGCGGTGTCTCCGCCGCGCACGAAGTCGTAGTAGTCGTTCGCCAGGTTCGTGGCGATCTGGATGAGGATCGCGCCGAGGAGCGCGGCCAGCGCGGGAAGCAGGGCAAGCGCGCCGTGGTACGCCGCGAGGCTCGTGCCCACGATCACCGGGGCCGCGGCGGCGGTCAGCGTCTTGGGCCGCGCCGCCAGGCCCCAGGCCCCGAGCGTGCCTATCGCCACTCGCGGACGATGCGCGTCCCGACGATTGAGTCGAGCTGCGGGTAGCGACGGCGCAGGTACTCGTTGCCGAGTTGGGCGATCGAGTCCTGTTGCGGCGGATCCTCCGTGTATCCGGGGTAGAACCCATCGATCACGTCGAGTCCCCGGACCACCCGGCCGATCGGCGGATAACCCACGATGCCCCCCGCCGGTATGGCGTCCAGGCGCGCATTGTCGACCAGATTGACGAAGAGCGTGTACGATCGCGTCTCCGGCCCCCCACGAGCGTAGCTGACCACGCCGCGCAGGTTGCTCTCCACGACGGGCTCATCCGCAATCGGGAGTGCCTCCCAGATCGAGTCGAGCGCGGGGGTGCCCGAGAAGCCCCACTGGGCGACGAATCCGCTCGCGATCCGGTAGAAGCGCGCCCCTGCGTAGAAGTCGTTGGCCATGAGGTGGTACATGCGGTCCACCCCGAGCGGCGACCAGGCTCGGTGCATGGCGATGTCGAAGGCGCCCTCGCTGGTGGCGACCTCGACCACGAACGAGTCCGGCGCCGCGGCCGCGATCATCTCCGGCGTCGGTGCCCAGAGAGCCGCCCTCGGGCCACATGCCACGACGGCCGCGGCCGCGAAGACGACGGCGAAGCTCCTCATCGGAACCCGGCTCATGCGAGCCGCCTCACCAGGGCAGCCAGGGGTACTTCCGGAAATCAGGCTTCCGCTTCTCGACATAGGCATTCCTCCCCTCCTGTCCCTGCTCCGTCATGTAGAAGAGAAGCGTCGCGTTCCCCGCGAGCTCCTGTAGCCCCGCCTGGCCATCCAGGTCCGCATTGAATGCGCTCTTCAGCAGTCGGATCGCGAGCGGGCTCTTCTCCATGATCTCGCGCGCCCACTGCCAGCCTTCTGCCTCGAGTTGCTCCAGGGGCACCACCTTGTTCACCAGCCCCATCTCGTATGCCTCGGCGGCCGAGTACTGCCGGCACAGATACCAGATCTCTCGGGCGCGCTTCTGGCCGACACTGCGGGCCAGGTACGAGGCGCCGAAGCCACCGTCGAACGATCCCACGATCGGGCCGGTCTGACCGAACACCGCGTTCTCCGCCGCGATGGACAGATCGCAGACGACGTGCAGCACGTGGCCGCCGCCGATCGCGTATCCCGCGACGAGCGCGATGATGGGCTTGGGCATGGAGCGCATGTAGCGCTGTAGCTCGAGCACGTTCAGCCGGGGGACGCCACTGGTGCCGACGTACCCCGCGTCGCCACGCACCTTCTGGTCCCCCCCTGAGCAGAAGGCCCATTTCCCGTCCTTGGAGGGTCCGTTCCCGGTGAGGAGCACGACGCCGATGTCCGTGTCCTCGCCCGCGTCTCGGAAGGCCTCACTCATCTCGATCAGCGTATCCGGGCGGAACGCGTTCCGAACTTCCGGGCGATTGAAGGCGATGCGCGCGACACCGTCGCACTTGTGGTAGGTGATGTCGCGATACTCCTTCACGACCTTCCAATCCGGCTTCGTCATCGCGGAGACGTCTCCATGGGGGCGCTCTCGCTCTCCTTGTCGAGGGTCTCGCGAACACCTCGCTGAACGGCCTGGGCCAACTCGATTCGGCGTTGGTGGCTCACGGCCCGGTCGGAGCGAACGCGAAGGATCCTGGTACCACCCGCCTGGATGGCCGCCTCGAGCGGGTCGGCCAGCCCTTCAGCTTCGACATCCTCGATGGCGATGCCGTGCAGCGCCGCGGCGTGTGCGAAGTCCAATCCGTGTGGTGTGGCGAAGTAGCGCGTGAAATGGGGCTCGTGGGACGCCACCGGGAGCGCATGGAAGATGCCCCCTCCATCGTTGTCCACGAGCACGAAGATGACCGACACGTCCTCCTCCCGGCTCCACAGCAAACCGTTCTGGTCGTGGAAGAGGGCCAGGTCGCCCAGTACGCACACGGTCGTGCCCTTGCTCTGCGTCGCCACCCCGAACGCAGTGGAGACGATCCCGTCGATGCCGCTGGCCCCGCGGTTGCAGAACACGTCGAGGCCTTCCTCGCGCGGAAGCCCGAGGGCGTCGAGATCGCGGATCGGCATCGAGTTCGAGACGAATAACGTGTCCCCGGCCGAAAGCGAGGCGAGCACGGCGCCCCACACGTCCCCCTCCTGGAGGGAACCCCGCAGCGGGCCGAGGGCGTCGAGCGCGGCGCCCTCCACGCGTCTCCACAGGTCTTCCCAAGGGGCCGCGCCTGTGCGCGTCGCGCGCGCCGCGAGCGCACGTAGTGTATCCGCCGGATCGGCGCGGACGTATCGCGTTGCGGTCGCGAGGTGGTCTTTCCAGCGCGCTCCGGCGTCGATGACGATCTGGGGAACGCCGTTGTGATGCAGGATCCACTCGACCAACGGGGTGGAAGTCGGCGCTGCCCCAATCCGGATGATCACGCTCGGCTTCAATCGCTCCACAACGGAGGCGTCGCGCAGGAAAAGATCGTAGGCGGCCACGCAGTAGGCGCCGCCTGCGGCACCGAAGCGCGCACCCGACAGCGGATCGGCGAGCACCGGAAAGCCCGTCGCGGCCGCCAGCTCCTTCACCGCGGGCCCCACCCGCGCGGCTTCGGCGCTCGGGCCGGCCACGATGACGCCTTCCCCACTTCGGATCTCCTCACGCAACGCCTCGAGCTCGGGCGCCGATGGCTGCGCCCGGGCGGTCAGCACGCCAATGTAGGGCTCACCGTCGGGTCGTCCCCTCGCGGCGAGAGGATGTGCCGCCCCGAACGCTTCGGGTACCTGGGTCGGCTCGAGCGGTTTGTCGAACGGCAGGTTCACATGCACGGGTCCCGCGGGTACGCCGACGGCCGCCGCCGCCGCACGACCGGTGAGTGCGCGCAGGTGGCGAAGCGCGGGACCTTCCAGGCTCGGCTCGGGTGCCTCGAAGAACTCGCGCACGTACCCGCCGAACATCCTCACCTGGTCGATCGTTTGGTTCGCGTCGGCTCCGCGGTGGCGAGGAGGACGGTCCGCCGTGAGGACCAGGAGCGGCACTTCGGCGGCCGACGCCTCGATCACGGCTGGGTAGAGGTTCGCCGCTGCCGTCCCCGAGGTCGTGAGTACCACGGCGGGGAAACCAGTGGACTTCCCCACCCCGAGTGCGAAGAAGGCGGCTGAGCGCTCGTCCAGGTGGACTCGGGGCCGGAAGCGCCCATCGGCGGCGAACGCCATCACCAGAGGAGTCGAGCGCGACCCGGGCGCGAGCACGACCTCGCGAACGCCCGCGCGCGCGAGCTCGTCGACGATCGCGCTCGCCCAGGCCGTATTCGCCGCCCGGTCGCTCATGTGCTCGAGCCCGTCACGGTGCGACGGACGCCGGCCGTGGCGGCCAAGGCGAGCTCGGCACCGCTCGCAGCCAGTGCTTCCAGCATCGGCTCGAACTTGATCGCGGTCTCCTCCCATTCGGCCGACGGAACGGACCCCTCGACGATGCCCGCGCCGGCGAAGAGTCTCCACCCGGAGCCGGTCGAAACGCCCATGCGCAGGGATGGCACGAAGATGCCGTTCCCTTCGGCGTCGAAGAGTCCTACAGGCCCCGCGTACCACCCGCGCTCGAATGGTTCCTCCGCCGCGAGGAACGCCATCGCCGAGTCGCGCGGGAGTCCGCACACCGCGGGTGTCGGGTGCAAGAGCCGGAGCAGATCGAGAATGCCGATCTCCGCTGGAACGCTGGCGCGGATCTCCGTCTCGAGGTGCTGGATGCGGTCCAGTGTGAGGACGTGCGGCTGAGGGTCGGTGCGGATCTGATGCGCCACCGTGCCGAGGCGCGCCACCATGTCGTCGAGCGCAATGCGCTGTTCGGCGCGGTCCTTGTCGCTCGCGAGCAGCCGCGCCGCGAGTTCGGCCTGCTCTCGAGCCGTGTTTCCCCGACGGATCGAGCCCGCCACAGCGGTGGCATGGAAGACGCCATCCCGCAGCGTAGCCACGGTCTCCGGTGCCGCCCCGACCAACGTGGACCCAGGGGTCGGCTCGAAAAGGAATACGTAACTCCCTCGATTCACGCGCCAGAGATGCGCGACGACGTCGACCGGGTCGACGGGCTCCTCGAGATCCACGTCGAGCGTCCGGGCCAGCACGGCCTTGGAGATCACCCCGCGGCGGATCGCGGCCAGGGACTCCTGGACGGTCCCCTCCCATCGGGCGCGGTCCGTGGCAGCGCCGCTTCCACGGATCGGAGCGCGGGGGCGAGAAGCCCCCTCCCCCATCGCGGTGAGTTCGGCGCGCAACGTCTCGGCACGGCGCCGCAGCCGAGCGAATACGTCCTGCCCGGCGTTCTCGTCGACCACCGCGTGCACGCGAAGCCAGGCGTCCCCGGGGCCCTCGCCCTCGAGCTCGAAGACCGGGACCTGGAAGAGCCAGGCCGGAAAATCGGCCCACACGCCCTCGGCGACGTGGTCACTCCGGAAGGAGAATCCACCGTAGAAGCGGACCCGTTGTGCGCGCATGGTGGCCTCCGGCACGAACGGGTCGCGCGCCAGCGCCCGGGCCGCCGCGGCCACCTCTTCGAAGCGATCCGAGACGGCACCCCCGGCCCTGATCTCGGAGGCGACCCCCCGGTGAGCGACCCAACGGTCCCCCCGCGCCCAGAAACCACGCTCCTCTCCTTCGGCATGGCGGAGGAAGGCCTCCGGCCGGAGGTCGGGTGCGGGGATGGTCACCGTCGCGAGACGGGCCTTTCCGGGTTGTCGGCTCAGGAGGGCTCCTCGAAGCTGTTCGCTCGATGGCACCCCCAGGGGCGCCGGCCCGCCAATATAGGGGGCCCGGAGCGATCCTGAAGGTCACGGCACTGCGGTCACGACCCCCTCGGTCACGCGCATCCCGAGCTCTTCGTCGGCGGCCATTTCCATGTAGTCGATCCAGAAGTCCAACGGAACGCCCGTGGCGGAATCGTAGGTCACCCGAATCTCATGCGCGTCCCCCTCATACGCGTCCGACAGTATCTCGAAGAGCCCCTCGACCGGTGGGAATACGTCCGCGTAGGCGGACGGCACGGGATCCCCGGTGTCGACGAACACCCGCTCGACCACCGAATCCCCTTGGACGCGCACGCGGACCGGGCCCCGGTACTCGACGGGGCAGAAGCACAGCCGTTCGACCGCGTAGACATACGAGCTGGGGCGCGTGCGTTCCCAGGTCCTCGCCGCCTCCTCGAGGTCGGTGAGCGTCCTCGCGCCGAACCCGAGATCCGAGCATCCGCCGAGACCGGCGCACACCACGAGCAGTACCAAGACTCTCATCACGACTCCCTACCCCGAGTGCTTTCTTCGGCACTGGACGAACCGGTGCGCCGCCGTGTGACAGCGCACGCAGAAAAACGGCGCATTCTCGGGCTCTTTTCGCTATCTTGGCGACCGCCAGCGTCCAGCCCGCGTCCAGGGAACACGTGATGAGCGACCGAGATGCCCCACGGAACCCCCAGATGACGGCTCCCACGACCCTATCGTGGCCGCCGCCGGGACTCGAGCGGCTCCAGGGAAGCCTCTGGCGGGTCATCCTCATCAGCTGGGTGGGGAGCGTCGTGCTCGTCCTGCCCCTACTCTGGGCCCTCGCAGTCGAGCAGCCCTTCTACAGCCTGGGACCCTTCGAGGACAACTGGGAGCTCGGGCTCGGGCTGGCCGTCCTGGGTGCGCTCATCATCGTGGTCGGCTTCGGACTCTGCTTCGGACTCATGCGGGCCGCAGCCAAGGGAGCAGACCTCGGGTACGGGACCCTGACGATCCTCGAGGTGGCCGCCGACTCGCGACACGACACCGGGTTCCTCATCCAGGGCAAGCGGCACTTCAGCTCCCTCGACCCGGACCATCTCGCCCTGATCGTTCGGGCGCGCCTCCGGGGAGGGGCGCTGCTCCTGACCGGAGCACTCTGGTTGATCGTCGGCTTCGGCCTGGCGGTCATCCTGGCCGCGCGCGGCTTCACCACGCCGTCGGGGATCTGGCTGATCACCATCGGTCCCGCCGCCCTCGCGACCATGGTCGGCCTCTATTACTTGGTGCGGCAGAACAGCCAAGTGCGCGGCGCGGTCGCGGGCTGGCAGGCGCAGGAGGGGACCGACCGTGTCCGAGCCGAGTCGATCGCCTGGTCGGATCGGCTGGAAGCCGCGGGTGACTCGGTCGTCCTCGGCTCGGGCTCGAAGGGCGAGGCCGGGCGCTTCCATACGGGCGCGGTCGCCGTGGTCGCGCTCTTCCTCGTCGGGTTCGTGCCGACCATGACGATCGGCGTGACCACGGCCGTGGGCCCCATTCTCGCCGAGATCGCCGTGCCGTCCTTCCTCTCCGTCCAGGAGATGGCGGGCGCAGCCGAGGCGCTACGGAGGTATCGCGTCGAGACAGAGAGGGCCGTGTCCCCCGAGGAGGCGGGCGCGGCTCTGCAGAACATCGCCTTCGTGGGCGATGCCGCGACGCCAGAGGCATGGGAACGCGGGCCAACGAACCGATACGCCGAGGGATGGTTCCCCGACCCGGACTTCTTCCCGGATCCCTTCTCCGAATCCGTTGCGCGAGACCTGCTGCGGACCCCGCTGGCGGACTTCTCCGCCGAGGAGCAGGCCGCGCTACGCCAAGCCGCCACGCACCCCGCGCACGCTGAGTTCCAGCGCCTCGCCCATGCGGAGTTGGTCGACGTCGTGAGCGGACGTTGGACCCTGCCGTTCGCGGACTCCCTCACCTTCCAAGAGTTGCCCTGGCCCCGCTTCCCCGAGTTCAGGACCGCCGGGCTCGCACGCGTCGCGAAGGCATCGGTGGAGGTGTCGACGGGGCAGGCCGCGGAGGCAGAGCAGACACTACGCGAGCTGATCTCGACGGGATTCCTCCTCGTCGACCAGGGACCGACTCTGCTCGACAACCTCATGGGCGTCGTGCTCGCCAACATGGGCGGCGACGCACTCGAGGAGTACTACAGGCGCATAGGGCGCGACGCAGAAGCCGATGCCCTCGCATTCGCCCGCACCTCGGCGGTCAACGCGGCGCAGCGTGCGCGCGCCGGCCTCATCCCGGAGGATGTGCACGCGCTGCTTCGCGGCGTCCCCGATCTGGTCGAGACCGAGGAGGCGCTGCGCGGCCTGCGTTGGGAATACTTCGCCGCGTTCAACATGCTCGCGCCGTGCATCAACCTTCATAAGATGGTCTTCGGTCCCGACGAGACCTACGACGAGTGGCGGGAACGGGCGCGCGACACGCTGGCGCGCCCGCTGGTGCCGGGGGAACGAGCGCTGTTCGACCTAGCCGAGGGCGGCGTCCTCGGTTCCGGCGGACAGGAGCTGCAGGGCTTCTTCGCGCGCTTCCTGTCGCTTACGCTCGGGAGCGGCGGAGCCCCGGGGAGCTGCGCGTCGCTGATCGCTTCGCTCCAGTAGCGGGGGTCAATCCGAGAGCCAAGCTCGCCAGGACGCCTCGTCGAGCCCAACCGCCAGACGGTTGCCGCACCTCGAGAGCGGCATCTTCAGGATGAGCGGCTCCTCTGACGCGATCTCGATCCAGCGGTCGTTGCCATAGAACGCCGAGCGCAGCCCGAGCGCCTCGAAGCGCTTCGCGGATCGATCGATGAGCTTCTGCTCACCGAACCGATCGAAGAATCGCCGTAGCTCCCCCGGGGAGGGCTCGCGCTGCTTGAAGTCCACGAAGTGGACCTTGATGCGGCGCTCCTTGAAGAACCGGAGCGCCTTGCGCGTGTCTGCGTCGTTCTGGACGCCGAAGATCTGGACTTCCATGCCTCAAGATAAAACGGGTAGCCAACTCGGTCTCTTCGCCGGGGACTCGACGGGCGCCGCGCTGCTTGGCTCGAAAGGCGTCGCTCCGACGACCCCTCTCCCGGAGCACCTCGCGCTTCGCGCGCGGCTTCCTCTCGGCGTGCGGCTCGGCACCTCCTCGTGGAGCTTTCCGGGCTGGCACGGCATCGTCTACGACCGCATCGCGTCCGAATCGGTGCTCGCGCGCACCGGGCTAGCGGCGTACGCGGCCCATCCACTCCTCGGGACCGTGTCGGTCGACCGCTCCTATTACGCGCCCCTCACTGCGGCTCAGTTCCGCGAGTACGCCGACGCCGTGCCCGCTGAATTCCGCTTCGTGGTGAAAGCGGACCGCTTGCTGACGTCGCCCCTCGACCCCGAGACACGTGGGGTTCGGGCGGCCAATCCGCGCTTTCTGGACGCCGACTACGCGACCACGGAGGTGATCGGACCCACGATGGAAGGCCTCGGCGCGAAGGCCGGCCCCCTCGTCTTCCAGTTTCCTCCGTTCGCATCCTCGGCGGTAGGTGGACGGGGTGCGTTCCTCGAGCGGCTCCACCGCTTTCTCGAGGTCCTGCCGAAGGGACACTCGTATGCCGTGGAACTGCGCACGCCGGCGTTCATCACCCGAGACTACGCCGCGCTGCTCGAGGCGACCGGGGTGGCGCACTGCTACAACGTGCACCCTACGAGCGCGCTTCTCGCACGCCAGCTGGAGCACGTCCAGGCGTACCAACAGCCCGTGCTCGTCGTTCGCTGGATGCTCGGGGGCGGCCAAGAGTACGTCGCAGCCAAAACGCGCTATGCACCGTTCGATCGGCTCGTGGACGAGGATCCCGCGTCCCGTGAACTGATCGCAAGGGCCGTGCTCGACGCCTCGCTCGCGGAGCGGGACGCTTTCGTGATCGTGAACAACAAGGCCGAAGGCTCGGCGCCCTTGAGCGTCTTCCGCCTCGCCGAGCGGATCGGGACGTGGGGAAATGCCTCCCGATGATCACGCGGTGCTTGCGCACCGCTGCCGCGCGGGGCAACAGTCCGGCATTCCCATGGAGGCACGCATGAAGAGAGCACTGGTGGTCGTCACGGCGATGCTCGCGGTCTGGGCGTGCGGCCAGAGCGCTGGAGACGCGGCGAGCGCGACGGATACGCTCACGCGACGGGAGAAGGACAGCATCATCGCCACCCTGCCGATTCCCGGTGCGAGAGGGGTCGGCCGAGCCCTCGACGCACAAGACGCCTCGCGGGAGCGCGCAGCGGCGCTCGATTCGATTCTCGCGGGAGCGCGCTGACCGAATCGGACTATCGTGGCAGCTCGGGGCCCTTTGGGGTGGACGGGTCGGGCGCGAGCAGCCTGTCCGTGAAGTCCTGACGCTCCTCGAGGAGCTGAAGCCTCGCGTTCGTGGTCTCGAGCAGGTCCTTGATCTGCTGCAGATCCACCTGCACCCCCGCTTGTCGGTCCCGCGAGTAGAGCTCGATCAGGTCGGTCAGACGCTTGGTGATCGGCCGCAGAATGATGACTGCACCGGTGGTGAGAATGAACACCGTCGGTACCACGATCGTCGCCAGAGCTTCTAAGTCCATGCGTCTCCTCGTTTCGTGGTCGAACCGAGGCCCCTACGCCTCGGCGTCCACCGGCGTTTCAGCTTATCTTCCGGCATCGTACCACGACCGACAAGGATGACCTCATGACACGGCTCCTCGGCCTGCCGGCCCTCGCGCTCCTCGTTGCTTGTGGGACCGCCGACGCCACCCCGGATGCCGTCCCCAATGGGGACGCGCCGCTAGCAGCCGTCGGTGGTGGGCAGCAGCAGCTCCCGTCCATCCTCGTCTACAAGACCGCCACGTGCGGGTGCTGCAGCGGCTGGGTCGAGCATATGCGCCAGGCCGGATTCGCCGTGGACGCGCGGGACCTGCCCGGTAATGTCGAACTCACGCAGGTGAAGGTCGACGCCGGCGTTCCGCTTGACTTGTCCAGCTGTCACACGTCGATCATCGACGGATACGTGATCGAAGGGCATGTGCCGGCCGACCAGATCAAGCGACTGCTCGCCGAGCGGCCGAGTGTGGTGGGCATCGCGGCGCCGGGAATGCCGGCGGGCTCGCCGGGCATGGACATCCCCAACTCGCCGCCGTACGACGTCATCGCCTGGGGTCGCGACGGCACCAAGTCGGTCTTCGCGGAGATCACGCCGCGCTGACGTCATGGCCGCGCCCGTCGTGCTGGTACTCGAAGACAACGCGGAGTTACGCCACGTGCTGAAGGAGGCGCTGGGCGCGGAGGGCTACGGAGTTCTGGCCGCCCGCGACCAGGCCGAGGCGCTCGAGATCATCCGAGGCAACCGGGTCGACCTGCTGATCTCGGACATGTCCGAGTCCCGGGGGGACGGAGGTCTCGACGAGCTCCGTGCAGAGTTCCCCGCGCTGCCGGTCGTCGCCCTGTCGTCGGGCGCCGGACACCACCCTGGACTCTTCTTCGGGGCGTGGCAGGCCCCGAAGGGGTTCCGCACGCTTGCGAAGCCGTTCAGGCTCGGCGAGTTGCTCGCCGTGTCGCGCGAGGTGTTGGGCGCGGCCCGCTGAACCGCATCAGAAGTAGGTAGCGAAACCCAACTGGAAACCCGCCTTCCTGTTCGTGGGGTTTCCGGCGAAGTCGCGGGTCCAGTGATAGCGGTAGTTTGCGCGGACCACGGTTCCGGGGGTGGGGCGCAGACTGATGCCCGGCACAATCGCCGTCACCTCGTCCCGGATCGATTCTCCCGTCGAGGCGAATGTGCCGACGTTGTAGTCGACATACTCGATACGGAGTGAAGCCGCTACACGTGCGTCCTGGTACCCGGCGAACCTGAGCTGCCAGACCGGCACCGTGACGTCGACGTGCCCACCCCACTGCGCGTCCCCGAAGAGTTCGACCAAGCCGTCGGGCACGTCCACGCTCGCGTAGGCCAGCTCGCCGCGCAGGGCCGCAGAGCCGACCGAGACACCGAAGTCGAGGGCGGTGATGCCGAGCCATCTGCGCTCGTCGACGTCCTCGCCCTCCACGCGGAAAGAGTTGTAGTACCCGCCGTAATAGGAGACGCCCACCTCGCCCCGCGCGAGTGAGCGCACCGCTACCCGTCCGGACAGCGCCGGCGAGCCATTGTTGTCCTCAGCGAACATCTCCTCGCTCTTACCCGAGGCGATATCCGTGCGGCCCAGCGCGTTCCCCACGACGCCGTCTGTCAGCCCGTTGGTGAGGTAGGCGTCGTAGGTGAAGGTCAGCTGGCCGGCTCGCAGGCGTCCGTAGACACCACCGCCCACTTCGGACAGGGTCGACGGAATCACATCGGTGGCGACGAGCGGGCGCTCCACGAACTCCCACCGGGGGCTGTCGTGGTTCTGGTTCAGGTAGCCGAGCGGGGGCAGAATGATCCCCGCGCGAACCGCGAGCTCCGGGCGAATCTGGAGATCGACTAGCGCGGTCTCGAGGGCGATCTCCTCGGTGCCGTGCTCGAACTCGAGCTCGGAGAGGAAGCGAACGCGCGGCGAGATCTGAGAGAAGAGGAAGACGTTGAAGCGGCGCAGTTCCATGGAGAACCCCTCCGACACGCCGTCCTCCACGAACCAGTTGGTGTTTCCCTCCACGTATCCGCCGATCGACGCCATCGACACCGCGCCGATGAAGGGGCGCGCGTAGATCCCGTCCTGGGCGGAGGCCGAGTCAGTCGACTGACCCGCGAGCGTGGTCGGTGCGGCGACCGCGACCACGATCCACAAGCACGCGAGGGATCCGCGACTCATGGCGCCCCCCTTCCCTGGAGCCACACCACGACGTCGCCGCTCTCCTCGGTCACCGCGTAGCGCACGAGAGCCCGCTCGGCGGGCCCTTGGAGCACGGCGCCATCGAAGGAGAACTCGCTTCCGTGACAGGGACAGATCAGGCGATCGGACGCGGGCTCCGGCTGACACCCCTGGTGCGTGCACGACGCGAGCACGGCCACCAGCTCGCCCGAGGTCAGTCGGCGCACATAGATGGGTCGTGCCATATCCGCTGTCTGCATGAGGACACCGTCCGCCCCGACGTCCCCCACCGAGATCGACAGACGTCCCGGCGCCGAGCGCGGCACCACGTACGCTGCGCCCGCGCACCCCCCGAAGGCGAGCGCCGACGCGCCCAGCGCGACGAAGTCCCTGCGTGGCATCGGCCGGCCGGTCACAACGAGCCGACGAACCGGAGGAGGCGCTGACGGTCGGCGGCCGAGAGGGCCAGGAACCCGTCGCGGGCCGCGGTTGCCTCTCCGCCATGAAGCGTGATCGCCTCCTCCAGCGTCTCGGCCCTGCCGTCGTGCAGGAGGAATACGCGCCCACCCTGGAAGTTCTGTTGGATCCCGAGACCCCAGAGCGGTGGGGTCCGCCACTCCGAGGTCGACGCGATGCCCTCCGTATATCCGTCGTCGAGCGCGGGACCCATGTCGTGCAGGAGCAGATCCGTATACGGGTGAAAATCGACCTGGTTCAGCACCGCGATCTCCGAGCGACCGGTAGTCAGGGTCGGCAGATGACAATCCGCGCACCCGATCCCGGAGAAGAGCTGTTCACCCGCAAGCACTTCGGGATCGCTCGCGTCGCGACGAGTCGGGGCGCGCAAGGTCTTCAGGTAGAACACGACGTCGGCCACCGTGGCGCTCGAGACCTCGGGGTCCGCCACGCGGTCGGATGCTCTCGACCCCGCCGCCGGGTTGAAGAGGTCTTCCGGCATGAGGTCGCTCGTGATCCCGATGTCCTGCTGATAAGCTCCCACGGTCTGGTGCAGCAGGTTGACGGTGAGCCCCTTCTTGCCGAAACGGCCGATATACATGCCGTTCACGAGCGTGCCGCGTGCGCTCGGGTCGGGGGAGCCCCGCGCCTCCAGAGCCAGAGCGGCCTCGATGACCTCGCTGGGTGGGTGAAGCTGGAGTCGGCCGCTGATGCCGTCCCCGTCTGCGTCGTTCGGGTCTGCCAGCGCGATGAGCGTGGCGTCGTCCACGGCGTCCAGGTAGCCGAGGCCGCTCACTGCCGGAGCCGTGAACGTCGAAACCCCCGTAGCGGCGGCCGGGATCTGCTCCGGAGGATACCCGGGGATGGCGCGGTGTTGAAGCTGCGGGCCGCCGAGGGCCGTCAGCGGATCGAAGCCCGAAGGACCCGGCGTGCCGAAGCGACGCAGGTCGAACGCCGGATGACCCTTGCCGTCTCCAACGTGGCACTGCTCGCAGGCGGCGGCGACGAAGATGGGTCCGAGGCCATCCGTCACAGCGAAGCGACGGGCAAACTCCTCGTCACCCACCACGTGCTGGTGCACCTGCGAGGGCGTCATCCCCTCGATGGGCCCGCCCAGCAACTGGTCCTCGGCCGGGCCGTCCGGCGTGAGGATGCCGCAACCGACGAGCGCGGTGGCGAGAAGCACGGGGAGGGACCGCCCTGGCACGGAAATGTTTAGCCTCGGCTAAAATTTAGATTTAGCCGAAGCTAAAGACGCCATCACCAGCCGTCAACTCCGGGTCACACTTCCTTGAGCAAGCCGACGCGGAGGGCGAAGCGCACCAGGTCGCTGCGGTGGGAGAGGCCCAGCTTCTCCATGATCCGAGACCGATACGTATCGACCGTCTTGGGGCTGATGAAGAGTTTCTTGCCGATCTCGCGGGAGCTGAACCCCTCGGCGGTGAGCGCCAGCACTTCCTGCTCGCGGGTGCTCAGGTCCTTCAGCCCGGCCTCGCCTTCCGTGTCCGCGGCCTTGTACTGCTTGAGCAGCAACGTCGTGGCCTTGGGCGGGAGGAACACCTGTCCGCGCGCGACCACCTTGATCGCCTCCAGGAGGTCCACGTCGGCACTCGTCTTCGTCAGGTATCCACTCGCGCCCGCCTCCACCACCGGTACGAGGTACTCCTCCTCCGCATGCACCGTGAGCACGAGCACGCTCGTATCCAACTCGAGCGCGGCGATGCGCCGCGTGGCTTCCAGGCCGTTCGAACCGGGCATCGACAGGTCCATGACGACTACGTCCGGCTTCAGCTGGCGCACGAGGTCGACCGCCTCGTCGCCGGAGGACGCCTCGCCCACGACGTTCACCCGCCCCTCATGCTCCAGAAGGGCCTTGATGCCGGCGCGGAACATGGCGTGATCGTCCACCAGCAACACCGTGGTCGGCTTGGTCATGCCTCTCTCCCCAATTCTTGGACCGGAACCGCGACCCGAACCGTCGTCCCCCGTCCCGGCTCGCTCTCGACGGTCAACCTACCCCCGATCATGGTCGCTCGCTCGCGCATTCCCAGGAGCCCGAGTCCACCACCGCCCTCCACCGCCCGCGACGAGAGGAAGCCGCGGCCGTCATCGACCACCTCTGCGACGACCATGGCACCCTCCCGAACGAGGCGCACGCGCACCCTCTCCGCTCCCGCGTGGCGGCGTGCGTTGGACAGGGCCTCTTGAACGATTCGGTACATCGCCAACTTCGCCGTGACGCTCAGGTCTTGGTCGACCTGCCCAAGCTCGGTCTCCACGACGAAGGAGGTCCCCTCTCGCAGGCTGCGCACGTGCGCGGTGATCGCCAAGGCGAGCCCGAGTTCCTCGATCTCCGGCGGCCGTAGACCCCTCGCCATCCGCTTCACCCCATCAGCGGCGTCGACGATCTCCTCCCGAATCTGCTCGAGTAGCTCCGCTCGCGCGTCCGCGCTCGGCTCCAGCGCGAGTCGACGCGTGCGGAGGATCAGGGTGGCGAGACGTTGAGCGGTGTCGTCGTGAAGCTCACGCGCGATGCGTTGGCGCTCTTCCTCGGTAGCCCTGAGCGCGCCCTCGGAGAAATCCTGCAGGCGTCGATACTCGCTCACGTCCCGGAGGGTGCAGATCACGTAGAGGTCCCGCGCCTCCGCCTTCCACGGGCTCAGGCTGATCTCGACCGGGAAGGTCGTTCCGTCCTTCCGCTGCGCACGAAGATCCAGTCCCACCCCCATGGGGCGATTGTGCGGGTCGGCGACGAATCGGGCGCGATGCGACTCATGGGTCGGTCTCACGGCATCCGGAACCAGCACGTCGACCCGCTTTCCCATGAGCTCTGCCTCGGTCCAACCGAAGAGCTCCTCCATGCGCGGATTCGCGGCCCGAATGGCCCCGTTTCGATCCACCACGAGGCAGCCGTCGGGCGAGGCCTCGAAAATGGCTCGATACTCGTCCCCCGAGAGCGCCGTCCCCATGATGTATGAATCTCCCGACTCAGGGCACGCGATGTGCCCGACATCCTCCGCCATCCTAATGGCCGAGAATCTAGACGGACGGGGAAGCCCGGCCATGGGGTGGACAGCCACCGAAGGAGGGTTCGTGTACAAGCAGATCTTGGTGTCTCTCGACGGCTCGACGTTCGCCGAGGCGGCGTTGCCGCTGGCCTTGTCACTGTCGCAGAAGACGGGGGCGAGGATCCACCTCGTGTCGGTCGTGGAGCCCATTCCCGCGCTCGCGTACGAGGAATGGGAGGCCGCTGCCCGCGACTGGAGCGAGGACTATCTCGCCAGTGTGGCCGAACGCATCGACTCGGAAGCCGGTGGCGTTGTTTCGACCGCGCTCAGGTCCGGTCACGTGGTCGAAACGCTACTCGAAGAGGCCGCATCCAAGTACGCGGACCTGATGATCATGGCGACCCATGGTCGCGGTGCGCTCTCGCGCGCATGGCTGGGATCGGTGGCCGATGCCGTCATGCGCCAGGCCACGATCCCCGTGTTGTTCGTGCGCCCGGAAGCGGACCATCCCCCGGTCGTCACGACTCCGAAGGGCTTGGAGACCATTCTCGTGCCGCTCGACGGATCCGAACTCTCGGAGCACGCGCTCGAGTACGCGACCGAGCTCGGAGAGCTCTTCGGTTCTGCGTACCATCTGACCCGGGTGGTCCCGTACCCCTTGGATATCGCGTCACCGTACCTCCCCTACACGGTGCAGATGAATCAGAACATCCTCGCCGACGCGAAGGAGAGCGCGGCGCTGTACCTGGAGGAGCGTGCAGACCGCATGCGACGTCGGGGGCTGCGGGTCACTACCTCCGTCGCGGTCGACGCGCAGGCGGGGCACGGCATCCTCTCCGAGGCGGAAGCGGTCGGATGCGACCTGATCGCCATGGCGACCCACGGGCGGAGTGGGGTCGGGCGCTTGGTGCTCGGGAGCGCCGCGGACAAGGTGCTCAGGGGCACCGAGGTTCCTCTACTGCTCCACCGGCCGGCCAAGGTCCCCGCGGTGAAGGCGTGACCGCGATGAAGGAAGTCGTCATCATCGGCGGTGGCCCCGGTGGGCTCACCCTGGGCTGCTACCTGGCGCGCGCGGGGACTCCCTGCGTGATCCTGGAGCGGGCCCACCACCCCCGGCCGCACGTCGGTGAGTCGTTGATGCCGTCCGCGGTGCGCATCTTCCGCGAGATCGGGTTCCACCCGGTCATGGAGGCTGCGGAGTTTCCCCACTCCGATGGCGTGGTGTACCACCCGCCCAACGGCGACGCGATCGAGATCGCATACTCGGAGTTTCCGCAGGAGGGCGTCGAGCAGTCGTACACCTATCACGTCGACCGATCCAAGTTCGACCTCCTGCTCATGAAGCACGCTGAGAGCCTGGGTTGCCGCATCGTCCAGGGCGCGAGTGTGAAGGAAGTGGCCTTCGACGAGGGACGCGCGGTCGGCGTCCACGCGGCGGTGGCCGACCAGGAGATCTTCATTCCGGGGCGGATCGTCGTGGATGCGGGAGGGAGGTCGGCCAAGATCGGCCACCAACTCCACCTGCTGCGCAACCACCCAGACCTGGATCAGTTCGCCTTGCACGCGTGGTTCCTAGGCGTCGACCGGGGTCGCAGCGCGACCGCGCTCTACACGCACGTCGACTTCCTGCCCGAGCTGCGCGGATGGGCTTGGCGGGCTCCCATCAATGACGAGATCACCTCCATTGGGGTGGTGGCCGCGAAGGCCACTTACCACTCGTCAGGCCGCAGTGTCGAGGACTTCTTCGCGGAGGGCTTGGGCATGAACCGCGCCCTCGCCAAGGCAACCCGAAACGCGATCCGCATCAACGACCTCAAAGGGGAAGCCAACTACAGCTACGCCCTCGAGAGGGTGTGCGGTGACGGGTGGCTGGCGATCGGGGACGCCGCTCGCTTCATCGACCCCATTTTTTCCTCGGGCGTGGGCGTGGCCATGCACGGCGCGCGGGCGGCAGCCGAGCGCATTCAGGTCGCGCTCGCCAAGGGCGACGTGAGCCGGGAGGTCTTCCTTCCCTACGAGGCCCACCTCGCGGCCAGCGCGGCGATCTGGGATGAGTTCATCGGGCTCTTCTATCGACTGCTGCCCGCGTTCACGCGCGTCATCGAGTCCCCCGCGCACCGCCTCAACGTGTTGAGGCTCATCCAGGGTGAGGTGTTGCCGGATGCGCATGCCCACCTCTTGAAGGAGATGCGCGAGATCGTGCTCGCGGTCGAACAATCGGAGGAGCGGGATCCGCGGCGACGGTCGGTGACATCGCCGCGGATTTAGTTCCGCGGCGTTGCCTCGCGGGGCGCGATCGGGTGATCGCGTGCGAGCAGGAGTGAGAGCACCACCGACGCGCCGATCAGGAGACTGATGACCGCCAGCGAGACCCCCACGGGGATCTTGTAGACGTCGATCAGCATCATCTTCGTCCCGACGAAAACGAGCACAGCCGCCAGGCCGTACTTCAAGTAGACGAACCGATGGACGATACCGGCGAGCAGGAAGTACATCGAACGCAAACCCAGGATGGCGAACACGTTGCACGTATAGACCAGGAACGGCTCCTGAGTCACGGCGAAGATCGCCGGGATCGAATCGATGGCGAACACGAGGTCCGTGAACTCGACCAAGAGCAGAACGAGTAGGAGGGGCGTAGCGACTCGGCGCCCGTTCTCGCGGGTCCAGAAGCGGTCACCGTCGTACCGCGGAGTCAGGGGAAGGAAACGCTTCGCGAGCCCGACCAGTACGTTCTTCGTCGGGTCGTAGACGTCGACACGGCGCGCCATCTTGACTCCGGTCAAGAGGAGGATGGCGCCAAACACGTAGATCACCCAGTGGAACTGCTGGAGCACGTAGGCGCCCGCCGCGATGAAGACGCCGCGCATGACGAGTGCACCCAGCACTCCCCAGAATAGCACACGATGCTGGTAGATCGCTGGTACGCTGAAGTAGCTGAAGATCATGACGAACACGAAAATGTTGTCGATCGACAGCGACTTCTCGATCAGATAGCCGGTCAGGAACTCGAGCGCTGCGTCTCGCCCCCAGAGCCAGAGCACTCCCGCGTTGAACACCATGGCGAGCGTGACCCAGGCGACGCTCCACGCAGCCGCCTCGCGCATCGAGACCTCATGCGCCTTGCGATGGAAGACGCCCAGGTCGAGCGCGAGCATGACCAAGACGAAGGCGATGAATCCCAGCCAGAAGCCGATCGTCACGTCCACGAGTTGAATCCGGTCGTCGAGGTAGCGCGGCCACGTTCGTGTGGATGACCGCCGCAGTTGACGCTACCGTCGGGCCGGGATATAAACAAATAGAAATGTATGTCGGGTTATCATCCATAAATTGGATATATGGCGCACGAGCGAAGCATCAACTATCGGCACCTTTTCTACTTCTGGACGGTGGCCCGTCTCGGAAGCGTGGCCAGTGCCACCAAGGAGCTACATCTCTCGCAACCCGCGATCAGCGCGCAGATCCGGCTGCTCGAGCGCTCGCTCGGCGAGAAGCTCCTGCAGAGGAGCGGGCGCGGACTCGTCGTGACCGATGTCGGTCGGCTCGTGCAGCGATACGCCGAGGAGATCTTCGGCCTCGGTCGCGAGCTCCAGCAGGCGCTCGCGGGGAGTCCGTCGGGTCGGTTGGGTCGGCTCGCGGTCGGCATCACCGACGCGCTCCCCAAGCTCGTGGCGTATCGGATCCTCGGGCCTGCGCTATCCTTGCCCGTGCCCATGCGTCTCGTACTGCGAGACGACCGACCTGATAGACTCTTCGCAGATCTCGCGACGCACGCGCTGGACCTCGTCCTGTCGGACTCTCCGGTACCACCCACCACCCTCGTACGAGCCTACAGCCACCTGTTGGGTGAGTGCGGCGTCACTGTGTTCGGCGTTCCCTCGCTGGCCAAGACATACCGCAAGCGCTTCCCAACCTCACTGGCCGGAGCGCCCCTGCTCCTTCCCACGGACAGTACCGCGGTCCGCGCCGCCCTGGAGCGATGGTTCGAGGCGAAGGGCGTGCGTCCGGCCGTCGTCGCGGAGATCGAGGACAGCGCGGTCCTCAAAGTGTTCGGTGCGAAGGGAGCCGGCCTCTTCACGGCGCCGACCGTGGTCGAGGACGACGTGCGCGAGCAGTACCGCGTCGCGGTCGTTGGACGCATTCCCGAGGTACGCGAGCGCTTCTACGCTACGTCGGTCGAGCGCAGAATCAGCCACCCCGGAGTCCGCGCCATCACGGAGGGCGCCCGGCGCGACCTGTTCGGGTAGGAGGGCCCAGGCCGAGTCGCCTTTGCAACCACCCCGCACCCATGCGTACACTCGAACGCATGCCCGCCCACAAACGACCCTCCCGCGCCTCCTCCCGAGAGCCAATGACCATCCCGCCGCCGCAAGCGTTCGTCCTCGCTCTCTCGATGGCCCTCCTCCCCCACGGGCTCCAGGCCCAGTTCGGGCCCAGCAACGCCCCATCCACTGCGACGGGGTGGGCACCCGCAGCCGTTGGCGTACGGGTCGGGTTCGACAACGCACAGTCGGAGCCGACGGTGGGCGCGTTCCTGCGAGTGCCGGTCCTGCCCAGCGGATCGGTCGAGCTGCTGCCGAACGTCGACGTGACGTTCCTGCCGGGCTTCAAGGCCTATCAGTTCAACCTCGAAGCCGTGTACCTCACGGAGGGTCGGGCCGGCGGATTCTACCTCGGCGGCGGCGTTGGCTTCCGCAACTCGGTCTTCGGGCCCGACCCCGCCGCACCACGCCGCAACGAACAGACGTTCAGCGTGGTTGTGGGCGTGCGACTCGGGGGCCTCGGCCGCTTCCGCCCGGAGCTCGAGACCCGCTGGATCCTACTGGATGCGCAGGCGCGGGACCCCCGCCTCGTGGCGCTCGGCGTCAGCATGCCGTTGTGGTGACCGACGCCCGCGCGCGGTAGGTTCCCCGCCGACGAGTTCCCTAGCCCGCTGACGCGGAGGTCGCCGCGGTGATCTGGATCTGGGGTGCCCTGCTATTCCTGCTCGCGGTCGTCGTGTACGACGTGACGCAGAAGAAGCACGCGATCCTACGCAACTTCCCCATCATTGGGCACTTCCGATATTGGCTCGAGGCCGTCGGACCCGAACTGCGTCAGTACATCGTCACGGGCAACGACGAGGAGCGTCCCTTTTCACGGGACCAGCGCCGCTGGGTCTACGCCTCCGCCAAGCGCGCCAACAACTACGTCGGCTTCGGCACCGATAACGACCTCGAGCATTCGTCCAACTACCTCATTATCAAGCATCACACGCTGGGGCGGATGGACACGCACCACGACGAGGACAAGGACCCGACGTACCGCGTGCCCTGCGCCAAGGTGCTCGGCGCGCACCGCAACCGCCGACTCGCGTTCCGCCCCGACTCGGTGGTGAATGTGAGCGCCATGAGCTTTGGCGCGCTGTCGACGGCCGCGGTCGAGGCGATGAACCGGGGCGCGGCGATCTGCGGCTGCCTGCACAATACCGGCGAGGGAGGCATCTCCCCCTACCACCTCAAGGGGGGGCAGCTGACCTGGCAGATCGGGACAGGCTACTTCGGCTGCCGCACTCGCGATGGCGGGTTCGATCGAGCGGAGTTCCTTCGCAAGGTCGAGGCGCATCCGATCAGAGCCATCGAGATCAAACTCAGCCAAGGCGCCAAGCCGGGCCTCGGCGGAGTACTCCCTGCCGCCAAAGTAACCGCAGAAATCGCGGCGATCCGCGGCGTGCCGCAGGGCCAGAGCGTGATCAGTCCCGCGAGCCATCGGGCCTTCCGTAACGTCGACGAGATGCTCGATTTCGTGGAGGACCTGGCCGACGCCAGTGGACTTCCGGTCGGCATCAAGTCGGCGGTGGGGCAGATGGGAGTCTGGCGCGAGCTGGCGGATCGGATGGCGGCCGAGCCGCGCGGAGTGGACTTCATCAACATCGACGGTGGTGAGGGCGGCACGGGGGCGGCGCCGTTCGCCTTCAGCGACCACGTGTCCCTGCCCTTCAAGATCGGGTTCAGCAGGGTCTACCGCCTTTTCGCCGAGCGCGGCGTGCACCAAAAAGTCGTGTGGATCGGAGCGGGCAAACTCGGATTCCCCGACAGTGCGCTGTTCGCGTTCTGCCTCGGGGCCGACACGGTGAATGTCGCCCGCGAGGCGATGATGGCGATCGGATGCATCCAGGCGCAGCGCTGCCACACGGGTCACTGCCCTACGGGCGTAGCCACCCAGAACAAATGGCTCGTGCGCGGCCTCGACCCGACGGACAAGGCCGCCCGGCTCGCCAACTACGTCATCATGCTCCGCAAAGAACTCATCCGCATCAGCCACGCTTGCGGCGTGGACCATCCCGCGCTCCTGAGCGCCGACCACCTCGAGATCTTGGACGGCGAGTTCGGCAGCCGGCCCCTGCGCGAAGTGTTCGGCTACGAGAAGGGGTGGGAGACGCCGACGCTGGAGAACGCGTCCGCGCTCCGCGCCCTCATGGGCGGGGGTGGCGACTCGGGCGAGCCGGGCGTCTACGTGGAGCCGTAGGGGTCTACAGCGCTTCGATTTCTTTGCGCGCGCGGTCGAGGATCTCCCTCACGCGCTCGGTGTTCTCGAAGCCCGCGCGCGCCGCGGCCTTGAACGCGGCCTTGGAGAGCCGGCCCCAGCTTCCCCAGATCTCCGCGGTCTCGGGACCCATGCTCACGCCCCAATCCTTCCACCCGCCCGCGCGTCGCCAGATGCGGTCGGTGTCCTCGCGGTGGACGAGCAGCTCTTCCTTGCCTGCCTCGGTCAGGTGGTACGTCTTCTTCCCCTCGACATCCTCGCTGCGCACGAGCCCCTCGTCCTCGAGCTGCTGCAGGACCGGGTACACGGTCCCCGCGCTCGCCCGGTACATACCGCCGGACCGTTCTTCTAGGCGCTTCATCAACTCGTAGCCGTGCGCCGGGGCGTCCTCCAGCAAGGAGAGAAGAGCCAAGCGCACCTCGCCGTGACCGAAGAAGCGCCGGCCCGGGCCACCGTGGCGACGGTGTTTCTCGCGACGTGGGCCCGAGCCCGCATCCCAATCGAAGAGGGATTCGGCGAACTGATCGAACCAGTCGAAGGGTCCACCCCGTCGTCCGCGCTCCTGCCTCATGGTCATCCTCCCGTCCGCCCGTCTCGTATCGCCCAGGCGGAAACAGTACGTTGCACAGTGTATCGTACGATATATCTAGCGCGCGATCGAAACAAGCCGCGGCCAGGTCCTGGTCACTTGGCCCTGAGTTCCTCGAGCTCCTCGAGCGTGCGCGGCCAATCGTCCCCCATGAGCCGCGACATGCCGCGGTCCGCCAGGAGCTTCCCCCCTGTCTGGCAGGTCGCGCAGTAGTTCGTCTCGCGGTCGGCGTATTTGATGCGCTGGATGGGCGCACCGCACCGGGGGCACGGGTCGCCGAACTTGCCATGCGCTCCCATGGCCGGGTGGAACGCAGTGATCTTTTCGGGGAAGCGGTCGCCGAACTCGGTGCGAAGTCGCTCGGTCCACTCCGTCAACGAGGTGCGCGTGACGTCGCGCAACCGTACGAGTTCGGCTGACGAGAGGCGTTGCGTGAGCTGGAGCGGCGAGAGCCCGGCGAAGAGCAGGATCTCGTCCGAGTGCGCGTTCCCGATCCCCGACAGCACCCGCGGGTCGGTGAGCGCCCGCTTCAGCGTCCGGTTTTCTCGCGTGAGAGCCGCGGCGAACTCATCGAGCGAGGCGCTCAGGACGTCGATGCCCCCTGGATCGAGCTCCGCGAGCAAATCGCGCCCGCGTACCACGTGCAGGGAGGCCCGCTTCTGCGTGGACTGCTCGGTGAGCAGAACGGTGCCGTGCGCGAAGTCGAAGGCCCCGTGGGCCCGCTTCTTGGGTACCGCGGCGCCGGCCTTCGTCCACTTGAAACGGCCGGAAATCATGAGGTGGAAGACGAGAAACAACTCGTCCTCGAGGACCCAGACGACCCGCTTCCCGAGGCGCTCCAGGCCCAGAACCTCGCGGCCCACGGCGGCCGAGACGGGGGGATCCCATGTACGCAACAACGACACGGACCGCAGACGAACCCCCGCGATCGGGTGCCCCCGAATCGTGCGCTCGAAGCCTTCCAGATAGGCCGTGATTTCGGGGAGCTCGGGCACTTTGAGTACCTGGCGTCTTGGACCGGCCGCGAGCTACCTGAGACCCGGCAACGTCTCTGGACTCGACGGAGCCGGGACTCGCTTGACGCTGCCGCGTGTCAGCGAGGGGTCTGCTGGAGGCTCCGCCGCACGGTGAGGTCGTCGCCGGTCCCCAATTGACCGTCCGCACCCAAAGACCCGACGGTGTAGTCGCGTCGGCCCACCTGGAGGAACCAGGGGTTCCCCCACGGATCCACTTCCGGACCCGTGTAGTCCCGTCGCACCCACGCGGCGAAGTTGTCCGCGGGGAGTCGCTCGGCCCGACTGAGGCGCACGTCGAGTTGGTCGGCCATCGCGTCCAACCGCCGTGGCACGAGCCGGTTGCCGATCTCATCCATCACGGGCTGGATCGCGCGATCCTGTATCTGCGCGCGCGTGCTGGGAACGGCCATGGCCACTCCGATCAACACGATGCAGAGCAAGAAGAGCTTCTTGATCATGGCTTACAACCTTGCCGAAATCGCTCGCGAGTGCCAGAAAAATCGTCGGGGCCCCGCGGCCCCGCCGCACTACGCGGTCAGGAAGCCGGTCACGGCGTCCAGCCATGCCTCCGGTGCCTCGAGGTGCACCGTGTGGCCCGCGCCCGGTACGATCGCCAGTTTGGCGGCCGGCATGGCCGCGCACATGCGCTCCGCGACCTCCACGTACTTCACATCGAGCGCGCCCGCGAGCAGGAGCGTGGGGGTTCCGATGCGGTCGAGGTCGTGCCAAAGCGAAGGGAGTCGCCCGGAGCCGAGACCCGTGAGCGCCGCGGCCAGGGAACGAGGATCATTCCTCATGCGCAGCTCCGATTGACGAGCCAGATCGCGCGGGTCGGCACGCCACCGGGACTCGAAGAGCGGCTGCGACTCCCAGAACTCCGTGAACCAAGCGATTCCTTCCGCCTCGATCCGTTTCGCCAAGTCATCGTCCGAACGTCGTCGTGCGTCGCGCTCGGCCTCAAGGACGAGGCCGGGCGAGGCCGACTCGAGCACGAGCCTCCGCACACGGTTCGGATAGGCTGCTGCAAAGTGCAAAGCGATGCGCCCACCCATCGAATAGCCGATGAGATCCTCGGGCCACGCTCCGGCTCCCCCGACCCGTTCCAGCGCAGCCGCCAACGTGAACCGGGCTGGATCGATGGCGCCGATATCCGCCCCGTGCCCAGGTAGATCGACCGTCACCGGCGTGAGCCCGGCTCCCGCGAGACCATCGATCAGGCGCGGCCCCCACGAAGCGGACGAGCCCGTGAAGCCGTGCACCATCACCGGGTAGCGTGTCGCACGTGTCACGGGTTGCTCCGGGGCGGCCGTCCGTCGAGGTTGGCCGCATGCGCATACTCGTGGTCGGGGCGACAGGAACGATCGGGAGCGCCATTTCGACCGCGCTGCGCGATCGTGGACACGAGGTCGTGCCCGCGGGCGCCACGCGGGGAGATCTGTCGGTGGACCTGGCAGACCCCACCTCGATCGAAGCGCTCTACTCGGCCGCCCTTCCGCTGGATGCCGTGATCTGCGCCGCCGGCCGAGCCGAGTTCGGCGCGCTCGATGGACTCACCGACGAGGCATTCCGGTCGAGTATCGCCAGCAAGCTCATGGGCCAGGTGAACCTCGTCCGGCGCGGAATCGGACGCGTGCGGGAGGGCGGGTCCTTCACCCTCACCAGCGGCGACCTGTCGCAGGTGCCCGCACGGGGCTCTGTCATCGTAACCATGACCGGCGCGGCGGTTGAGGCATTCGCGCGCGCTGCGGCCTTGGATCTCGACGGCCGCTATCGCGTCAATGTGGTGAGCCCCGGCTGGGTGGCCGAATCGCGCGTGCGCGCAGGCCTCGCCCCCTTGCCCGGCATCTGGTCCAAGGATCTGGCCGCCCGATACGTGGCGCTCGCGGAAGGCACCACGACCGGTGAGGTCGTGAGCGCGACGCTGTCCCCCTGAGCGGTCCAGGCTCGAAGCCCTAGATCCGCTGGTGGTCCGCCCGCCAGCCCTTGATCGCGCGCTTGATGTCCTTCGGCTTCGCGAACTCGTTCGCGAGTGTCCGGCGCGTGAGCTCGGGCAACTCCTCGTCCGACGCGAAGCGAAGCGCGACCAGCTGCTTCGCGGTCAGCTCCGGGACGCGCGCCCTCAGGTCCGCGGGGAGGATCCGTTCCATGCGGAGACGCTCCTCGAGCCGGATGACCCGGTCCTGTACCCCCAACGGGAACGCGCGCAGCCAGTAACCCGCGAGGAGCACGCCGATGGAGAAGACGAAGAGCGCCACGCGATCGATACCGGGGTCCGAAACCGCCCTGTAGCCGAACCAGAGGAGGGGAAAGAAGAGCAGTGCGGTCGTCCACTGATGGTATCCCGGAACGAACTTTGCATGATTCTCGAACGACTGCGGGGACTCGCTCATGGGGGCTTTGGCAACCTGATCAGGGGTCGGAGCAACCTACTGCGAGCGGGGGGCGGCGTCCAAGCAGCAACACGAACCAGCCAGGAAGGCACGATCTCCTTGCTGCTGGGCCCTATTTGAGGGAAATTGGCGCTTCGGCTACGATAGCCTAGGAGGCAGGTATCTTCATGTCCGACATGAACAAAGAGAGTTCCGTAGCGCGCGCCGGAAGCGAGGCTGCTACCCCGGTCCGCCGTTTGGAAGTCGACGAGGCGGATTCGCCCGGCCCGACCGTCCCGGCCGCGATGGAATACGACTATACGAATTTCTACTTCGGGGCCGGCGACGACCCCTTCGCTTTGCTCGATCCGTTCGACGCTTGGTACAGCCAGGTCAGGCCGGCGGGATACTACCTGTACGAGCTGCCGCTCCACAGCGCCCCCGGGACCCGGGTCGATGTCCAGGACACGAAGACCGGTGAGCTCCGGAAGGGGCTGATCAACTTCGCCTCGTACAACTATCTCGGACTGTCATATCGCCCGGAGGTCAAGAAGGCGATCCATGAAGCCGTCGAGATCTACGGCGGCGGGTCGTCGGGTTCGCCGATCCTCAGCGGGACGACGGACCTACACCGGCGCTTCACGGAGGAGGTCGCCGCCTTCAAGGGGAAAGAGGCCGCGATGGTGTTCCCCACCGGCTACAGCGCCAATGTGGGAACCATCGCGGGACTCATGCGCTCAGGTGACCTCATCGTCGCGGATCAATTCGCGCACGCCAGCATCGTCGATGGGATGATCCTGTCGAAGGCCAAGTCGCGCTTCTTCCGGCACAACCGCGCCGACGACCTGGACCGCAAGCTCTCCGGCTTCAGCGGCAAGAAGCTCGTCTGCGTGGAGGGCGTCTATTCGATGGATGGTGACGTTCCGCCGCTGCCCGAACTGCTCGAGGTCTGCAAGAAGCACGGCGCTCGCCTCCTGATCGACGAAGCACACTCGGCGTTCGTCTTCGGCGAGACCGGCAAGGGCGTCGCCGAGCAGCAGGGCGTGGACGACGATGTCGACATCCACATCGGCACCTTCTCCAAGAGCCTCGGTGGCCAGGGCGGGTACGTCGCAGGTTCGCTCAAGCTGATCAACTACCTGCGTGGCTTCTCGCGCTCGCGCTTCTTCTCCTGCGCACTCTCACCGGCGGTGGTCGCCGGACTGCGGGCGTCGCTCGAGCTCGTGCAGCGCGAGCCGCAGCTGCGCACCCAGCTGTGGGAGAACGTCACCCACATGCAGAACCTGCTGCGCGCCCGGGGCGTGCCGTTCGGTGAGTCCACCTCTCAGGTCATTCCGATCATGATCCGCGACGACGCGCGCATCTTCATGATCGGCGAGGAACTCTTCCGCGAGGGAATCTTCATCAACCCGGTCCGCTATCCGGCGGTCGGCAAGCACAAGTCGCGCTTCCGTATGTCGATCTCGGCCGCGCATACCAAGCAAGACCTCGAGCAGGGCGCCGACACCATCGCGCGCGTCCTGCAGAGGTATGGGATATGCCAGTCGTAGGGAGCTATCGGTTCCACACGGGGGTCAGCGCCTTCTTCGAGATGGCGACGTCCGATGCGAGGGCGGTGTTGCCCGCGCATCTCGAGCCTATCGAGGTACGCCACGAGCGCAGCGTCCTGTCCGTGAACGCCTTCCTGTTCGACGACAGCGTGGTGGGCCCGTATACGGAGGTCATGTTCGCGGTCATCGTGCCGCCCTCCGTGTTGGCGTGGGGCGAGCACGCGAAGGCGGGGCTCTATCCGTTCCTCTGCGCGACCAGCTCGGAGGAGGCCCGTCGCATCAAGGCGGAGCGCTTCCACTTCCCGTACCACGACCAGAACATCGACGCCCAGTTCATCGAGACGTCCGAGCGGGTGCGCATCCGGGTCTTCGGCTCGGGTGCACCGATTCTGGACCTGAGCGTGACGCCGGAGTCGTGGGAGACGACGACCCACCTGCTCCAGGGCTTCATGATGAACGGCACGGAGCGGCTCCGCACCATCCTGCAGATCAGCGGCGACTATACGGTGCACGAGAACGAGCGCGGCGACATGAAGCTCTTCCCGCACCCGATCACGAACGACCTCCTGCGCCAGGACGTGTCGCCCTGTCCGTTCCGCGAGCACTGGTTCAAGAACGGCACCGAGGTCTTCCACAAGATCGAGGCCTTCTAAGCGCGTAGGGGTGTGGTGATCCGAGATCGGCCCGGCGTCGTCCTCATCCTTGCGGCGGCAGCGAGCCTCGCTGCCTGCGTCCCGGACGGAGGACGTCCGGATCCGGATACCGCTAGCCTCGTACGTGTGCTCGAAGCCGAGGACGCGCGGACCATTGAGGGCGTCGAGCTCGACGTGCTGGTCACCGCGGCACGCTCGGACGATCCCCATCTCCGCCGGACGGCGGTGCGCGCGCTCGGGCGACTCGAAGAGCCCGCCCTGGCCGGAGCCATCGCACCGCACTTGGTCGATGCCGACGAAGGCGTCCGTGCGGCCACCGCTGAAGCGCTCGCGCAAGCGGTCCATGGAGCGGACGGATCCGCAGTGCTCCCCGACCTGCTGGCGCGTGTCGAAACGGAGAGGGCGGCATCGGTGCGCGGCGCGATCGCGCGCTCGATCGGCACGCTGGAGTTGGAAGCCCTCGACCGGCGGCGCGCAGCCCAGGCCATCGCCCGCTTGGCCGGCACCGATGGGCTCGACCCGACAACGGAGGTGCTGATCGGTGCGGCGCTCGGCTTCGAGGCGCTGCTCCGTGACTCGGGCGAAGGCGCCGATCGGGACGGGCTGGACCGGGTGGCCGCAGACCGCCTCGAGGAGATGGCCGCGTTCGGGTCCGAGGATCCGGACGACGTCGAGGCAGCGCGCATCCGTGCTCTCGCCATCTCGTCGTTGGGGCAAGCGCGGCGCCTGAGCGCCGACGCGATCGAGCGCGCCGGGTCGGATCCGCATCCGGATGTACGGCGCGCTCCCCTTCGCTTCCTCGGTGCGGTCGCTCCGTCGCAGCGGCCGGCCATCCTGGGCCGGGCGATCGCCGATCCGTCCCCGCGAGTGGCGATCGAAGCCCTACGGATCGTGGCTGCCGGGGCGCGAACCTCACAGCCATGCGAGTGGCTCTTCGCGGCCGCCGCGCCCGCCTCGCCTCCTTCGGTCCGGGTGGTCGCGCTCGAAGCCCTCGGCCGTCCCTGCCCCGATTCCGGTGCGCAACGGGAACTGCTCCGTACCACGGCGTCCGACCTGACACCAGACGAATCTGCGCCCTGGCAGCCCGCCGCGCAGGCGCTCGTGTCACTGGCGCGCATCGACGAGCGGAGCGCAGCCGACCTCCTCCCGCGCTTCGTCGAGCATCCGAACCCCTTCGTGCGGACCTACGCTGCGACAGTAGCGGGTATCGTGGGAGCGGAAGCGGACCTCGAGAGACTGGCGGCCGACTCCAGCCCGAACGTGCGCTCCGTCGCAATCGAAGCGCTCTTCTCGGCGCACGGCCACCGCGTGGACGACCTGCTGCTCGATCAACTGGCGAGCGATGACCCGCAGCTTCTCCTCACGGCAGCGCGTCTTCTCGCCGGGTCGCCGGGGCGCACCACGGTGGCCGCAGCGTTGATGGTCAAGCTCGAGCGGCTTTCGTCTGCGCGCCGGGAGACGTGGCGCGACCCACGGCTCGCGCTCCTCGAGCGCATCGGGGAGCTCGGAGACGCGTCGCTCGCCGGCTCCGTAAGGCCACTCCTCGAGGACTTCGATCCGGAGATCGCCGTCGCGGCGGCCACGATCCTACGTGCGTGGACCGGCCAAGCCGTCGATCCGGCGCCTCAGCATCTCACACGCACCCCTCTGCCATCTCCGGCGGAACTGACGTCGCTCGAGCGGACCACCGTGGCGCTGCACATGCGGGGCGGCGGCACGATCGTGATCGATCTTCTCCCGACCTTGGCCCCCCGGAACGCGTGGCGCTTCGTGAGTCTGGCGCGCTCAGGCTACTTCGACGGCCTGACCTTCCACCGCTGGGCGCCCAACTTCGTCATTCAAGGCGGAAGCCCCGGCGCGAACGAGTACTCGGGAGATGGACCCTACACCCGCGACGAGGTGGGCGGCTCGCACTGGCGCGGCACGGTCGGCGTTTCGACCCGCGGCCGTGACACCGGCGACGGTCAGATCTTCGTCAACTTGGTCGACAATGTGCGACTCGACCACGACTACACCGTCTTTGGATTCGTCTCCGCAGGGATGGACGTCGTGGATGCCGTGCTCGAGGGAGCGGTGATCGAGCGCGCCGAAGTCCGTGACTAGGAGACCGGCCTCGAACGCATGAGCTGCTCGATCTCGTCGATCTGACGTGGCACCCCGTAGGACAGGAGCTCGGGATCACCGTCCGTGATCAGCACGTCGTCCTCGATGCGCACGCCGATATTCCACCACTTCGGGTCGATGTCGTCCGACGCAGCGATGTAGATCCCGGGCTCGACGGTGATCACCGTGCCGGGTGTAAGCGGGCCCCCGTTGCCCACGTCGTGCACGTCGAGCCCCAGATAGTGGCTCGTGCCGTGCATGAAAAAGCGCCGGAGCCCCGCTTGGTCGTTCGGCCCGGAGATCAGGCCGAGGCGAGCCAGACCCTCCGCGAGCACGCGAGCGGCGGCTTGGTGCGGGGCGCTGAACGAATTCCCCGCGCGTGACGCGCGAATTCCCGCTTCCTGCGCGTCGTAGACCACTTGGTAGATGGCTCGCTGCTCGGGCGTGTACCGACCCGCGAGGGGGATCGTCCGCGTGACGTCCGCCGTGTAGCCGTGGTACTCGGCCCCGATATCGATGACCACGACGTCTCCCGGCTGCGTCGTGCGTCGGTTCGTCTCGTAGTGCAGGATCACCGAGTTCTCGCCGCTTCCCACGATACTCGGGAAACCTGGGTGCTCGGAGCCGTTCCTCTTGAACGTGTACTCAACGAGCGCCTCGATCTCGTATTCCGCCCACCCCGGCTCGACCTGCGTCATCACGGCGCGGTGTGCCTCTGCGGTGATGTCGATCGCGCGCTGTAGCACGACCATCTCCTCCGCGGTCTTCTGGGTGCGGAGGTCCGCCAGCACCGCACGGAGCGCAGTTCCCTCGGAGCGCCCTGCCAGCAGCTCGGTCCGCCTGCGGGCCCACTCGTCGTAGGTCTCCGAGTCGGCAAACGCCTGGGCGAGCTGCCGCAGATACGGGTCCGTGAAGGCCGCAGGGCCGATCGGCGTGTTGCCCTTCATGCGCTCGAACACGTCGGGACCGGAGGCGAGCGCGACCGCGAACAGGTTCGCGTTCGGGTTGCCCCTGGGCATGGTCAGCAGATCGACGTGCGCGAAGAACGTCTCCAACTGGGCTTCGAGCTCGGAGCCGGATTCGGGAGCGTCCGGGATGTCGACGTGGTGGATCTGGCGCGAGCGATCGCGCAGAAGCGGCACGACGATCTCGTCGAAACGCGTGGTCTCGACCGCGAGCTCGACACCCAGCTCCGACATCGCCCGCTCCGTCCCGAACCTCCGCCCATCCCACACCTCTTCCGCGGGATTGCGGGGAGGCACGAAGAGCACCTCGCGCACAGTGCGTCCGTCGACCTGCACGCCACCCGGCGCAAGGAGCAAGACCGAGTTCGGCTCCTCGCTCCCCGTCAGGTACAGGAAGTCGCTCGACTGCCGGTACTCGTAGCTCACGTCGTTCGAGCGATTCCTGGTCGCGGCGCTGAACGCCACCGCTACAGCGTTCTGCGGCAGGAAGCGCCCCAGGAATTCGCGACGGCTCCGATGGAACTCGGCGCTGAGGAAGTCATCCTCGTAGCGGACGGGCGCATCGTGCTGCTGGCCGGAAGCGGCGAGCGGGAGGATGGCGGCGGCGAGCAGGCACCAGACCACGGCTCTGGGTCTCATGGATCGTGTCCGTTTCGCGGTTCGGGAAGGCGCCCCCATCCTACAGCGAGTTCGGGCTTTCGGTCCACCCGCGACCCGAACAGATTCCGCCTC